>CACYGB010000053.1 GCA_902773895.1 uncultured Eubacteriales bacterium
GCTGCCCATCGCCTTCGGCATGCTGCTGACCAATTTGCTGGGCAGCGAAGTGTACCACGAGGCGCTGTTCGCCGGCGGCCATGCCAACTGGAGCCTGTTTGGCGGGGCCATCCTGATTGATTCCAGCAATCTGAAGAATCTGGATGAGCTGGTGAGCCAGGGCGCGCTGGTGGTGAACAACGCCGGCGCCGTGCTGATCAACGGCAATGTCATCGGCCAGATCACTTCCTCGTATTCCCTGGGCGCCCAGCTCAACGCCCTGGGCCAGCTGATCGCCGAGGACGGCGTCACCATCCTGGCCCAGAACGTGCCCATCATCATCAAGGATTCCGCCGCCTTTATCAGCGACGGCACTGTGTACTCCGCCGTGGGCACCGCCCTGGCCTCTGCCGGGCAGACCATCAGCCCCGGCCTGCTGGACTACCTGTACCTGGGCGTGAAGCTGGGCATCTATCCCTGCCTGATCTTCATCGGCGTGGGCGCGGGCACCGATTTCGGGCCCCTGATCGCCAATCCCAAGACGCTGCTGCTGGGCGCTGCTGCCCAGCTGGGCATTTTCCTGACGTTTGTGGGTGCTTCCCTGCTGGGCTTTACCCCCAGTGAGGCCGGCGCCATCGGCATCATCGGCGGCGCCGACGGCCCCACCGCCATCTGGCTCACCGGCAAGCTGGCGCCCCATCTGCTGGGCCCCATCGCCGTGGCTGCGTACAGTTACATGGCCCTGGTGCCCGTGATCCAGCCCCCCATCATGAAGGCCCTGACCACCAAGAAGGAGAGGCAGATCGTGATGGAGCAGCTGCGCCCCGTCAGCCACACCGAAAAGGTGCTGTTCCCCATCGTGGTCACTATCCTGGTCAGCCTGCTGCTGCCCTCGGCGACCCCCCTGGTGGGCTGCCTGATGCTGGGCAACCTGATGCGGGAATGCGGCGTGGTGGAACGCCTGAACAAGACGGTCCAGAACGAGCTGATGAACATCGTCACCATCTTCCTGGGCATCACCGTGGGCGCCACCGCCACCGCCTCCACCTTCCTGCGGCTGCAGACCATTGAAATCATCGTGCTGGGCGTGGTGGCCTTCGGCTGCGGCACCGCGGGCGGCCTGCTGCTGGCCAAGCTGATGAACAAGCTGTCCGGCGGCAAGATCAACCCCCTGATCGGTTCCGCCGGCGTGTCCGCCGTGCCCATGGCCGCCCGTGTTTCCCAGGTGGTGGGTCAGAAAGAAAACCCCGGCAACTTCCTGCTGATGCACGCCATGGGCCCCAACGTGGCCGGCGTCATCGGGTCCGCCATCGCGGCCGGCGTGCTGCTGAGCATGTTCGGCTGATAACGAAGCGGGGGCTTCTTCAGCCCCCGTACCCCCGAACCAGGGTGGTCACCACCCTGGACCCGTACATCGCGATACCGCGCGGCGTGGGATGCCAACACCATCCGCGTGCTGCGCGGGGTACGCAGAAGCCGGGGCTTTCGGGCAAAAGGAAAACGGAGTAAATCCCGGTGGAGAAAACAGGTTTTCTCCCCGGTGATTTTCACCGTTTTCCCCGGTGCGCTGGGCGCACCGGCTGGCGGCAAAGCCGCCGTGCCCGAAAGCGGCAAGCCAACCGGTCCGGGTTTCAGGCGTCAGCGGGAGGCCGCCGGAGGGATCATCCAGGCTTCAAACGCAGGCGCGGGGTGCAGGGGGATCATCCCCCTGCCGGGGTCCGGGGCGGCGCCCCGGAAAACTTACTCAATCATATTTCCAGGCAAACGTGAAGGAGAATGATTATGGCGAAAGTACAAATTACCGATACCATCCTGCGGGATGCGCATCAATCCCAGGCGGCCACGCGCATGCGGCTGGATGAAATGCTGCCCGCTTGTGAAAAGCTGGATAAAGTGGGATATTTCTCTTTGGAATGCTGGGGCGGCGCCACGTTTGACAGCTGCCTGCGCTTCCTGAACGAGGATCCCTGGGACCGGCTGCGTCAACTGCGCAAGGCCCTGCCCAACACCAAGCTGCAGATGCTGCTGCGCGGCCAGAATATCCTGGGCTACAAGCACTATGCCGACGACGTGGTGGATTACTTCGTGAAAAAGTCCATCGACAACGGCATCGACATCATCCGCACCTTTGACGCCCTGAACGACCTGCGCAACATGGAAACCGCCGTCAAGGCCACCAAGAAGTACAACGGCATGGCGGAAGTGGCCATGAGCTACACCACCTCGCCCGTGCACACGGAAGAGTACTTCGTGAAGCTGGCGAAGGACATCGAGGCCATGGGCGCGGACCTGATCTGCATCAAGGACATGGCCGGCCTGCTGCTGCCCTTCAACGCCTATTCCCTGGTGAAGAAGCTGAAGGCCAACACCAAGCTGCCCATCGTGCTGCACACCCACAACACCGCCGGCACCGGCGCCATGACAATCCTGAAAGCCATCGAAGCGGGCGTGGACGTGGTGGACACGGCGCTGTCGCCCCTGGGCGGCGGCACCAGCCAGCCCGCCACCGAATCCCTGGTGGCCGTGCTGAAGGGCACCGAATACGACACCGGCCTGGACGAAAACCTGCTGGCCGAGCTGGCCGAGCATTTCCGCGGCGTGGCGGAAAGGCTGACCAAGGACGGATGGCGCGATCCGGACAAGGTGCTGTCCGTCAACGCCAAGGCGCTGCAGTACCAGGTGCCCGGCGGCATGCTGAGCAACCTGATCGGCCAGCTCAAGCAGGCCAACGCCATGGACAAATACTACACCGTGCTGGAGGAAGTGCCCCGGGTGCGCAAGGACTTCGGCTATCCGCCCCTGGTGACCCCCACCAGCCAGATCGTGGGCACCCAGGCCGTGATGAACGTGCTGGGCGGCGAACGCTACAAGATGGTGACCAAGGAAAGCAAGGGCCTGCTGAAAGGCGAATACGGCCGGCTGCCTGCCCCCGTCAATGAGGACGTGCGCAAAAAGTGCATCGGCGACGAAAAGGTGATCACCTACCGCCCTGCCGACGACATCGCCCCCGAGCTGGAAAACTACCGCAAGGAGATCCAGCAGTACAGCCAGCAGGATGAGGACGTGCTGTCCTACGCGCTGTTCCCCCAGGTGGCCACCAAGTTCTTCCAGTGGCGCCAGGCGCAGCAATTGAAGGCGGATCCCGCGGCGTACAACAAAGCCGACGACACCATGCCGGTGTGATTCCGGAACAAAACGATGCGGCGCCCTGCTCTGATCAGCGGGGCGCCGCTTTTTATTCTGCCGGGATGGGCAGGCTCCCTTCAGCCCTGGGGAACGTCTTCTTCCTCCGGCGGCAGGACCCCGTCCGGTTCCTGTTCCGCCTGCTCTTCCTGCGTATCGTCGGGGTCTGCTTCCGGAGCCTCTTCCGCTGCGTCCGGCGCGTCTGACGGTTCGTTGGGCAGAATCGGCGGTTCTTCCGTGCTTTCAGGCGCTTCCTGCCCCTGCGGCACGGCGGTTTCCTGGGGCTCCCGCGGCAGCAGGAACAGCGGCTGATCGGCGGGCTCCTCCTGGCCGGGGGCCGGCTCCGAGGCGGTTTCCGCGGTCAGGCCCAGGGAGGATTGCACCTGCTCCACCGCGGCATGCAGCCGGGACCAGTGCTCCGCCGCGGCGGTTTCCTTTTCCCGGGCGGCGTCCCGGGCTTGGCAATACAGCACCTGCAGGATCTCATAGCGCCGGGTCAGCTGGGTCTTTTCCTGCTGCAGCCCGTTTTTTTGTTGCTGAGGGCGCAGCCCCAGAGGTAGCAGGCGCCCAGCGCCGCGCACAGCAGGACCGGGAACATGCTTTTCACGTTTCATCACTCCTTCCAGGCATAAATTGGCCCGGGACGCGCCAAAATATGCCCGGAAAGTGAAAGGAAGGAGCGTGCAAATCATGGAAAAGAAACCGCAGACCTGGCAGCGCCGGGGTGTGTTCGCGCTGGTGAGCAAGCGTTTGCCCAGCGACGTGCTGGGCAGCTACACCGGCGTCCCGGAGGATGAACAGCCGGTGCAGGACGCCGACGACCTGTAGGGGAAGGGGCGTTTTCCCGCCGGGGAAACGGCCTTCCCCGGGGGGTTTCTTGACACGGTACGGCCGCCATGCTACAATGATCCCGTTTTCAGGCCAAAGAAAAGGACGGGATCCCGATGAAACGATGGCTGGCGGTGCTGCTTTTGATCCTGCAGCTGCCCATTTTCGCGCTGGCGGCTGATGAGGATAACGCGCTGAACATGGTACAGCAAAAGCGGATGAACGTGTACCTGATCGAGGAAGACAACCGGCTGGTATCGCGGGCGCCGAGTTATCCCACCAAGAAAATGAAAACGTTTGTGGCCGCGCTGAATGAAGCCATTGACGGGCTGGGGGAGGACCGGCCGCCCATTTACGTCTACCTGGTGGAATCGTCCCGCAGCCACCGCCTGGCGCGGACGTTCAGCGTGAATTCAAAGGCGTACAAATATATCAAGAAAGCGGTTCACGCGGATTATTTCGATCATTTGAAATTCACGACTTACGAAGAATTCTGCAATTACTTTTATTCGACGGATCACCACTGGAACTACAAGGGCTCCTACCAGGGGTATGTGGACGTGGTGCGGCTGCTGCTGGGGGAAGAGGAAGAGGTGCTGGTGCCCGCCGAGGTGGTGGAGATCCCGCAGATCTTCAACGGCTCCTACGCCAACCGGATCAAGCTGCCCATTTCCAAGGAGAATTTCGCCTTTTACAAATTCGATCCCTTTCCCCAGTACACGGCCTATCAGTATGGAAAGAAAAGGACCTACGACCATTATGATATTTACCTGAAGGGAAAGTACAAGAAGGGCCGTTACGCCAACCATTACGCCCAGTGCTACGGCGGCGACGCGGGGCTGATGATCTTTGAAAGCGAACAGCACAAGGACCGGACGCTGCTGATCATCGGCAATTCGCTGACCAACGCCGTCAAGCCCCTTTTGACCGCGCACTTCGGGAAAATCATCTATGTGGACCTGCGCAGCTACAAGAGCATGACGAAGAAGGCGTTTTCCCTGAGCAAGGCCGTGGAGGATTACGCGCCGACCCAGATCCTGCTCTTTGGCGACGCGTACCTGTTCACCACGGACGACACGCTGCCCAAACCGTAAAACCGTTCCGTTTTTGAAACCCCTGCTGATCACGCCGCCCGGAGGAAGGCGGCGTTTTTTTGTGCCCCGCAGCAAAAAGTGAAAATATTTCAAAAAAATGCGAATAAATGATTGACAGCCTGTTTCCAATATGCTATACTCTATGATTGCATCAGTATCGCAAGATGCGTTCCTATGACCATGCCCATCGGCAGGCGGCAGCCGGCCGGAACGGGGAAAATGGGGAAGGGGCAAACTGCGCATTTTGGGTGCTGGGCAGCAATAAAGGGGTGATAGCTTTTATGGTGCACGAGGTCCAAATGGGGAAGCTGCGCAAACGCATGAGCTTCTCGCGCATCGACGAGGTTCTGGACATGCCCAACCTGATCGAGGTTCAGAAGAACAGCTACAAGCGGTTCCTGACCGAAGATCTGAAAGAGGTTCTGGCCGACGTGTCTCCCATCACCGATTACAGCGAAAATCTGGTGCTGGAATTCGTCGATTACTCGCTGGACGGAACGCCCAAGAATTCCGTGGAGCGTTGCAAAGAGCGTGATCTGACCTACGCTGCCCCGCTGAAGGTTTTCGTACGCCTGAAGAACCGGGAAACCGGCGAAATCAAGGAATCGGAAGTTTTCATGGGCGATTTCCCGCTGATGACCGAGCACGGCACCTTCATCATCAATGGCGCCGAGCGCGTGATCGTGAGCCAGTTGGTGCGCTCTCCCGGCGCTTATTTTGACGTGCAGATCGATAAGGCCGGCAAGCACCTGTTCTCCTCCCAGATCATCCCCAACCGGGGCGCCTGGCTGGAATATGAAACCGACTCCAACGACGCCCTGTGGGTGCGCATCGACCGCGCCCGCAAGCTGCCCATCACCGTGCTGCTGCGCGCGCTGGGTTACGGCACCGACCAGGAAATCATGGACCTGCTGGGCGAGGACGAACGGCTGATGACCACCATCGCCCGGGCGGACTCCACCAAGACCCAGACCCAGGGCCTGCTGGAAATCTACCGCCGCCAGAAGCCCGGCGAACCGCCCACCGAAGACGGCGCCAAGGCGCTGCTGCGCAGCCTGTTCTTTGACCCCAAGCGCTATGACCTGATGCGCGTGGGCCGCTATAAGTTCAACAAAAAGCTGGGCCTGTATGCCCGCATCGCCGGCCATGAGGCCGCCGAGGACGTGGTGAACCCCACCTCCGGCGAAATCATGGTGAAAAAAGGCGACATCATTTCCCGGGAAGTGGCCAAGCAGATCCAGAACGCCGGCGTGAACGTGGTGCTGCTGCAGTGCGAAAACGTGGTGCACAAGGTCATCGGCAACAATTTCGTGGACGCTGCCGGCTTCCTGCCCTTCAACCCCAAGGACGCGGGCATCCTGGAAATGGTGCACCTGCCCACCCTGCTGTCCCTGATGGAAAACACGGCGGAGGAAGACCTGTTCCGCGTGGTGTCCGAGCATGTGCATGAGCTGGTGCCCAAGCACATCATCATCGACGACATCGTGGCGTCCGTCAGCTACCTGCTGGGCCTGCCCTACGGCGTGGGCACCACCGACGATATTGACCACCTGGGCAACCGCCGCCTGCGCTCCGTGGGCGAGCTGCTGCAGAACCAGGTGCGCATCGGCCTGTCCCGCCTGGAGCGCGTGGTGCGCGAGCGCATGGCCATTCAGGACGCCAACGACGTCAAGCCCGGCGAACTGATCAACATCCGGCCCGTGTCCGCCGCCATCAAGGAGTTCTTCGGCTCCTCCCAGCTGTCCCAGTTCATGGACCAGCCCAACCCCCTGGCGGAACTGACCCACAAGCGCCGTCTGTCGGCCCTGGGCCCCGGCGGCCTGAACCGCGACCGCGCCGGCATGGAAGTGCGCGACGTGCACTATTCCCACTATGCCCGCATCTGCCCCATTGAAACGCCTGAAGGCCCCAACATCGGCCTGATCGGCTCCCTGGCCACCTATGCCCGCATCAACGAATACGGCTTTATCGAAGCGCCGTACCGCTATGTGGACAAGGCCACCGGCAAGGTGACGGACCAGATCGTGTACATGACCGCCGACGAGGAAGACAACTATAAGGTGGGCCAGGCCAAGGAACCCCTGGACGCCGAAGGCCGCTTCATCAACGAGCGCGTGGTGGTGCGCTGGCGCGATGAAACCATTGAAGTGCCCGCCAAGGACGTGGATTATATCGACGTGTCGCCCAAGCAGGTGGTGTCCGTGGCTACGGCCATGATCCCCTTCCTGGAAAACGACGACGCCAACCGCGCCCTGATGGGCTCCAACATGCAGCGCCAGGCCGTGCCGCTGCTGGTGCCGGAAGCCCCCATCGTGGGCACCGGCATGGAATACAAGGCCGCCCATGACTCCGGCGTGGTGCTTCTGTCCAAGCACGCCGGCGTGGTGGACAGCGTGGACGCCGACGAGATCGTGATCAAGGACGATCTGGGCGAAAAGCACAGCTACCGCCTGACCAAGTTTGCCCGCAGCAACCAGGGCACCTGCATCAACCAGCATCCCCGGGTTTCCTGGGGCCAGCGCATTGAAGTGGGCGACCTGCTGGCGGACGGTCCCTCCACCGAAAACGGCGAAATCGGCCTGGGCCGCAACATGCTCATCGGCTTCATGACCTGGGAAGGCTACAACTACGAAGACGCCGTGCTGATCAGCGAACGGCTGGTGAAGGAAGACAAATACACTTCCATTCACATTGAAGAATACGAATCCGAAGCCCGGGAAACCAAGCTGGGCCCGGAAGAAATCACCCGCGATATTCCCAACGTGGGCGACGACGCCATCAAGGACCTGGACGAGAACGGCATCATCCGCATCGGCGCGGAAGTGCGCAGCGGCGACATCCTGGTGGGCAAAGTGACCCCCAAGGGGGAAACGGAGCTGACCGCGGAAGAACGCCTGCTGCGGGCCATCTTCGGCGAAAAGGCCCGGGAAGTGCGCGACACCTCCCTGAAGGTGCCCCACGGCGAAGGCGGCATCATCGTGGACGTGAAGATTTTCACCCGCGAAAACAAGGATGAACTGTCTCCCGGCGTCAACGAAATGGTGCGCGTGTATATCGCCCAGAAGCGCAAGATCAGCGTGGGCGACAAGATGTCCGGCCGTCACGGCAACAAGGGCGTCGTGTCCCGCATCCTGCGCGAAGAGGATATGCCCTTCCTGCCCGACGGCACGCCGCTGGACATCGTGCTGAACCCCCTGGGCGTGCCTTCCCGTATGAATATCGGCCAGGTGCTGGAAGTGCACCTTGGCATCGCTGCCCGGACCCTGGGCTGGCACATCGCCACCCCGGTGTTCGACGGCGCCACCAAGGAAGACATTGAAGAATGCCTGAAGCAGGCCGGCCTGCGCCCCGACGGCAAGACCATCCTGTACGACGGCCGCACCGGCGATCCCTTCGAGAACCCGGTCACCGTGGGCATCATGTATTTCCTGAAGCTGCACCATCTGGTGGACGACAAGATGCACGCCCGTTCCACCGGCCCCTACTCCCTGGTGACGCAGCAGCCCCTGGGCGGCAAGGCCCAGTTCGGCGGCCAGCGCTTCGGCGAAATGGAAGTGTGGGCGCTGGAGGCGTACGGCGCCGCCAACACCCTGCAGGAAATCCTGACCGTGAAATCGGACGACGTGGTGGGCCGCGTGAAGACCTATGAGGCCATCGTGAAGGGTCAAAATATTCCCACGCCCGGCGTGCCGGAATCCTTCAAGGTGCTGATCAAGGAACTGCAGGCCCTGGCGCTGGATATCCGCGTGCTGGGCGAGGATCATCAGGAAATCGAGATCCGTGAACTGGATGACGACGATGATGATATGAACGATACCGTTCCCGCCGGCCGTGAGCCCCTGCCCGAGGAAGATTTCGAGCCCGGCGCCGCCGAGCTGCCGGAAGGCGACGACATCGACCTGGACGAAGATATCAGCCTGGATGACGATTTCGCCGATTTTGAGGTGGATGACGTGCTGGATGATATCAAGCTGGACGACGACGATATCGAGTAACTGCATCGGCCAAAGCGGAGGGAGAAAATAATCCATGTTTGAACTGACGAATTTAGATTCCATCCAAATCGGCATGGCGTCTTCCGAGCAGATCCTCGCCTGGAGCTACGGCGAGGTGAGCAAGCCCGAAACCATCAACTACCGCACCCTGAAGCCGGAACGCGACGGCCTGTACTGCGAAAGGATCTTTGGGCCCCAGAAGGACTGGGAATGCTCCTGCGGCAAATACAAGCGCGTCAAATTCAAGGACAAGGAAAAGGTCTGTGACAAGTGCGGCGTGCAGATCACCCGCGCCAAGGTGCGCCGCGAGCGCATGGGCCACATCCAGCTGGCCGCGCCGGTGAGCCATATCTGGTATTTCAAGGGCATTCCTTCCCGGATGGGCATGCTGCTGGACGTGAGCCCCCGGGCACTGGAAAAGGTGCTGTACTTTGCTTCCTACATCGTGCTGGATCCCGGCAACGAGGCCAACACGAAGGTGAGCCGCAACGAGCTGATCACCGATTCCAAATACCGTTCCATCATGGCCATGACCGAGGAGGAGCGCGGCTCCTTCAAGGCCGGCATCGGCGCCGAAGCGGTGAAGGAAATGCTGCTGGCGCTGGATCTGGAAGCGCTCAGCGCGTCCCTGAAAAAGGAAATCGCCGAGCTGATCGAAAAGGAACGGGACCGGGACGGCGAAGGCCAGAAGCGCACCCACGCCATCAAACGGCTGGAAGTGGTGGAAGCGTTCCGCCTGAGCAAGAACAAGCCCGAATGGATGATCATGGACGTGATCCCCGTGATCCCGCCGGATCTGCGCCCCATGGTGCAGCTGGACGGCGGCCGGTTCGCCACGTCCGACCTGAACGACCTGTACCGCCGGGTGATCAACCGCAACAACCGCCTGAAGCGGATGCTGGAGCTGGGCACCCCCGACATCATCGTGCGCAATGAAAAGCGCATGCTGCAGGAAGCCGTCGACGCCCTGATCGACAACGGCCGCCGCGGCCGCCCAGTGACGGGCCCCGGCAACCGCCCGCTGAAATCCCTGAGCGATCTGCTGCGCGGCAAGCAGGGCCGGTTCCGCCAGAACCTGCTGGGCAAGCGCGTGGACTACTCCGGCCGCAGCGTGATCGTGGTCGGGCCCGAACTGAAGCTGTATCAGTGCGGCCTGCCCAAGGACATGGCGCTGGAGCTGTTCAAGCCCTTCGTGATGGAAAAGCTGGTGAGCCAGAAGCTGGCCCACAACGTCAAATCCGCCAAGCGCATGGTGGAAAAGGTGAAGCCCGAAGTGTGGGACATCCTGGAAGGCGTGATCAAGGAGCATCCGGTGCTTCTGAACCGCGCGCCCACGCTGCACCGTCTGGGTATTCAGGCCTTTGAGCCCATCCTGGTGGAAGGCAAGGCCATCCGGCTGCATCCCCTGGCCTGCACCGCCTACAACGCCGACTTTGACGGCGACCAGATGGCCGTGCACGTTCCCCTGTCCATGGAGGCCCAGGCGGAAGCCCGCTTCCTGATGCTGTGCGCCAACAACATCATGAAACCCCAGGACGGTATGCCCGTCATCAGCCCGACCCAGGATATGATCATCGGCTGCCATTACCTGACCATCCTGCGCGAGGACGCCAAGGGCGCCGGAAGGGTGTTCGCTTCGCCGGACGAAGCCATGATGGCCTACCAGTGCCAGCAGATCGCCCTGCAGGCCCCCATCAAGGTGCGTATCGAAAGGACCTTTGAAGGCGTTACCGAGCGCCGGGTGATCGACACCACCCTGGGCCGCCTGATCTTCAATGAAAACATTCCCCAGGACTTGGGCTTCAAGCCCCGGACCTGCATGGATGAGATGTTCGTGCTGGAAATCGACCACGACGTGGTGAAGAAGGATTTCGGCAAGATCATCGAACGCTGCTTCCGGGCTCACGGCGAAAGCAAAACCGCCGCCATGCTGGACGCCATCAAGAACCTGGGCTACAAGTATTCCACCCGCGGCGCCATCACGGTGTCCGTCGGCGACATCATCGTGCCCGAGGAAAAGCAGACCTGGCTCAAGGAAACCGACGACCTGGTGGCTTCCATCAACAAGAAGTACCGCCGCGGCGCCATGAGCGAGGAAGAACGCTACCGCATGGTCATCGAAGCCTGGACCAACACCACCAACCGGCTGAAGAACCGCGTGATGGAAGTGCTGCCCCCCTACAACCCCATCAGCATGATGGTCGGTTCCGGGGCCCGCGGCAGCGCCGGCCAGGTGGCTCAGCTGGCCGGTATGCGCGGCCTGATGGCTTCTCCTTCCGGCCGTGCCATCGAAGTGCCTATCCGCGCCAACTTCCGGGAAGGCCTGAACGTGCTGGAGTTCTTCATGTCCTCCCACGGCAGCCGTAAATCCCTGTCTGATACCGCTCTGCGTACCGCCGACTCTGGTTACCTGACCCGCCGTCTGGTGGACGTGGCCCAGGAAGTGATCGTGCGGGAAATCGACTGCTTCGAGAACCGCGGCGAAAAGGTGCGCGGCATCACCGTGCAGCCTATCGGCGAAATCGAGGGCATCGACGACCGGATCCGCGGCCGCTACGCCGCAGAGGATGTGTACCATCCCATCACCGGCGAACTGCTGGTGCACGTGAACGAGCTGATCGACTTTGACAAGGCCCAGCAGGTCAAGAACGCCGGCATCACCAAGATGAGCGTGCGCAGCGTGCTTACCTGCCACAGCGAACAGGGCGTTTGCGCCCGGTGCTACGGCATGAACCTGGCCCACGGCGGCACCGTGGACATCGGCGAAGCGGTGGGTATCATCGCCGCCCAGTCCATCGGCGAACCCGGCACCCAGCTGACCATGCGTACCTTCCACTCCGGCGGCGTTGCCACCAGCGACGACATCACCCAGGGTCTTCCCCGCGTGGAAGAGCTGTTTGAGGCCCGCAAGCCCAAGCGCGACGCCACCCTGGCGGAAATCGCTGGCAAGGTCAGCATCGTGGAAAACAAGAAGAAGCAGGAAATTGTGGTCACCAGCGAAGAGGACGCCACCGAAAAGAAGAGCTACCAGATCCATTACGGCGCCCGGCTGAAGGTGCACGACGGCGACGTGGTGGCGGCCGGCGACGAACTGATCGAAGGCGCCATCAATCCCCACGATCTGCTGCGCATCCTGGGTGTCCGCGCCGTGCAGGAATACCTGCTGAAGGAAGTGCTGTCCGCCTACTATTCCTCCGGTATCAAGATCGCCGAT
Organism: uncultured Eubacteriales bacterium; assembly: GCA_902773895.1. GTDB lineage: Bacteria > Bacillota > Clostridia > Christensenellales > Aristaeellaceae > RUG563. The sequence continues at coordinate 12,294 of CACYGB010000053.1, forward strand.
AAGCACATCGAGGTCATCGTGCGCCAGATGCTGCGCAAGGTCCGGGTGGAAGACGCGGGGGATACCGACCTGCTGCCCGGCGGCCTGGTGGACATCTTCGAATTTGACCAGGCCAACAAGAAAACCATCGAGGAAGGCGGCCGGCCGGCCATTGCCAAGCGCATCCTGCTGGGCATCACCAAGGCCTCCCTGGCCACGGATTCCTTCCTGTCCGCCGCTTCCTTCCAGGAAACCACCCGCGTGCTCACCGAAGCCGCCATCAAGGGCAAGGTGGACCCGCTGCTGGGCCTGAAAGAAAACGTCATTATCGGCAAGCTGATTCCTGCCGGTACCGGCCTGAAGCGCTACAAGAACATCGAACTGCAGGAAACCTATTAAGGTCTTCCGGCAAAGCAAAAGACGCGGAACGCCATGCGTTCCGCGCTTTTTTATGGGCTCTTCCCTTATGGGCTTTTTCCGTTTCCGTAGGGCGGTTTGTTCAACGGCCGCTGTGTCATCCGCTGCGTGAACGCCTTCCCCTGGAGAGGGGAAGCTCCGCCGCAGGCGGTGATGCGGCGGATTGCCGGAACATACATCCTGCATTTTTGTGAAGAACCGGCTTTTCAAAAAAATGACGCATCCGAAAAAAACGGGGCGGAGGCGGAAAAAGAAGCGAAAAACAGGTTTTGTGCCTTCAGGCGGAAGGAATTTGCCCTCGGCCGTGGTATAACACCCCTTGAAGGCGGCGAAAGCATCCGGGCTTCAGACTGTTCGCACGGGCCTGGCGGAAGAGCGCTGCATGGCCGTCGGGAATCCATCCCGTTTCCGACGGGTTACAGCCCTTGCAAACCGTTCCGGAAGCCGGGAGCGCCGGCGGCTTGGGCCGGTCTGTATGGTCAACGGACAAAAGGAGGAGTTCATTCATGGGTTTTGAGCGACTGACGGCGTATCTGGACAGCCTGGAATCGGTGTACGGGGTGCCGGGCTTTGACGTAAAAATCACCAGGGATCACGAAACGGTGTACCGCCATATGGGCGGCTGCAGTGATTATGCCCGCAAAAAGCCGGTCAATGGCCAGGAACTGTACTTCATTTATTCCGCCAGCAAGGTGATCACCATGACGGCGGCCATGCAGCTGATCCAGCAGGGGAAAATGGGGCTGGACGACCCGGTGGAAAAATACCTGCCGGAGTTTGCCCGGATGCAGGTGGCCGATACCTATCAGCTGGGCCAGTGGCCGCCTTGCTATCCCGGGCCGGACGCGCCCTGTCACCCGGCCCGGACGCCCATCACCCTGCGGATGCTGATGAGCATGACAGCCGGGCTGAACTACGACACCGCCGGGGAGCCCATCCTGCGCTTGCGGCAGGAAACGGGGAACCGGGCCTCCACCCGGGCCATGATGGGCGCTATCGCGCAGATGCCATTGCTGTTTGAGCCGGGCACCCACTATTCCTACAGCCTGGGGCACGACGTGATGGCCGGGGTCATTGAGGCGGTCAGCGGGATGACGTACGGGGAATACCTGAAAAAGAACATCCAGGAGCCGCTGGGGATCCGGGAATTGTATTTCCACCTGGACGAAACGCAGCGGCCCCGCCTGGCGGCCCAGTACACCGGCGTGGCCGGGTCGGACGACATCGTGCCCACGGAGCAGACCAACCGCTATTGCCTGTCCGACGGCTACGAAAGCGGCGGCGCCGGCGTGATCTGCACGGTGGACGCGTACAGCGCGTTTATCGAGGCCCTGGCCAACGGCGGCACCGGGCGCACAGGGAACAGCATCCTGACGCCGGAAGGCATTGCCCGCCTGTCCGAAAACCAGCTGACCCCGTCCCAGCTGCTGGAATTCCAGGCGCCCTGGAACCGGCAGTATGGCTACGGCCTGGGGGTCCGCACGGTGATCGACCCGGAACATTCGGAATCCCCGCTGGGCGAATTCGGCTGGGACGGCGCCGCCGGCGCTTACGCGCTGATCGACCCGGTGAATCATGTCAGCCTGTTCTACGCCCAGGAGATCCTGGGCATGCCCCGGGTGCTCAGCGAGATCCATCCCCGCCTGCGGGCGCTGCTCTACGAAGCGCTGGCGTAAGGAAAACCCGCGCAAAAGAAAAACCGAACGGCACAGGCCGTTCGGCAAGGGCGGCGCGTCAGGCGCGGATCTGGTCCTCCTCCGGCATCACGATGGCTGCGATCAGGTAAACCAGCAGTCCGCCGCCCCCCGTCAGGCACAGCGCCGCGAAGATCAGGCGCACGATCGTGGGATCAAAGCCGAAATATTCCGCAATACCGCCGCATACGCCGGCGATCATTTTCTGTGAATTGCTCTTGTGCAGTTTCTTCATGGTTTCTTCCTCCTCTGTCGTCGTTTTCCTTTTGACGGGATTATCATACCGCCGGAAAATGAAACCGGAAGGAAAGAATGATGAGAAACAGATTAAAAAATCGGGAAAATTGGGTATATCATTCCAGATTATTTCAGATAAATGGGAAAACCGTTTTTTGACGGATCTTTCGGGCAGCGTTGCCCGGAACCAAGCAGAAGGCTTGATCGTCAAATCTTGTATTTTTATCTGCCAGGCAAGAAACGGTTGATGATGGATGAGGGAAGCAATCAATGGATCAACACAGCCTGCTGGTCCGGGAGGCGCGCATCGACTGGAGCGGCATTGCTCCGGACAGCTATTTGCGGCGTATCGACGCCCTGGCCGGGGTGGAGCGGATCGGCTTCACCCGGCCGGTCACCTTCTTTGTGGGGGAAAACGGCAGCGGAAAATCCACGCTGCTGGAGGCCGTTGCCATCGCGTACGGCTTCAACCCGGAGGGCGGCACGAAAAACTACCGGTTTTCCACGTATGACTCCCATTCGGATCTGTGCGGCGCGCTTCGCCTGGTGCGGGGCACCCGCCGGTCCAGCTGGGGCTATTTCCTGCGCGCGGAGAGCTTTTATAATGTGGCCACCAAGGAGGAAGAATACAGCCGGGGGCCCGGCGGCAGGCCGCTGCACCTGCACGAAAGATCCCATGGGGAGAGCTTTCTGGCCCTGGTGCAAAACAGCTTCCGGGGCGACGGCTTTTACCTGCTGGACGAGCCTGAGGCCGCCCTGTCGCCCCAGCGCCAATTGACCCTGCTGGCGGAAATTGCCCGGTGCGTCCGGGAAGGAGCGCAGTTTGTCATCGTGTCCCATTCGCCCGTCCTGCTGGGCTTTCCGGACGCGGAGATCCTGTCCTTCGACCATGGTGCGGTGCACCCCTGCGCGTATGAGGAGACGGACAGCTACCAGATCACGAAAATGTTTCTGCAAAACAGGAACCAGCTGCTGCAGCGCCTGCTGGAGGAGGATTGAGCCGGCTCGGCGGGAGGAAACAAGATGCCCTGGTATTGGATTCTGATTTTGATTTCGGTGATCGTGGGGCCGTTTGAGGCGGTGTATGCCCTGAACCGGGCCTGGAAACGGCGGCAAACGCGGAAGGACGGGAAACCCTCCGATCGGGAAAAGGGATGAGGCTGGGGGCTTCTTCAAAGACGCGGGGGCTTCTTCAGCCCCCGGACCCCTGAACCAGGACCCGCCGGGTCCTGGACCT
>CACYGB010000054.1 GCA_902773895.1 uncultured Eubacteriales bacterium
GGGCTGTTCTACGGGGGCCAGATCGGCTACAGCGTGGAGGAGGCCTTTCGGGGCCGCGGCTATGCCGGCCGGGCCTGCCGCCTGCTGATTCCCCTGATGCGCAATCATGGGATGCGCGCCGCCCTGATCACCAACGACGTCAAAAACGCCGCTTCCCGCCGGGTGTGCGAAAAGCTGGGGTGCGCCTTCCTGTGCCGCGCGGCGCTGCCCGCGGACAACGACATGCGCGTCTTCGACGGGATGGAGGAAGTGAACGTATACGCTTTCCGGTTCTGACCGCCATATCGGAAAAGTCAGGAGAATGTGCCATGGAATTTGACCTGCTCACCCCGGATCATCCCCTGTGGGAACGCGTGGCCGACGCGGCGCAGAATTGCTCCTGGAGCGCCGGGATGGCGCTGGCGCAGAGCATGCGCAGCGGCGCGCTGACCGGTTGGGAGCGGGTGATCGCCGCCCATTTCGGCAGCGCCGTCTGCGGGTTTTGCACCGTCACCCGGACGGACTGCATCCCGGACGTTCCCTATACCCCCTATATCGGCTTCGTTTTCGTGGATGAAGCGTTCCGGGGAAAGCGGCTGAGCCAGCGGATGATCCGCTTTGCCATGGATTATCTGAAATCCCTGGGTTTTCAACGGGTCTATCTCACCAGCGACCACGAAAACCTGTACGAAAAATACGGTTTTTCCGTCATCGACCGCAAAACGGCGTATTGGGGCGCGGAAGAGAAAATCTATATGCGGGAACTGTAAGAACGGCGATCCGGAAAACCGCATCAAAAACGGAGAAGGGAAAATCCCTCCTCCGTTTTTTCTATGAAAGCCCGCTTTGGCTTGTCAGCCAATGGTAATGGCGTGGGTGCGGGTGATGGTCTGGCCCGGCTCCAGGCGCAGGAAACCGAATTTCCGGTCGATTTCCTTGGGCGCGTCCACAAAGTCGGGGCCGTTGCACCAGGGCTCGATGCAGATGTATTCGGCGCCGGGCTTGTCCCAGAACATCAGAATGGGATGATCGGGGAAATCCACCCGTACTTTCCGGCCGTTTTTCACGCCGCGCAGCGTGACGCCCTTGCTTTTGACCGAGCGGAACACCAGCGCGTCCACGGCGAAGTATTCGTATTTCAGGGGCAGCACCCGGGTATGGGCGGCAATCAGCTGGGTATCGTGGCTGTTCAGGTTGCCCTCCAGGATGGAGTGATACAGATTCTCCTCCTGGTCGAACACGATTTCATAATCCTCGATGCCGCCGGGGGTCAGGTAGGCTTCGTGGGCGCCTACGCTGAAGCAGAAGGGCTGCGCGTCCCGGTTGGTGACGGCATAGTCCACCTGCAGGCGGTTGTCCCGCAGGGTAAAGACGGCGCGCAGGTCGTATTCAAACGGAAAGCCCTCCGTTTTGCGGCTGATTTTGAATACCGCCTGCTGCAGCTCGTTTTTCTCCATCTCCCATTCCACCTTGCGCACGATGCCGTGCTTGGCCATGGGATAGGTCTTGCCCTGCCACACGTACTCATCATCCCGGAAGCCGCCGGCCACGGGAAACAGGATGGGCGCGCGGCTGGCCCAGTATTGGGGATCGCCCTGCCACATGTATTCCGCGCCGTCACGGTCCCGGATGGACTGGATTTCCGCCCCCAGGGAGGATATTTCCACGGTCAGGTCCTTGCTTTTCAGTGTTGCCAGGCTCATGGGTCAACCCCGCTTTCTTCATCGGATTCTTCTTCAGATTCTTCTTCGGTTTCCGTTTCGTCCTGAAGATCGTCCATTTCCTCGATCACTTCGCCGTTGAACATGGCGTCGGCCAGGTCCCGGGCTTCCTCGATCAGGGCGAATGGCACGTACACCCGGTAGTTTTCCAGCAGCAGCCCGGTGTACATGGCCAGGCCCGCGCCGGAGCGGCCCTTCACCAGGCTGGGAATGCCGTTCTGCTTGAGGATGTCCACCAGCATGTCGCTTTCGATTTGTCCCTTTTCCACCAGGAAGCAGGGGTCCTCTCCCCTGGGTTCCCGGCCCTTACGGCTTCCGCACAGCGGGCACGCTTCCCCTTCGTACAGATAACTGCAGGATTCGCAATACAGCATGTCGCTTCCTCCTTCCGCGCTTCAGCCCTTTTGCACCCATTCCGCCCAGACGGCTTCATCGGCGCCCAGCGTCACCTGCTCGCCGTTGCGCACGATGGGCGTGCGCAGGAACCGCGGGTTTTCCGCCAGGCATTCCAGGATGTAAGCGGCGTCGTCCGTATGCGCCACCGGATGGGACAGCGCGTCCCCGTTCCCCCGGTCCACCAGGTTTTGAGCCCCCAGCCTGCGGGCAAACAGCGCCAGCTCTTTTTGCCCCAGCCGGTGCTTTTTCAGGTCCAGCAGCTGGTACGGGATGCGCCGTTCCTTGAAAAAGCGCTCCGCCTTCTGGGTATCGAAATTCTTTTTCAGGGCGTAGATGATGATATTCACGCCTGTCCGTCCTCCAGGAAGGGCAGCGGAATCCGGTTGGTGCCGTCTTCCCACAGCCGCTCCAGATGATAAAACTGCCTGTCCTCCGGATGGAAAATATGCACCAGCACCGTGCCGTAATCCAGCACGATCCAGCGTCCTTCCCCCTGGCCTTCCCGGGCACGCAGGGCGACGCCTTCCATGGCCAGGGCGTCGTCCACGTCGTCCGCCAGGGCCTTCACCTGCAGGGAGGACCGGCCGGAGGCAATGACCATATAATCCGTGATCACCGTCAGATGCCCCACATGAAGCACGGTGATGTCCATCGCTTTTTTGTCGTACAGGATTTTCGCGATCCGCTGAGCCAACCCGGTCTGTTCCATCATGTTTCCTCCTTTATGCTTGTTGTTTTATGTGTATGCGTTCAGCAATTGTTTCTCTTCCGCTGTCAGTCTGCCCTCCAGGTCCTTCATGGTTTCCAGCACGATGGGGAAAAAGGGCCGCCCGGTGCGGTGCAGGAAGGCCTGGGTCAGCCGCATGGAGTGCAGGGCCGCCGCCGCCAGCGATTCCTCCGCAAGCCTGCGGATCTGGGTAAGCCCCTCATAATCCTCCCGGTTGGGCTCCGTGGCGTCCGCTACGAAAATGCACAGCTCCAGCTCCGTCATGCCGGGCCGGCCGATGGTGTGGCTGCGGATCGCGTTGAGCACGTCCTCATCCTGAATGCCGAACTGCTTCTGCGCCAGGTAAGCGCCCACCGGCCCGTGCATCATGGCGCCGGAGGACAGCATGCCTTCGTCCGGCATCAGTTCGTGCTTCCGGGCGATTTTTTCCATATCCTTCTGGCTCATGCCCTTGGCGCAGTCGTGCAGCAATCCGGCGATGGCCGCCTTCTGAATGGGAACGCCGTGCCGGTCCGCCAGGCGCACGGCCTCCTGCCGCACGCCCAGGGTGTGCTGAAAGCGCCGCGGATTCATCATCAGCTTCAGCCTGGGCAGAAAATCCTGCTGGTACAGGCCGTTTTCCGCCGCGTAGCACAGCACCCGGCGGTCCAGCCCCGGGGCATCCTCGTACCGGGCGGTCTTTTTCCGGATCCGGCTGGACGAAAAGGGCAGCAGATCCGTTTCCAGCATGGTCACCTGCGCGCCGCAGCGCTGAAGCTTGCGCAGCGCCTTCTCCCCCTCAAAGCCTTCCCGGGGATAACAGAGAAATTCGCACGTTTCAAACAGCTTGTCCGCCTGATGCCAGTCCGGCAGGGATTTGAGCTTGTCCGCCCCCAGCAGCAGCACCAGACGGGCGTCGGGGTATTCCTTTTTCAGCAGCGGCAGCGTATCGCTGGTATAGCGCACGCCGGGGGCCATGCCGGCCTCGCTCAGCGATATTCCCGGCTTTCCCTCCAGCGCCAGGCGGCACATCTGCAAACGGTGCTCCGGCGCTGCCGCGGCCTCCCGGTGAAAGGGACTCGCCATGGGCAGGAAAACCACCTGATCCACTTTGCCAAGGGTCAACGCCCTCTCCGCTAACGCCACATGTCCTTCATGAATCGGGTCAAAGGTTCCGCCCAGCACGCCAACTCGCAGCAATTGTATCAACTCCTGCATATAGTATACAGCATTTTGGGCATTCTGAAAAGAGGGAGATGAAAGAACAATGCAGGAATATTTCCGCGCGTCCCGTCTGCGGGAGGTCCTTGACGCGGCAGGATTCCGCTGCGCCGCCGCGGCGTGCCTGGGATGGTTCGTTTTTCTGTGGGGACTGACGCCCCGGACCCTGGCCGCCGGCGCCGCGCTGTTTCTGCTTTTGACGCTGCTGCTGCGCGCCACCCGGAAAGGACGGCTGCGGCGAAGGGAAGAAAAGCTGCGCAGGCAAATCGGCGGCAAACTGGCCCTGGGCAGGCTGCTGATGAGCGAACCGGAGCGGGCGCATTTTGAAACGGCCATGCTGCTGTCTTTGCGTCTGCCCCTGACGCTGCCGCAATCCGGGCCCGGACGGCGTCGTCTGCGATCTGCGAAAGGAAAGGGCGCTTTTATCCTTTCTGTTTCTGCCGCAAAACGGCCAGGTGACCGCCCGGGACGTGCTGCAAATGCAGCGGACGGCGAAGGCCCGCGGCGTGCGGCGCTGCATCCTGTGCGCGCCCTGCGCCATTTCCCGGGAAGCGCGGTCCCAGGCGGAGAGCGGCGAAATCGCCGTGTCCTTCCTGCCCCGGGAGGAACTGACCGCGCTGCTTGGGCAAAGCAACCCCGTGTCGGACGCCCAGCCGGTGGCGCTGGGGCAGCGCAGGAAAAAGAAAAACCCCATGATTCTGAACCGGCAGCGCGCCCGGCACTACGCCGCCTACGGGGCGCTGCTGCTGGGCCTGTACACGCTTAGCGGGCTTGATGTATTACGCCGTGCCGAGGCTGATCTGTGTGGGCCTGGCCAGCGCCTGCCACTGTATCCGGTCGCCGGAGGATTCCCTGCTGCGCGGATAAAAAACGGCCTCCGTTTCGTTGTGTGGATGGAACGCTTGTGCATTCCGGCCTTTTCGTGATATAATGGTGAAGGCCGGCTTTGCCGGCGCTTTCCGCACGGACGGAAACGGAGGTGAGCCCTTGAGGAGAAAAAACAACGCACAGCAGGGCGGATACGCCGATGAATTTGATTATACCGCCGAAAACGGCGGAATCGGTTTTGACAACGCGGCCCCGGAAGCGGAAGACGGCTATGAAGACGCCGCCGGCCAGGCGGAATGGCCGCAGGATACAGCCTACGCGCCCAATATCGGCAGCGGCGAATGGCTGGGCGAGGACCTGCCCGCCGAAGAGGAAAAGCCGCCCAAGCGCACCATTTTCAAGCCCCGCACCCGGAAGCCCTCGTTTTTGCTGGCGGTCATCGTCAATTCCTTCCGGATGCTGGTGCTGCTGGTGCTTTTGCTTGGGCTCAGCGGCGTCGGCGCCGTGGTGGGCGTGGCCAAAGCGTATATGGAAACGGCCCCCGTGCTGGATCTGGCCGCCATTGACGACCAGGCCCAGACCTCGTTCATTTACGATGCCAACGGCAACATGATCACCGAATACAAAGGCTCCGAAAACCGCATCATGGTGTCCATCGACACCATGCCGCTGATGCTGCAGCACGCCTTCGTGGCGGTGGAGGACGCCCGTTTCTACACCCACAAAGGCATCGACGTCAAGCGCATCGTGGGCGCGTTTGTGACCAACTTCCTTTCCGGCACCCAGCAGGGCGGCTCCACCATCACCCAGCAATTGATCAAGAATACCCTGCTCAGCAGTGAGCAATCCTACAAGCGCAAAATCCAGGAAGCCTACCTGGCCATGCAGCTGGAAAAGGACTATACCAAAAACAACATTCTGGAAGCCTACCTGAACACCATTTACCTGGGCGAAGATTACTACGGGGTCAAGGTGGCCGCGTACGGCTATTTCGGCAAGGACAGCCTGAGCGACCTGACGCTGCGGGAATGCGCCATGCTGGCCGGCATGACCAACAACCCCTATTATTACAATCCCCGCCGGAATTTTTACACCCGGCAGAGCGACACCACCGACTACCGGAAAATCACCAACGACCGGACGGACTACGTGCTGCGGTGCATGTACGAAAACCAGTTCATCACCAGGGAGCAGTACCTGGCCGCCCTGGGTGAGGAAACAGCGAACGTACTGGAAAAATCCCCCTCCTCCACGGAGCTGTATCCGTACGCCCATTACGTGGAATACGCCATCCGCGACGTGGTGAAAACGCTGCTGACCCTGCGCGGACTGGAGGACACCTCCGCCAACCGCAACAAAATGGAAAACGAGCTGCGCACCGGCGGCTACCACGTGTACCTGGCGCTGGATACGCAGATGCAGACCATCGTGGAAAACACCCTGCAAACCTACAAGGATTACCCGTCCCTGCGGGATCCCGGGGATAAAATCTACCGCGCCAGGAACAGCGACGGCACCTACGACGAAATCATCCAGCCCCAGGCGGCGGCCGTGGTGCTGGATTACCGCAGCGGCGAAATCAAGGCCATCGTGGGCGGCCGCACCGCCCCCACCAAGCGCAAGACGCTGAACCGGGCCGCCGACATGAACATGCCCGTGGGCTCCTCCATCAAGCCCATCGCCGTATACGCCCCCGCCATTGAAATGGGCGCCGGGGCCGGCACCATTCTGTACAACATGCCGGTGCCCATCCGGGGCTGGACCGGCAGCGACGGCAAGGACTCCTGGCCCCGCAACTACGGCGGCTCCTCCTACCGGGGGCCGGAAACGGTGCGCACGGCCATCACCCGCAGCGACAACACCGCCGCCGCGTACGCCCTGATGAATTTCGTGGGGGTCGACCGCTCGGCCGATTTCCTGCTGCGATTGGGCGTTTCTGAAAAGCACATCAACAAAACGCCCTTCGGCCTGGCCCTGGGTTCCTCCGGCATCACGCCCATAGAAATGGCCGTGGCCTTCGGCGTACTGGGCAACGGCGGCGTGTACCAAAGCCCCGTCACCTTCCTGGGCATTGCGGACAGCAGCAAAAACATCATCTACGACGCCCACGCCAGCCAGGTGCGGCGGCAGGTATTCAAGCCCTCCACCGCCTGGCTCACCATCGACATGATGAAGGACGTGGTTTCCTCCGGCACCGGCACCGCCGCAAAAATCAGCGGGCAGACCGTGGCCGGCAAAACCGGCACCAATTCCGACCAGAAGGGCGTATTCTTCGCCGGCCTCACCGGCTGGTACGCCGGTGCCGTGTGGATCGGCCACGACAATTACAAGGCCCTCAGCTCCAAAACCACGGGCGGCAACAGCGCGGCCAAGCTGTGGAAGGCCTTCATGCAGCCCATCCACCAGGGCCTGAAAAACCGCGACATCATGGAAGGCAGCGCGTCGGACTACGGCCTGGTCAAGGTGACCACCTGCAAGGTCAGCGGCCAGCTGGCCACCGACGCCTGCAAACACGACGTGATGGGCTACGGCACCACCACCGATTATTTCCCCAAGGAAAGCGCGCCCACCGTTTCCTGCCAGATGCACTACGCCCTGAACGTGTGCCAGGATTCCGGGCTGCTGGCCGGGCCCTACTGCCCCAGCACGGAAAGCAAGGGCGTGGTGATCCTGCCCATGGGGCATCCGCTGTACGGGTACATCGGCACATCCTACGAAGGCGTGCTCAGCGATTACCTGGGCGAATACGCCACATTAAAGCTGACAGCCGACGGCAACGCCAATGCGGCGCTGCTCAATTCCATCAGCTGCACCCTGCACCAGGCCGACGGCAGCACCTTTGAAAATACGCTGATGAACAATTACCTGCTGCCGGACGCCCAGCGCCTGCTGTCCCAGGCGCGGAATCAGCTGGCCGGCCTGGACCCCGGCCATCCCGGCTACGCCTCCCTGCAAAGCGCCATCGACCACCTGGACAGCGTGCTCCTCTCCAATCCCTCCAGCGACCTGCTAGCGGCCGCCATGAGCACCCTGACCATGGCCATGGCCGGCGCCCAGTAACGGCATAAGGCTTCAAAAAGCGCGGCTTTCAAACCGCGCTTTTTTTCCGCGGTTCGCTCCTTGAAATCGGGAAAAAAGCGCCTTCGCTGAATGTCGCCCGGAAAGCGACCACGGCTTCCTGCGGCTGCGCTATACTGGAGGCACCAAAGATGAAGGAGGGTACAGAAAACCATGAGGGCAATTCGAGTGACAGGCAAAGGGCAAATCAAAGTACATCCGGATATGACCCGGATTACCATGACGCTGCAGGGACTTTACCAGGACTATGCGGAGACGCTGAGGCGCTCCTCCGAAGATACGGAACAGATAAGAAAAATTCTGGAACCATTCGGCTTTATGCCTTCCGATCTGAAAACACTGCGATTTGATATTGATCCAGAGTACGAAAGCTATCAGGAAAAGAACACATGGAAACAGCGTTTTATCGGGTACAAGTTTGAGCATGCAGTGAAGGTGGAATTTGAATCCGACAATGGCCGTCTTGGCAAGCTGCTGTATACGCTTGCGCATGGTCCTCTCCAGCCGGAATTCCGGATCAGCTACTTTGTTAAGGATCCGGAAGGTTCCAAGAATGAATTGCTGGGGAAAGCGGTGGCAGACGCAAAGGATAAGGCGTCCGTCCTCGCCTCTGCAGCCGGAGTTGTCCTGAAGGGCATCCAATCCGTCGATTATTCCTGGGGAGAGATCAATCTCGAATATCATCCAATGGAAAAAGCAATGCCGACGGAGGATTGTTTGTCCGTAAACAGTCCTGCCGATCATTATGACCTGAATATGGAACCGGATGATATGGAAGTCACGGATACAGTGACGGTCATCTGGGAAATCGGCTGAAAACAGGCGTCATCCGTTTGGCAAATGGAAAACGGCTGCGCACAAACACCTTTTGCACAACGGTCACCATGCATTTCCTGGGCAAAGCCATCTGGGCCGCCTATGAGCAAAAGGGCGGAACGAATGAAACCGCCGAGAATTTCAAGGTCATTGCGGGTCAGGGTGTTTCCGCTGCGGTTGATGGCAAAACCATCCTCGCGGGCAAGGAGGATTTTATGAAGGGACAGGGAATATCAACAGAGAGCTGCGCTTCCCCTGCCAAAGCCGAATTGGATCAGGGCGCCACCGTCGTCTATATCGCGGCGGATCAGCAGCTGATCGGCTTTATCTCCCTGCGGGACACCGTCCGGGAGGACGCGAACAAGACGCTGGAGAAGCTGAAGGCTGTGGGCATCACATCGATGCTGCTGACTGGCGATAACCGGCAGGCAGCAGGCGCCATCGCCGCAGGCGTTGGCATTTCCGATGTGCGGGCCAATCTGCTGCCCGAAGAAAAAAAGAACATCATCAAAGGCTATGCCGGCGGCGCGCTGTGGCACAACTGCGGCTCCGTGTTTGTGGTGGTCAACGCGGCGCTGCTGCTGCGCTTGAAGGACACCGATTCCGGGAATTGAGGAATGACATGAAGAAAGCAATTTTCTATGCGATCCTGGCCGCGGCGCTGTACGCGCTGAACGCGCCGGTCTCAAAGCTTTTGCTGCAAAACGCGCCGCCCACCATGATGGCCGGCTTCCTGTACCTGGGCGCTGGCGTCGGTATGACCCTGATGGGCCTGGCCCGCAGCAAAACAGGCCATGGCAAAAAGGAAGCCCACCTGACGAAAAAGGGCCTGCCCTACACCATCGGCATGGTGGTGCTGGACATCGCGGCTCCCATCTTCCTGATGATCGGCCTCAAGCGCACCACCGCAGCCAACGCCTCCCTGCTCAACAATTTTGAGATCGTCGCCACCTCCCTGATCGCCCTGCTGATCTTCAAGGAAAAGATCGGCAAGCGGCTGTGGCTTGCCATCGGGCTCATCACCCTGTCCAGCATCCTGCTGTCCGTGGAGGACGCTGGCAGCTTCCAGTTTTCCATCGGTTCGCTGTTCGTGCTGCTGGCCTGCGTGTGCTGGGGCCTGGAAAACAACTGCACAAGGAACCTATCTCATAGTGATCCATTGGAAATCGTGGTCATCAAGGGCTTAGGCTCCGGCCTCGGGTCAATCGTCATTGGGCTGGTCGTGGGCGAAGCGCTGCCCGTTTGGAGCGATATACTGAAAATCCTGTTGCTGGGCTTCGTGGCCTACGGCCTGAGCATTTACTTTTACGTGTACGCCCAGCGGGATCTGGGCGCGGCGAAGACCAGCGCGTATTACGCCGTTGCGCCCTTCATCGGCGTGCTGCTGTCCTTTATCATCTTCAAGGCGATCCCGGGCGCGCTGTTCTTTGTCGCCCTGGCGATCATGATCGCAGGCACCTGGATGGTCAACCGGGATCCCTCCGAACCTTAATTCATTCTGGATAAAAGCGCATTAAAACAGCTTCATTCCGGCAAAGTATATTTTTCTTTGGTCTGCCGCCTGTTAAGCGATAGTCCTTGCAACTTCATTTGTTCAGAAAAATAAGTAACCATTTGGCAAAAAACGTTGCCTATTCCACTGATCGAAAAAAACTGCCCATTGTTTTGTGGGCAGTTTTTGTTTATACTCAAACCGTAAATAAGAAACGTAAGTTTCCAATTCAGCGCCAGGAGGGATGACACATGGCCAAGACACTGATCGCTTATTTTTCTCACGCGGGACAGAACTACTCCCACGGCAGCATTCGGAATCTGTCTGTTGGCAACACGGAGGTGGTGGTAAAGAAAATCCACGCCCTGATTGACAGCGATCTGTTCTACATCGACACCGTCCGGAAATATCCCGACGATCACATGCAGAAGATTGAGATCGCCAAGCGGGAATTCAATGAAAACGCCCGGCCCGAACTGACGGCGCGGGTGGAGAACATGGATGCGTATGACACCGTTATCGTCGCCTTCCCCAACTGGTGGACAACCATGCCCATGGCGGTGTTCACCTTCCTGGAAAGCTATGATTTCACCGGCAAGACCATCTGCCCGCTGATCACCCACGGCGGAAGCGGATTCTCCAATTCCCTGAAGGACATCCAGCGGCTTTGCCCAGGTGCCAGGATCACCAAGGGACTGGCGATCAACGGCGACGACGCGGCGACCTGCGACAAGGACGTTGAAAAGTGGCTCAAACAAATCGGATTGAAATAAGGAGGAAATGAACATGGAAACCATCAAGCTGAACAATGGATTGACCTGCCCCGTTATCGGCCTCGGCACCTTTATGCTCTCCCCCGCGGACGCGGAAAACAGCGTTCGGGAAGCGCTGAAAATGGGCTATCGCCTCATCGACACCGCCAACGCCTATGTGAATGAGCGGGCTGTGGGCCGGGGCATGAAGGAAAGCAAAGTGAAGCGGGAGAACATCTTCCTATCCACCAAACTGTGGCCCAGCGAATACGAAAACGAAAACGCCGTGGATGAAACCCTGGAGCGCCTGGGCGTTGATTATGTGGATCTGCTGTACATCCATCAGCCCGCAGGCAACTGGCTGGCCGGGTATCGGCAGCTGGAGAAAGCCTGCAAAGAAGGCAAGGCCAAGGCCATTGGCATTTCCAACTTCGAGGGCAAATACATCGAGGAATTGCAGACCAAGTGGGAAATCGCGCCCCAGTTCATCCAGGTGGAGGCCCATCCCTACTTCACCCAGAAGGAACTGCGCAAGACGCTGGACAAGTACGGCATCCGGCTGATGAGCTGGTATCCCCTGGGCCATGGCGACAAGTCCCTTCTGCAGGAGCCGGTCTTTGAGAAGCTGGGCGAAAAGTACGGCAAGACCCCCGCGCAGGTGATCCTGCGCTGGCACACCCAGATGGGGTTCGTGGTGATCCCCGGCAGCAAGAACGTGGATCACATCCGGGACAACCTGAACATCCTGGACTTCACGCTGACCGACGCTGAAATGGCGGAAATTGCCAATCTGGACAAGGATATGCGCTATTACCACCGCACCGACGCACAGCTTGAGCAGTTTGCTTCCTGGCGGCCTGATTTTGAAAAGGCGTGATTTTCTTTTTCATTCGTCATTCCCAGCCGCGGTGCTTCTTGACACGGTACGGTAAAACCCATCACATGGAACCAAGGTTGCTTAAAGCCGAAAAGAGAGGAAACAATCATGATTTTGCAGGGAAACGAAGACCTCCGCGTCAGAAAAACCATCCAGGGTATCAAGAACGCCTTTGAGGAATTGATCTGCGGAAAGGAGTATGAGAGAATCACGGTCAAGGAGCTGTGCGACAAAGCGCAGATCAACCCGTACCCGAGAACTGCTGACCGATTGGCTCACCAGCCTGAATCTGCTGAAGTAAACAAGCGGCTCTCCCTCTGGACAAACGGAGGGAGAGCTTTTGTGAAAGGAATTATCTGTAACGAATGGCCAAGAAACCATGCGCGGCGCTGTCTGTACAGACTCTAGTTAGATCTTTTAAAAATCACTTGCTAATATTCAAGCAGTAAAATATAATAATAAAGAAGCACAATGGATTTTTAGTTTCTTAAAAACAAACGATTCTGCCCAAGTGCGAAAGGCTGGCTGGCTGGTGAGCAACGGTATGATGAGCGTTGACGAGGCTGTGGCGGCGTTTGGAAAGATTGAATGAGGCTGATTCACAGAATCAAAATGCTCCTTCTGAAGTTTACTGGGATCAAATATTCCAGTAGACTTCAGGAGGAACTCCTGTAAACTGGTAGCAGATAAAAGGACGCAGCCCCCCTCCGTTCGGTTTGGACGTTGGGAAGAAGCTGTTGATTTCTTAGCTCCATGCTTGCGCTGTTTGGTTCAAATAGTTTGATGATGTACAGGTGTCGAAAAAGGAGGAAGTATGCTTATGAAGCAATCCGCAATCGCTAAACATTTGATTGCTTCTCTGCTGGTTGCGACAATGCTTTGCGCTTCTTTCGCCGGTGTCAGGGCAGAGGAGGAGCTGATGAACGAAGGGGGTGTGCCGAGCCTGACGCCCCGGCTGCCAAAGACGGTAACCGAATACAATGTGGATTTTGAAACCAAGGCATGGATCCCGATACGTAGCTGGTCCTATACCTATGAGCACGGCTATCCCGTCTTGGTGGATTGCTATGAGATTGAATTTGGCACCCACTCTCTTACAGCTTACGAGTACGAGTTTGAGAATGGCTTGCCAGTGAGCAGAACGTCCACCGATGAAGCAAGAGGATATGTGACGACCGTTGAGTACGTCAATGGGAGACCCTACAATACCACTACCCGGAGTGATGATGGAACGTATATCAGCAAAGATCGATTTCAATACGCAAACGGGGATGATTACTTTACGCTCCTGCTCCACGAGAATCACAGCGTCTTTCCGGAAACGCCTGAGATGAATGATGACTCGGAGGAAGTGGACGCCGTATCTGTGACATCAAGCAATGGTCTGCTGGTCAGGACGGTGAACACAGGCATGTACGCCAACTGGGGTGCTGAAGTCGAAAAGGAATGGCTGCGCTTCAACGGCACCTATACGGCTTCCTATGATGGCGATGGAATCGTCGTCAGCACATCCAGCGTGATGCGGGCGGGACGTTCCGGCATCGATGACCGGTTTGAGGCGTTCCGGGAAAACGGGCTCATTACAGAGGCAACAGTTCTTTATCCTGAAGGCAGTTCCTGGACAGGCTCGACCCGTTTCGTGTTTGAATACACCGACATGGAAATGTCCCATGGGCGGTACGCGACGATGATCAACAGCTTCCTGATGGGTGAAAGCAACAATTACTATCAGTATTTCTGGTACTGATCGCACGGCAGCATTCCGTTTATGACCAAACGGAAGAATCTAAAGGCGAAACGAAAAAAGTCGTTTCGTCTTTTTTGTTTGGGTATAGCTTTTTATAGGCTGTGTGTGTTATTATATATTTGTGAAAGTATATATGCCGTTTTTCAGGATATTCAGAATGTTTCGGAGCCGGAGGAAAAACCATGAGGAAATGCATTGTGTTGCTATTGGTTCTGTGTATATGCTGTTCGGCTGCTTTGGCGGAAAAAACCGATTCAGCCTCTTTTGCCTATGCGCACGATCCCCGTGAAAACCCTGTCGCCATGCGGGATATTGTGGAGAATCCCGCTGCGGTTTACGGGTTTTCTCCCAGCCCGGCGGAAGATTCCACGCTGAAGGAATATGTGGACGCCATCGATTGGACAGATCCCGAGCAGGTGTCCGCCGCCCGCGCGCAGCGGCAGGCCTATCATGACAGCATGGAAGAACTGTATGGCATGATCATGACCATGGTGAAAGAGGATCGGGATATCGAAGCCATCGCCCGCGCGGTCAGCCAGCGGCGCAATGAATTGCGCCTGGA
>CACYGB010000055.1 GCA_902773895.1 uncultured Eubacteriales bacterium
TGGGGATTGGGCCCAATCCCCAATCCCCAATCCCCCATCCCCAATCCCCAATCCCCAATCCCCATGAAATTAATTAAATCCCACATTAAAAATGAATAATATATAAACAATAACAATATATTAGTTATAATAAATATAATATAAGAATAATAAAAATAGAAAAAAATGGACTTTTCAAGAACATTTTATTCGAATAATTTATCAAAAAATAAACTATATTTATCTCAAAATATTTTCACGAATTATACAACAGAAAATAAATCCGCGAAAAAAATATATTACACAAATAATGACATAAGATATAAATCAATATCAACATCACCAATGAATAATACATCAGAAAACCACATAACAAAAAATAATTTAAAATCAATAAATAAATTAATTTCGCATAAATTAGACAAAAGTCGAATGGTAAAAACTCAACTGAATTCATTTTATAAAGACTGTATGGATCCACATAATGGAGGGTTACTCATGAATAATGTCGTACAGATCAAAATCTCCGGTGAATCCGGATATGTTCCCGCAGAAAAAGAATACTCGGACGTCCTGATTATCACAGACCACTCCATCGAATACGATTGCAAACCGTTTCAACCCTGTGAAATGAATCCTGTTCAGCATTGGTTGTACAAAACAAACAGCCCGAAATTTACAAGGTTTTTTAATCATGCCGTATCGGCTGTCCACAAAATCTTTGAACGCGATCCAAAATGCACCGGAACAGACATGCCCGTCACAAAGTTCAGTGTTACCTATCAGAACAAAAAATCTGTAAATAGAACGTACATGGTCAGCAGCGAAGAATTCAAAGAATGTTTTTCTATCATCAGGATGATGGTCCCTATACTTGAACTGATACCGCATATCCTGCAAAAATATGAGGATTTCCGGTAAAAAGCTTGCAGCATGATAAAACACCGGCGCACGCTGCTGTGCCGCCGGTGTTTTTTTGATGATTTGCTTACTCTTTGCGTTCGTCGCCCCAGAAGAACAGGGCCACTGTACCGGGGCCGGTGTGGCTGCCGATGGTGGTGCCGATGGAGTTGATGAGCACCTTGCCGTCCAGATGGGGGAACGTCCGCTCCACCAGATCGGCCACGGCGCGGGCGTCCTCCATGCAGGCGGATTCGGAAATAAAGCATTTCCCGCTGTAATTCACGCCGTCCCGGGCATGCTCCGCCATTTTTTCCACGATGCGGGCGATGACCTTTTTCTTGGTGCGCACCTTTTCCCGGGGGATCAGGCGGCCCAGGTTGTCCATATTCAGCAGCGGGCAAATGCGCAGCACCGTGCCGAACCAGCCGGACGCCTTGGAGATGCGGCCGCCCTTGACGTAAAAGGTCAGGTCCGTGGAAAAGAACCAGTGGTGCAGCTGCAGCCGGTGATCCATGGTCCACCGGTACAGCTCCTCCAGGCCCATGCCGGCGTCCCGCTGATCGGCCAGGGTATCCATCAGCAGCCCGTAGCCCGAGGACGCGCCAAGGGAATCCACAATATAGATTTTCCGGTCCGGGTATTTTTCCGCCAGGCGCTGCTGCGCCAGCACGGCGGAATTGTACACCCCGGAAATGCCGGACGACAGGCACACGTGCAGAATATCCTTGCCCTGCTCCAGGAACGGGGTGAAGTAGGCGGTGAATTCCTCCTCGTTCACCTGGCTGGTTTTGGTTTCCGCGCCCTGCTCCATGGCCCTGTAAAAATCCGGAAAGGAGATGCTCTTGCCCAGGTCGTCGGCATAATGCTTCCCGTTCAGGTAAAAATGAAAGCAGATATAATGAATGTCCCGGGCGGAAAAATGCTCCGCGCTCAGATCGGCGGTGGAACAGCAGCTGATCACATAATCACCCATGGCGATACCCCCTCGGATAGATTCTTCTAACAACCCGATTATAAGGATTTTTCCGTTTCCTGTCAAGAAAAGGGAGGAACGGTATTTTCCTGCCGGCAGGGTCCCGGCAAAGGAAAACAAAAAAGAAAGCAGAACGTGGATTCCGCTTTCATTTGATCCTTCCGGGATCCGGACACGGACTTATGCTATTGAAATTCTAAAATCTTATCAGATTCTGGAGGGATTTTTCGCTCTGGCTAAGCTGAATGGAGGAAGGCGTAGCAGCACTACGCTGACCGGAATGAAGCAACGCCAGAATGGAAAAGACCCCGGAAGATAGAAGATTTTAGCGTTGAAATCGTATTAATCCCTGGTCAAAAATTCCGTCTGCACGTAGCCCCGGACGCCCCGGGCCTCGATTTCGACCCAGCCCTTGCTTTCGCCCAGGATGGTGACGGCGGTGCCGGTGGACCAGGTGGCCACCCGGGCCACCTTCTTGCTGGGGTCGTTGCGCACATTGACGGTGGTTTTCCCCGTCATTTTGCCTTTGTAGCTCAGCTTGCCCGTGGCCAGCTTTTTCACGTTTTCCGGCGCGTGGAACTGCAAACTGGTGGTTTTCAAATACCCCACGATGCCGTGGTAGTTGATCTTCGTGTAGCTTTTGCCCGTTTTCAGCACGGCCACGACGATGCCGGGGTAGCAGGTGTTGAACATGGCGGACTTTTTGGACGCGCCCTTGCGCATGGAGGCACGGCCGTATTTGGGGGCATACACCACGGCCAGCATGTGGTCCCGGGGCACGTTTTTGTCAAAAGTCAGCGTGGAGGTGGCCACCGTCAGCGTTTTTCCGTCCTTCAGGGTGATAACGGAATAGGCGGTGCCCAGCTGCTTGTACTCCGCCGGGTAGCTTTTTTTCGTTTTGGGGTCGGTATAGGTAACGGAAAAATCCTTCTGGAACTGGACTTTTTCCTCGTCCTTTTGGTTTTGGCTGCCGTCCTGCTGGGTCTGGCTGCCGTCCTCCCGGCTGCCGCTGCCGTCCTGCGCTCCGCCTTGATCCTCATCGGTCTGATCCTCGGCGTATTCCGGATTGGTGACCACGACGGTCACGTCCGCCAGCCCGGGCGATACCGGCGCCGGAAAAAAAGCCAGGGCCAGCAGCAAACAGAGCGCGCACTTTCTTCCCTGCTTCAATCAAACACCTCATTTCATCTTTCCGCCCCGGAACCGCGCATCCGGGGGGATGGTTGGAAGCATAGCATATTCCGCGCCCGAATGCAAGAAACGGAACGGGGCGAAATTGTAAACTTTTCCAAAAGAAACGCGGGCCCTTTGATAAAGAGCCCGCGCGGGAAAAGCCGCCGGTTTACAATTCGCTCAGTTCCTCCTGGTCCACCAGCCGGATGCCGGCGGCGCCCAGGGCAGCCGCGGCCTTGTGGTGGCCGGCCACCTTGAAGATCATGTAGGCGCTGCCTGCCTTGCCGCCCAGGAACGCGTACATGTATTCGATGTTGCTTCCTTCCTGCGCCATCACGGCCAGCACCTGGCTCAAGCCGCCCGGCACATCGGGAATGGCCACCGCCAGCACGGAGCTGACGCTGTGCACAAAGCCCGCGTCCTTCAGCACCGTGGTGGTTTTGTACAGGTCGTCCACAATGATGCGGGCGATGCCGAAATCGCTGGTTTCCGCCAGGGAAAAGGCGCGCATATCCACGTCGTTTGCCGCCAGCACTTTGGTCATTTCCACCAGCGCGCCCGGCTTGTTTTCCAGAAATACGGAGATCTGCTTGACACTCATGCCCGTCGCCTCCTTAAATTTTCCGTTTGTCGATCACGCGCACGGCCTTGCCTTCGCTGCGCACGATGGACTTGGGCGCCACCAGCGTCACCTTGGCGCCGATGCCCAGCATGGAGCGCAGCCCGTCGGTAAGCTCCTTCTGCCGGCGGGTGATTTCGCCAACGTTGTCGGTGAACATTTCGGGGGTCATTTCCACCTGCACATCCAGGGTGTCGCTGTGGTTCACCCGGTCCACGATGATCTGGTAGTTGGCGGAGTAGCCCTGGTTCAGCAGCACCGTTTCGATCTGGCTGGGGAACACGTTGACGCCGCGGATGATGAGCATATCGTCGCTGCGGCCCCGGGGCTTGCTCATTTTCACGTGGGTGCGGCCGCAGGAGCACTTTTCCCGGCTCAGCACGCAAATATCCCTGGTGCGGTAGCGCAGCAGGGGGAAGGCCTGCTTGGTCAGGGAGGTGAACACCAATTCGCCCTGTTCCCCGTCCGGCAGCACTTCGCCGGTGTCGGGGTCGATGATTTCCGGCAGGAAGTGGTCCTCGTTGATGTGCATACCATTCTGGGCGGAGCACTCAAAGGCCACGCCGGGGCCGGACAGCTCCGTCAGGCCGTAAATATCGTAAGCCTTGATGCCCAGGGTCTTTTCAATGTCCCGGCGCATTTCCTCGCTCCAGGCCTCGGCGCCGAAAATGCCGGCCTTCAGGGGGATCTGGTCGGGGGACAGGCCCATTTCCTTCATGGTTTCCGCCAGGTAAGCGGCGTAGGAAGGGGTGCAGCACAGGATGGTGGCGTTCAGGTCGCGGATGAACATGATCTGGCGTTCGGTGTTGCCGGAGGAAATGGGCACGGTGAGGCAGCCCACCTTATGGCTGCCGCCGTTGAGGCCCGCGCCCCCCGTAAACAGGCCGTAGCCGTAGCTCACCTGGCACACATCCTCCGCGGTGGCGCCGGCCGCCGTCAGCGCCCGGGCGCAGCAATCCTCCCACAGGTCGATATCCGCCTGGGTGTAAAAGGCCACCACCCGCTTGCCGGTGGTGCCGGAGGTGGAATGGATGCGCACGCAGTCCTTCAATGGAACGCCCATCAGGCCGTAGGGATAGGCCTCCCGCAGATCATGCTTGCTTAAAAAAGGCAGCTTGTGCAAATCCGCGGCACTTTGAATATCGTCGGGGGTCAGGCCCTTTTCTTCCATTTTTTTGCGATAATAAGGCACGCTGTCCCATACGTGGCGCACCTGCCGGACCAGGCGTTCATCCTGCCATTGTCTGATCTGCTCCCGGGACGCGGTTTCGATCTCCGGCTGGTAATAACGTTCCGCCATACACATCCGTCCTTCCAAATAATAATATACTTAAGCCTCTTTTCCTAAGGCGAAAGCTTTTTTGTTCAATTCCAGGAATTTGGGCGGCACCACGGCTTCCAGGGCCTGCATCCAGGCTTCCTGCGGAAGGTCGAAATAATGGCTCAGCCTGCCCATCAGCACGATGTTCACCGCCTTGCTGCTGCCCGCCTCACGGGCCAGGGCCAGGCAGTCCAGCGCGTCCACCTTGGCGCCGGCCGCGCGCATTTTTTCCACCAGGTTTTCGGGGTATTCCGCTTTGCCGGTGACCACGGGCATGGGGTCGATCTGCTGGGTGGAGGTGACGATCTGCCCGCCGGGCTTCAAAAAGGACAGCCACCGGGCCGCCTCCAGCACTTCAAAGGACACGATGAAGTCCGCTTCGCCCCGGTCGATGACGGGGGAAGCCACCCGGTCGCCGTAGCGCACATAGGTGACCACGCTGCCGCCGCGCTGGCTCATGCCGTGCACCTCGCTGACCTTCACGTCATAGCCCTGCTCCATCAGCAAACGGCCCAGCAGTTTGCTGGCCAGCAGGCTGCCCTGGCCGCCCACGCCCACGATCATAATGTTTTTCGTTTCCATGGCTCAGGCCTCCTTTCCGGTGCTTTCGAAAGCGTCAAACCTGCACAGCTGCCGGCACACGCCGCAGCCCACGCACAGCGTGGCATCGACCCGGGCCTTGCCTTTTTTCATGGAGATGGCCGGGCAGCCGATGCGCATACACATCTGGCAGCCCCGGCACTTGTCGCTGTCCACGTTCAGGGGCGCCTTGTGCTTCACATATTTCAGCAGCGCGCAGGGCCGCCGGGAAATGATCACGGAAGGCTCCTCCGCCGCCAATTCTTCCTTGACCGCCTGATCGCAGGCCGCCAGGTCGTAGGGGTCCACCACCCGGACCCGGCGGAAGCCCATGGCCCGGCACAGGCTTTCCAGGTCGATTTTGCCGGCGGGGTCGCCCTTGATGTTGTAGCCGGTGGTGGGGTTCTGCTGGTGGCCGGTCATGCCGGTAATGGAGTTATCCAGAATGATCACCGTGGAATTGGACTGGTTGTAGGCGATGTTGGCCAGGCCCGTCATACCGGAATGCATGAAGGTGCTGTCGCCGATGACGGCCACGGTTTTGCCTTCGCTTTCCTTGCCCAGCGCCTTGTTGAAGCCGTGAATGGCGCTGACGGACGCGCCCATGCACGCCGTCATTTCAATGGCGGCCAGGGGCGCCACGGCGCCCAGGGTGTAGCAGCCGATGTCGCCCAGCACGGTGCACTTGTTGCGGTTCAGGGTATAGAAAAGCCCTCTGTGGGGACAGCCGGCGCACATCACCGGCGGCCGCGCGGGAATGGCTTCCGAAAGGGCGGCGCCGGTTTCGTGGGCGATGCCCAGCCTGTCCGCCACGATGTTCTGGCTCAGCTCGCCTTCCAGGGGGAACAGGGCCTTGCCCACGGGCGCCAGCCCCAGGCAGCGGCAGTGCTCCTCGATAAAGGGATCCAGCTCCTCCACCACGATCAGCTGGTCCACCGCGGCGGCAAAATCCCGAATCTTCTTTTCCGGCAGGGGCCACACCATGCCCAGCTTCAGCACGGGGTAGCGGTCGCCGCAGGCTTCCTTCACATACTGGTAGCAGGTGGAGGACGTCAGGATGCCGCGGCTGTGATCGGTTCCTTCCTCCAGACGGTTGATCCCGCTTTCCTCCGCCCAGGCGATGAGCTTCCGGGTGCGTTCCTCCACCACGGGATGGCGCTTGATGGCGTTGCCCGGCATCATCACGTACTTGGCAATGTTCTTCTCATACGGCTTGGCAGGCGGCACGACGCGGTCGCCCGTATCCACCAGGGACTGGGAATGGGCGATGCGGGTGCACATTTTCAGAAACACCGGCGTATCGAACTGCTCGGACAGCTCATACGCCAGTTTTGCAAATTCCAGCGCTTCGGCGGAATCGGCGGGCTCCAGCATGGGAACCTTCGAGGCCTTGGCGTAATGGCGGGAATCCTGCTCGTTCTGGCTGGAATGCATGCCGGGGTCATCCGCCACGGCGATCACCAGCCCGGCGTTGACGCCGGTGTAGGAAATGGTGAACAGCGGGTCCGCCGCCACGTTGAGGCCCACGTGCTTCATGCCGCAGAAGCTGCGGCTGCCGGCCAGGCTGGCGCCGAACGCCGTTTCCAGGGCCACCTTTTCATTGGGCGCCCATTCGCAGTAAATTTCATCGTATTTGGCCGCTTCCTCGGTGATTTCCGTGCTCGGTGTGCCGGGATAGCTGGATACCACCCTGCACCCCGCCTCGTAGAGCCCCCGGGCAGCGGCAGCGTTGCCCAGCATCAGCTTTTTCATGGCATATCTTCTCCCTTATTTTTAATGGTCATGATGGATGACGTTTTATTCTTCTTCTTTCCGCTCTGCCAGCCCCTGGCGCAGGATCACTTCCCGCATCATGCCGCCCGCTTCGTTATCCAGGATGTTGCGGCGCACCCGGCTGATGGTGGCGCTGCTGGCCCCGGTTTTTTCCAGGATCTCCAGGTACACCTTGTCCTGCAGCAGATAGGTGGCCACGTCAAAACGCTGCTCCATGCTGCGCAGTTCGTTGCCTGTGCACAAATCGTCAAAAAACCGGCAGCACTCGTCCAGGTCCTTCAAATTCAGGATGGCCTCGTACAGCGGCATGCTGCGCTGCTTCTTTGCGCTCCTTGCCACGGGATCCCCTCCTTTTTCCACGAAAAAAACGATGGTTTCCTTTTGATTTTAGCACATTAAAGTGTGTAAGTAAAGCCATGCCCCGCAAATTTTCTTTTCTTTTTCTTACCGCTTGACATTTCCATGGGAATGATGTATGATTCTTTAGTGCATAAAAGCAATAAAGTGCGGCAGCCGCCCACTTTCAGAAAGGACGATACAGACAATGCCCATTACCGATCTGCTGGAGCGCAACAGCAAGCTCTACGGCGATGAAGTGGCCCTGGTGGAAATCAACCCGGAGGTAACGGAGGCTCCCCAGGTGACGTGGAAGGAATATGAACTGATCCAGCCTACCGCCGCCGCCCCCTACCGCCGGGAAATCACCTGGGGCGTTTTTGACGAAAAGGCCAACCGGGTGGCCAATATGCTGATGAAGCGCGGCATCCGCAAAGGGCAAAAGGCGGCCATCCTGCTGATGAACTGCCTGGAATGGCTGCCCATTTACTTCGGCGTGCTGAAAACCGGCGCGGTGGCGGTGCCGCTGAATTTCCGCTACACCGCCGACGAAATTGATTACTGCCTGCGGCTGGCGGACGCCGACGTGCTGTTCTTCGGCCCGGAATTCATCGGCCGGGTGGAGAACATCGCCCCCAAGATCAGCCAGCAGATGAGCCTGTTCTTCGTAGGTGACAACCGGCCTTCCTTTGCCGAAAGCTACAATGAGGCGGTGGCCAACTGCTCCTCCTCCGCCCCCAAGGTGCTCATCGAGGACAGCGACGAAGCCGCCATTTACTATTCCTCCGGCACCACCGGCTTCCCCAAGGCCATTTTGCTGGACCACGCGGCGCTGGCCCAGTCCGCCCGCATGGAAGCCATGCACCATGAAACCACCCACGACGACGTGTTCCTGTGCATTCCGCCGCTTTACCACACCGGCGCGAAAATGCACTGGTTCGGCTCGCTCTACACCGGCAGCAAGGCCGTGATCCTCAAGGGCAACACGCCCCGGGCCATCCTGGACGCCGTTTCCTGGGAAGGCTGCACCATCGTGTGGCTGCTGGTGCCCTGGTGCCAGGACATCCTGGCCGCCATCGAGCGGGGCGACGTGAAGCTGGAGGACTACCGCCTGGGCCAGTGGCGGCTGATGCATATCGGCGCGCAGCCCGTGCCGCCGTCCCTGATCAAGCACTGGCTGCAGTATTTCCCGCACCACAAGTACGACACCAACTACGGCCTGTCCGAATCCACCGGCCCCGGCTGCGTGCACCTGGGCATGGAAAACGTGCACAAGGTAGGCGCCATCGGCGTGCCCGGCTACGGCTGGCGGTGCAAGATCGTGGATGAAAACGGCCAGGTGGTGCAGCAGGGCGAAGTGGGCGAACTGTGCGTGAAGGGCCCCGGCGTCATGAAGTGCTACTACCACGATCCCAAGGCCACCGCGGAGGTGCTGAAGGACGGCTGGCTCCACACCGGCGACATGGCCAAGCAGGACGAGGACGGCTTCATTTTCCTGGTGGACCGGAAAAAGGACGTGATCATCACCGGCGGCGAAAACCTGTATCCCGTCCAGATCGAGGATTTCCTTTCCGCCCACCCCAAGATCCACGACGTGGCCGTGATCGGCCTGCCCGACCCGCGGCTGGGCGAAATCGCGGCCGCCATTATCCAGGTCAAGGAAGGCATGGAGCTGACCGAGGACGAGGTGAACCGCTTCTGCCTGGATCTGCCCCGGTACAAACGGCCCCGGAAAATCATTTTCGCCAAGGTGCCCCGCAACCCCACCGGCAAAATCGAAAAGCCCAAGCTGCGGGAAAAGTACTGCGGCGTGCGGCTGGTGGAAGCGCAGAACAGAGGGTAAGAAGCGCCGCGGGCTCCGGAAACCTTCTGAAACAAAACACCCCCCGTACAAAGAAGTGTACGGGGGTTTTGCTTGATGTTCTATGATCAGTGCCCGGCGGCGCCGCTGTTCCGGGCGCTGCCCGGGAAAAACGGCATTTTTTCAGAATGAACCCGTATGGGCTTGACAAACGGTGCCTGTTCCGCTTAAATCGAAGCAGGGCTGCGTTTGCCGGCGGAAAAAGTGCCGGGAAACAGTGAGCCGGACGTCCCCGCGCATCCGGGACGACGACCAAGGAGGGAATCCATCATGGGCTATCGGATCGAACATGACTCTATGGGGGAAGTGCGCGTGCCGGAGGAAAAATACTGGGGCGCGCAGACCCAGCGCAGCCATGAAAATTTTCCCATCGGCGTAGGCATCGAAACCATGCCGGCGGAAATCATCCACGCGTTCGGCATCCTGAAAAAGGCCGCCGCGCTGGCCAACCATGCCCTGGCGCCCCAGCGCATGACCGACGAAAGATGCGGCGTCCTCTGCGCCGCGGCGGACGAGGTGATCAGCGGCCGCCTGGCAGAGCATTTTCCCCTGGTGGTGTGGCAGACCGGCAGCGGCACCCAGAGCAACATGAACGCCAATGAAGTGATCGCCAACCGCGCCAATGAAATCGCCGGGAAAACCATCTGCCATCCCAACGACCACGTCAACATGAGCCAGTCCAGCAACGACACGTTCCCCACGGCGCTGCACATCGCCGCGGTGATTGCCCTGGAAGACCGGCTGATTCCGGCGGCGCAGGGCCTGATCGACGTGTTCAAACGTTTGGAGGAGGACAACCGGGGCATTGTGAAAAGCGGCCGCACCCATTTGCAGGACGCCGTGCCCATTTCCTTTTCCCAGGAAATCAGCGGCTGGCGGTCCTCCCTGGAAAGGGACGTCGAATTGCTGCGCCTGGCGATCGGGCCGCTGAGCGAACTGGCCCTGGGCGGTACCGCCGTAGGCACCGGGCTCAACGCGCCCCGGGGCTTTGCCCAGCGGGCGGCGGAGGAAATTTCCGCGCTGACGGGCAAGCGCTTTATCACGGCGGAAAACAAGTTTCACGCGCTGACCAGCAAGGATGAAATCACCTTCGCCCACGGCGCGGTCAAGGCCATGGCCTGCGATATGATGAAGATCGCCAACGACGTGCGCTGGCTTGCCTCCGGCCCGCGGTGCGGCCTGGGCGAAATCCGCATCCCGGAAAACGAGCCGGGCAGCTCCATCATGCCGGGCAAGGTGAACCCCACCCAATGCGAGCAGGTGACCATGGTGGCCGTCCAGGTGATGGGCAACGACGCAGCGGTGGGCATCGCCGCCTCCCAGGGCAATTTTGAATTGAACGTATTCATGCCCGTTATCGCCTATAACTTCCTCCAGTCCGTGCGCCTGCTGGCGGAATCTATCCAATCCTTTACGCGAAACTGCGCCGCGGGAATCGTGGCGGACCGGGAAAGGATGCGGGAAAACCTGGACCGCTCCCTGATGCTGGTAACGGCCCTGAACCCCTACATCGGCTATGAAAACGCGGCGAAAACCGCCAAGCTGGCTTTTCAGGAAAATATCTCCCTGAAGGAAGCCTGCGTCCGGCTGGGTTTTTTGACGGCGGAGAAATTTGACCAGGTGTTCCATCCGGAACAGATGATCTGAAAAACGAAAACCACAGGCGCCATGAAAAGCGGCGCCTGTATTTTTGTTTATTTTCAAAATTCTATCTGTTGGAATACGCCGCATTTGTGATATACTATATGGAAGCGTGTCCGCCCAACGGGATCGGGCACGCCGGGAAGGAGTGCAGCATGAATGCTTGAACTGAAGAACATCCGCTTTGATGTGGAGGATGAAGCCGGAAGGGTGGACATCCTCAAGGATGTAAGCTTTACAGTGGAAAAAAACAAATTTGTGGTAATCACCGGGCCCAACGGCGGCGGCAAATCCACCCTGGCCAAAGTGATCGCCGGCGTGCTGAACCCCAGCTACGGCTCCATTTGGTTCAACGGCCAGGATATCACGCACCTGAATATCACCCAGCGGGCCAAAGCGGGCATCAGCTATGCCCTGCAGCAGCCGGTGCGGTTCAAGGGCATTCAGGTGCTGGATCTGATGCGCATCGCGGCGGGAAAAGAAATGTCCATCGGCGAATGCTGCGACGTGCTGTCCAGGGTCGGCCTGTGCGCAAAGGAATATGTGAACCGGGAAATCAACGCCAGTTTGTCCGGGGGAGAACTGAAGCGCATCGAGATCGCCACCATCCTGACCCGCGGCACCCAGTTATCCATTTTCGACGAGCCGGAAGCCGGCATTGACCTGTGGAGCTTCCAAAGCCTGATCCGGGTGTTTGAGGACATGCGGGCAAGCATCAAGGACAGCTCCATCCTGGTGATTTCCCATCAGGAGCGGATCCTGCGGATTGCCGACGAAATCATCGTGGTGGCCGACGGGCGCATCCGGGAGCAGGGGCCCCGGGATGAGATCCTGCCCCATCTGCTGGGCACCGCCGCCGCGGTAGGCGTATGCGAAAGAATGTCAACGGAGGAATAAGCGCGATGGATCAGATACAGAAAAGGATTCTGGCGGAAGTGGCGGATCTGCACGCCGTGCCGGAAGGCGCTTACAATATCCGGGCCAACGGCGAAAGCGCCGGCAGGCGAAGCACGGAACATATCCAGATCACCCCGAAAACGGAACAGAGCGGCATCGAGGTGCGCATCGCCCCCAATACCAGGAACGAAAGCGTTCATATCCCCGTGGTGCTCAGCGAAAGCGGCTACAAGGAAACCGTATACAACGATTTTTATATCGGCGAAAATGCCGACGTGGTCATTGTGGCGGGCTGCGGCATTCACAACTGCGGCAGCCAGGACGCCCAGCACGACGGCATCCACCGCTTCTTCGTAGGGAAAGGCGCCCGCGTGCGCTATGTGGAAAAGCATTACGGCGAAGGGGACGGGGAAGGCAAGCGCATCCTGAATCCCGGCACGGAAGTATATATGGAAGAAAACAGCGCCATGGAAATGGAAATGGTGCAGATCCGGGGCGTGGATTCCACCGTTCGCCTGACGACGGCGGAACTGGCCGCCGGGGCGAAGCTGACCGTGAAGGAACGGCTGATGACCCACGGCAGCCAGACGGCGGACAGCATCTACAAAATCAACCTGAACGGCCCGAATGCCAATGCCGACGTAGTATCCCGTTCCGTGGCCCGGGACGATTCGCGCCAGAAATTTGACGCCTGCATCACTGCCAACGCCCCCTGCAGAGGCCACACCGAATGCGACTCCATCATCATGGACCGCGGCCGCATCCTGGCCGTGCCGGCCCTGGACGCCAACGACGCCGACGCGGAACTGTTCCACGAGGCAGCCATCGGCAAAATCGCCGGGGAACAGCTGATCAAGCTGATGACCCTGGGCCTGACGGAGGAAGAAGCGGAGGAGCAGATCATCAACGGCTTCCTGCGCTGATACCCGGACAAAACAGCGGGAATCATCCCGCTGTTTTTCTTTGACGGGCAGCCGCAGCTGACTTGGCAAATTTTCCTTTTCCGCTTTTTCCCACTGTTGAAAACTTTGGGGAATACCGGGGATTTTTGAAAACAAAACCAACAGCCGCAACGGAAAAACCATCCACAGGGTGTGAATGGGCCCGCTGTGGAAAGTGTGGATAAATCGTTTTCGCCGGTTTTTTCCGTAAAAAATGGAGCGATTTGCTTGCTTTTTCCAGCAAAGTATGAGAAAATATAAGCGTATGCGGACAGACGGAAAATGGGAATCCGGGCTTTTTCTTCCATATTGTGGAAAAAAAAGAATCATCCCCAAAGTCCTCGGGCGCTTTCCCCGGGTTATCCCGGAAAAAGAGGTCCGTATTTTCAGGGTTTTTTCCGGTTTTCCACGTTATCCACACTTCTAATACTACTACTGAAGATATATATTTATTATGATTGATCCGGGGCGCTGGCCCCGCGCGAAAGGAAGACGAGCAATGCATTTTCGGGTTCAAACGGATGAAATCAACTTTGGTCTGGGTATGGTGACCCGGGCCATTTCTCCCCGTCCGGCCAAGGACGCGTACAACGGCGTGCTGATCGAAACGGATGCGGACAGCCTGGTGCTGACCTGCACCGACGGGGAAATTTCCATCAAGGCCAGGGTAAGCGCCATGGTGGAGGAAGAGGGCCTGGCCCTGCTGCCTGCCCGGCTGTTTGCCGAAATGATGCGCAAGCAGCCCGCCGGCGAAGTGGACGTGCGTGTGGACGAACGGATGCGCGCGGTGATCCGCAGCCGGGGCAGCAACACCTCCATGGCCTGCATGGCGGCGGAAGATTTCCCGGACATCAACGATGTTTCCGGCGATCACCACGTTGCCCTGCCCTGCAAGCGGTTCCGGGACGCCATCGGCAAGGTGCTGTTTGCGGTGTCCACCGATGAAAGCCGCAAGATCCTGACGGGCATCCTGATGGAGGTATATGAAAAGGAAACGCTGCTGGTGGGCCTGGACGGGTTCCGTCTGGCGCTGCAGCGTATCCAGGCGGAAAACGCGCTGCCCGCGGGCAATGCCAAGGGACTCATCAGCGCGGTGGTGCCGGGCAAGATCCTGGGCGAAGTGGGGGCAGAATTGCAGGGGAGCGACCGGGGAATTCATTGATTACCAGAAAATCCTGCCGTCCTCGTGGACCACGGAAGTGATGGTGATGCGGTCCCAGTTTGCCGACGCCATCGACCGCTGCTCCCTGATGGCAAGGGAAGGCAAGAACAACCTGATCTACCTGAAACTTTCCCCGGAAGGAAAAATGGAACTGACCGCCAACGCGGACCGGGGCGACGTGCACGAGGAAATCGACATCGGCATCGAGGGCAACGAATTGTCCATCGCGTTCAATTCCCGTTACCTGACGGACATTATCCACAATGTGGATACCGAGCGAATCTGCATGTGCTTCAACAGCAATGTGTCGCCCTGCATGATCAAGCCGGTGGAAGGCACCGAATTCACCTTCCTGGTGCTGCCGGTGCGGATTTTCAACCGGTAAAGAAGAAAAAAAAAGGCCGCTGCTCAAAACAGCGGCTTTTTTTCTGTTTGCAATTACTTGGTTGGGTCGTCGCCTTCCCGATAGGGCACCACGGCGGAAGGAACCACCTGGGACGCGGGATCGGTGTGGGCGTGCTGGTCGTCAAAGAAGATATGCGCGCCGAAAGCGGCCAGGATCTCCTTTTTCTGCACGCCGCCCAGGAAAAAGGCTTCGTCCACCCGCACACCCCATTTGCGCAGGGTGCGGATGGCCCGTTCATGGGCTAGCAGGTTCCGGCTGGTAACAAGCGCAGTGCGGATGGGGGATTTTTCCTTGTCGGGGTACTTGGCCTGGATGTTGGATAAAGTCATCAGGAAATTGGCAAAGGGCCCTTTCGTCAGCGGATCTTTGGCATGCTCCTGCTCATGCTCGATAAAGGCGCTGATGCCGCTGTGCTGGTACACCCGCTCCGCTTCGGACCCGAACAGCACCGCGTCGCCGTCAAATGCGATGCGGATCTGGTCCACCGGGCCCCGGGAAGCGATGGGCGTGCCGGTAAGCAGCATGCCGGCGGCAATACCGTGGTCGATGGCGTCCTTCACATCGGGGCCGTAGGCGGAAAGGAACAGATCCGTTTTGAAGGCCTTCAAATACGGCGTCACCGGCGCGCCGGCCACCAGCGCGGCCCGGGAAATGTCCAGGCCGTAATTTTCAATGGAATGGAAAATGCGCAGGCTGGTATCCGGGCTGTTGTGGGATACGATGATCACCTCCACCAGCCTTTCGTCCCCTTCATTGAGCCGCTGGAACGCCTTCACCAGCTGGAATCCGGAACCCTGGGGCAGAATATCCTTTTCATGGGCGATCTGGTACTGGGTGTAGGCCTGCAGGCCCTGTTCCTCAAAAATCCTGTTTTCCTCTTCCAGGTTGAATAAAGCCCGGGAGGAAATGCCGATCACCAGGGGATGAGTCAGATCGTAAGGCATGGGATCCTCCTTTTTTTCATCGGGAAACGGAATCACTTTTCCATCATACCATTTTGGCGTGCGGACTGCAAGCAAGGGCTCCTTGTTTCATTTTCTTTAATTTTTTTTTTCCTCTTGTTTTTTCCTTTTTTTTCGCTTATGCTATGCATGGAAGGAATTCCAGAAATGAATAGGAGGGGTCCAAGATGAACATGTCCCGGAAACTGCTTGCCCTGTTGCTTGTCTGCGTCATGACCCTGACTGCGGCTATTCCCGCCATGGCCCTGACGGGCGAGGAATATGCCGCTGCGGCCAAGGTTTATCCCGGCAGCTTTGCCGGCAAAACCGTGATCCTGCACTCCAACGACGTGCACGGCGCGCTGGAAGGCTATGCCGCCATCGCCGCGCTGAAAAAAGCGTATATCCAGCAGGGCGCTGAAGTGATTCTGGCGGATGCCGGCGATTTCAGCCAGGGCACCACCTATGTCAGCGCTTATAAGGGCGCTTCCGCCATCACCATGATGAATGCGGCGGGCTACGACGTGGTGACGCTGGGCAACCATGAATTTGACTTCGGCTATACCCAGCTGACAGACAATTTGAAGGACGCCAATTTCCAGGTGATCTGCGCCAACGTCCTGCTGCGGGAAACCGGGGCGCCTATTCTGCCTGCTACCGCCGTCATTGAAAAGGGCGGCGTGAAGATCGGCTTCTTCGGCCTGGAAACCCCGGAAACCGCCACCAAGGTGAACCCGGGCATGATCCAGGAAATCGACTTCACCACCTTTGACGCGCTGTACACCACGGCCCAGGCCGCCATTGATTCCCTGGAAGGCTGCGACCTGATCATCGGCCTGACCCACCTGGGCGTGGATGCGGAATCCGAAGCCAACGGCTACCGCAGCATCGACCTGCTGGCCCACGTGAAGGGCGTTGATCTGCTGCTGGACGGCCACAGCCACACCGTGATGACCGCCGGCGAAAACGGCGAAGCCATTCAGTCCACCGGCACCAAGTTTGCCAATGTGGGCGTGGTGGTGATCGACAACGAAACCAAGAAGATCGAAGACAGGTACCTGGTGGACACCCAGTTCCTTGCCAAGGATGAAGAAGTGCTGGAAGTGGCCAAGGCCATTGAAGCGGGCGTCGACGCGCTCTACGGCTCCGTGTTCGCCAAGACCGAAGTGAAGCTGGACGGCAACAAGGCCCCCGGCGTGCGCACCCATGAAACCAACGCCGGCGACCTGATTTGCGACGCCATGGTGTGGAGCGTGCTGAAGGAAGGCGGCCTTGAAAACGCCGAGCCCAACCACGTGGTGGGCATCACCAACGGCGGCGGCATCCGCGCCACCATTGAAGCGGGCGACATCACCATGAACGACATCAAGACCGTGCTGCCCTTCGGCAACACCGTGGCCGTGGTGTACGTTACCGGCGCCGAACTGCTGGAAGCGCTGGAAGCCAGCACCTTCTGCACCCCCGACGCCATCGGCGGCTATCCGCAGACCAGCGGCATCAAGTGGACCCTGGATACCACTCAGGAATACGCTCAGGGCGAACTGTATATCGACCTGGCCGGCAAGGAAACCACTTACTATGCTCCGGCTGAAATCAAGCGCGTGACCATCGAAGCCATCAACGGCGAGCCCTTCGATATCAACGCCACCTACGCCGTTGTGACCAACAACTTCTGCGCCGCCGGCGGCGATACCTACAACGTGTTCGGCCGTGCCTTTGTGGCGGGCAGCACCTTTGACACCGGCATCCCCATGGACAGCGCTGTGGTGGATTACATTACCGAAGTGCTGAACGGTGTGATCACGGAAGAAGCCTACGGCCTCACCCGGACCAACCAGACCCAGATCCTGCCTGAAGCGGAGGAAGAACCCGCAGCCTGACGGCGAATATTCAAAAAAAGGAGCTGCCCATTCCGGGCAGTTCCTTTTTTGATGCCGTCAGCGCAGCGCCGCTTTCCATTCCTGCTCCTTGAAGCCCACCAGCACCCGGTCTTCCAGGAT
Organism: uncultured Eubacteriales bacterium; assembly: GCA_902773895.1. Lineage (GTDB taxonomy): Bacteria > Bacillota > Clostridia > Christensenellales > Aristaeellaceae > RUG563. The sequence continues at coordinate 17,506 of CACYGB010000055.1, forward strand.
CAGCAGGGGACGCTTGACCAGCATGCCGTCGGCGGCCAGCAGGGACAGCATATTCTCCTCCGTCATGCCGGGCAGCTTTTCGGATAGCTTCATTTCCCGGTACAGCATACCGCTGGTGTTAAAGAATTTCCGCAGGGGCAGGCTGCTTTTCCGCTGCCAGGCAAGCAGCTCGTCCGCCGTGGGGTTTTGCTCCCGGATGGGGCGCTCCTGAAACGGGATGCCGTTTTCCTCCAGCCATTTTTTCGCCTTCCGGCAGGTGGAGCAGCGCTCATAACAAAGAAAGATCATCCGATCCCGCCTCCTTTTGAAAAAGTATAGCATGACGCGCCGGATGGCGCAAGAAAAACCGGGCCTGCCTGCGCAGACCCGGCGATTTTCTTTTCCTGTTTCCGGAAAGGCTTACTTGCTGGCTTCTTCCACGGCCACAGCCACGGCCACGGTGGCGCCCACCATGGGGTTGTTGCCCATGCCCAGGAAGCCCATCATTTCCACGTGGGCAGGCACGGAGGAGGAGCCGGCGAACTGGGCGTCGGAATGCATACGGCCCATGGTGTCGGTCATGCCGTAGGAGGCGGGGCCGGCGGCCATGTTGTCGGGATGCAGGGTACGGCCGGTGCCGCCGCCGGAAGCCACGGAGAAGTACTTCCTGCCGGCTTCCCAGCGTTCCTTCTTGTAGGTGCCGGCCACAGGATGCTGGAACCGGGTGGGGTTGGTGGAGTTGCCGGTGATGGACACGTCGGCATTCTCATGCCACATGATGGCCACGCCTTCCCGCACATCGTCAGCGCCGTAGCAGCGCACCTTGGCGCGGTCGCCGGCGGAGTAAGCGGTTTCGTTCACGATGGTCAGGGCATGGTCTTCCTTCACGTCGGCAGACAGGTAGTCATACTTGGTCTGCACATAGGTGAAGCCGTTGATGCGGCTGATGATCATGGCGGCGTCCTTGCCCAGGCCGTTCAGG
>CACYGB010000056.1 GCA_902773895.1 uncultured Eubacteriales bacterium
GGTTACGTCAGCCGCGGCTCAACACGTGTCAGCTTTCAGTACCCGGCTGCCTGCGAGATCGTGGACGAGGGCAGCATCGGCACCTTGGTGTACTTAACCGAAAGCGATTATATATCTCTGATGATTCCGAAAGGGAAGATGTCTGGCACAGCAGCAGTTCATGACTATATCGGAGACTTCGGTGAGATCACCGAGTTATCAGAAACCATGAATGTATTCGCTGTACACGGGGATGAGAATCACCGGATGTCCTATCTGGATGTGGTGGAGATTGGTGTCAATCTCCCGGACGGCACCGGCCTCATTGTCTGTGCCTATTGCCCTTACGGCCACACTGAGGTGTATGATCTGCTGATTACGGTTCTGAGCAGCATCACGAACACGACAGTGCTGGAAGACTGGCTGAACAATGAATGGATCCCCATGGTGACGAAGCAGTAATCCTATAATGCAGCACTTGAAAGATTGCCAATATGGAACAGCTCCCGCAGGACGTTTGTCTTGCGGGAGCTGTGTTGTATAGATATTTGCAATATCATTTTTCAAGAGATCATCTGAAAATGCCTCAGCGCCTCCTCAATGGCCTTCTCCTTCTCCGGCGGGCATTTTGGCACCGGGTTTCCTTCAGCCTTGGCCTTGTTATAGCACTCGCGCTCTATGATTCCATGCTTCGCTTTTACCTGGGCAATGTATAGGCATGAAACCTTCAAGCCGGTATGTTCGAGGACATAAGCCTTGATTTCCTCATACGTTGCCTTGGTCTCTGCAGCGGTTACATCCAGCTCCGTCATATCCAGATCAGTGTCGATATGTGGGGCTGACTTGATTTTGGACAATAAACAAACCGTCTCCACATGGCCGGTATAGCAGAACATATCCACGCTCTGGCACTTTTCGGCGCGGTAGCCCCGGGCGCACAGATACCGGACGTCCCGGGCCTGGGTGGCCGGATCGCAGCTGACGTATACCACCCGACGGGGCTCCGCCTCGGCAATGGCGGAAAGCACCGCCTCCTCGCATCCTTTCCGGGGCGGATCCAGCACCACCACGTCGGGCCGCAGCCCTTGTGCCACCAGCTGCGGCAGCAGGCTTTCCGCCGCCGCGGCGTGGAATTCCACATTTTCCGCGCCGTTGGCCCGGGCGTTTTCCACCGCGTCCCGGATGGCGTCCGGCACTACCTCGATGCCGATCACATGCCGGGCGTGCCGCGCCAGCAGAAGGGAGATGGTGCCGGCGCCGCAATACAGGTCCGCCACCAGCTCGCTGCCTGTCAGGCCGGCAAAATCGACGGCGGTCTGATACAGTTTTTCCGTCTGCACCGGATTGATCTGAAAAAACGACAGGGGCGACAGGGCAAAACGCAGGCCGCACAGGGTGTCCTGCAGGCGCTCTTCCCCGTAAATCAGGTGGTTTTCCAGGCCCAGGATCACATTGTCGCCCCGCTTGTTCACATTCACATACACGCTGTGCAGCCCTGGCACACCGCAGCGCAGCATGGCCACCAGCTCATGCTCATGGGGAATGGGATAGGAGGCGGCCACCACCACCGCCATCACTTTTCCTTCCCGGGATACCCGGCTCATGCAATGGCGGATCAGGCCGTGCCGCGTGGTTTCGTCATAAGCGGGCACAGTGAATTTTTCCATCCAACGGCGCAGGATACGGCCCGTTTCGTTGCTTTCCTCCCGGGCGATCAGGCAGCCGTCCATATCCACGATGCGGTGGCTGCGGGGCGCGTAAAAGCCCATAACGGTTTTGCCCTGGCTGACGCCCACCGGCTGGGTGGTTTTGTTGCGGTAATGCCAGGGCTCCTCCATGCCGATCACCGGCGGCACCTCCACGTTCAGGCCGCCCAGGCGGTGCAGGGCGTCCAGCACCCGCTCCCGCTTCATTTCCAGGGAAAGCTCATAGGTCATATGCTGGCACACGCAGCCGCCGCATTTTTCATAAAACGGACAGGCCGGCGCTACCCGGCCGGCAGCGGGCGAAAGCACCTGCAGCGTTTTCAAAAACGCGTGGGTCTTTTCCACCTTCTGCGCCCGGGCCACCACCGTTTCCCCCGGCAGCGCCCCCTGCACGAACAGCGTCATGCCGTCCGGGGCGTGCGCGATGCCCATCTCCCCGCCGAAGCGTTCGATGGTTACCGTCAGTTCCTCATTCTTCCTGAGCATGCTCATTCCTTTACGATCAGCCGGGCTTCCATGTAGTAGCGTTTCTCATTGGCTTCGCCCATGGAGAAGGTTTTCCGCGGCAGCGGCCCGTTTTTCGCCACCGCCGGGAACAGCATTTCCTTGGGCATGGGCGGCAGCAGCAGCCCAACCGCCTCATCCTGCCGGACGATCTGCCGCACAGCATCATCCCCATGCACGTAATCCAGGGCCAGCCCTTCCTGCCGATCCAGCAGCTTTTGCACCGTGCCCACCGGCAGGGAATGCAGGGGCCGGCCGATATGGTAGCCCTTTTCCCCGTTTTTCGTCACCAACGTCACGTCGGGGGCATCCGCCGTTTCGGTCAGCATGGCGTCCTGCAGGTAATTCAGCGCGTCCGTCACGCCGAACAGCACCCGATGAATGGGTTCGAAAACCAGGGCGTCATCATAGATGTTATTCAATTCCACCATGGCGTACCGGGCCGGATGATCCGCCCTTTCCGCTTCCGGCAGGCGCTGCTTCACTTCCTGCCAATGGGCCTTGGCGGTGGCCAGGGAATGATTGCCGTCCCCCACGGCGAACAGGATACCGTCCGGCGGCAGGCTTTCCTTCAAACGCCGGATGGCCGACGCGATCTGCGCCAGCGTTCCGGCGTCTTCCACCGCCCAGCCGCGCACGTGGCCGCCCTCCAGCATCAATTCCTGGTCATACAGGGGCCGCAGCGCGTGACGCTGGCGGTAAACCGGCTCAATTACCGTACGATGGACGTCGTCGCACAAAAGCAGCACATGGCTCAATTCCAGTGCCGCTCCCCGGCGCACTTTCTGCCGGGGCGGAATCCGGCTGACGATGGTGCCTTCCGTGGGCCGGATGGGCGACCGGCTGCCCGCGGAAAAATCGTAGTCCTCCAGGTCCACGGTCATCACCAGGCCCAGCCGCTTGCCGGACTGGGTCGTGCGTTCCAGCAGCACCATGCCGTCCTTCACCGCCGGGGCCAGCACGCCTGTGTCCAGGTAATCCCGCATGGTCCGCTGGATCACCGGCACCCGCTGATCGCTTTCCTCCAGATAGCATTCCGGGATGATCAGGCGCAGGGCGGAGGGAGCAGCGCCCACCTGCCGTTCCGCCTGCTCCCACTTATCTTTCTGGGCGGTGTATTGATCGCAGGCCACAACGGGCCAGCAGAGAAAATCGTCCTTTTTTGCAGGCAGATAAAAATCCGCGGGACGAACGCTCAACCCTTCAAACATTCTTCATCCCTCCAGCATGTTCTTCACCCGCAGAGCCGCCGCCTTCACGGCGTTTTTCTTTTCTCCCCGGGCAGTCAGTTGGTCGATGGCGTCCCGCAGGGAAGCGCCGTTCAGCATGCAGTCAAACAGCTGCGCTTCCAGCGACGCCTGAACGGCCGGCGCTTCTTCCGGCAGCGACACATTCCGCAGATCAGCCACAACACAGTATTCGCCCTTTTCGCTCTTTTCGTTTTCGGCAAGCGCCGCGTGGATCTCCTCCGGCGTGCCCCGCAGGGTCAGTTCATGCAGCTTCGTTAAATCGCAGCTCACCGACAGCAGCGCCCCCGGCAGCGCTTCTCCGATCATTTTCACCAGGTCCTTGATGCGGTGGGGGGATTCGTGGAAAACAGCGGCTTCGTTTTTCCGGCCGATGTCCGTCAGTTTTTCCCGCAGTTCCCCGGCGTTCCGGGGCAGGAAGCCATAGAACGTGAAGGAGGAAAAATCCATGCCGCTGACCGACACCGCCGCCGCAAAAGCGCTGGGACCCGCCACGGCGATCACCGGGATCCCCCGGGCCGCCGCCGCTTTCACGATCTCCGTGCCCGGGTCGGACACTGCCGGCGTACCGGCGTCTGTAACCACCGCCACATCGATATTTTCGGCGATCATCCGCTCCGTGATCTCCTCCGCCCGGCTGCGCTCGTTGTGCTGATGGCAGGAAATCAGCGGCGTATCAATGCCAAAATGGGTGGTCAGCTTCCGGGTCACCCGGGTATCCTCCGCGGCGATCAGGGCGACGTTTTTCAGCGTCTCAACAGCATGGGGGCTCATATCTCCCAGGTTGCCGATGGGCGTCGCCACCACATACAACGTGCTCATGCCTGCTTTTCCCCCTTTTCAAACACCCGCAGCGTGGCGCTGTGGGCCCGGGGATTCTCCGCCAGCTCCTCCGCGTCCGCCCGGACGGCCCCGCCGATCACGCGGCCCAGGGGCTTTTTCCCGCAGGTGCAGATGGGCGCTTTCGGGGGGCACACGCAGGGATTCTGCATTTTCTTGAAGGCCTGCTTCACGATACGGTCCTCAATGGAATGGAACGTGATCACCGCCAGCCGTCCGCCGGGCAGCAGCAGGTCCACCCAGTCGTTCAGCGCCTTTTCCAAGGGCGCGATTTCGTCGTTCACCGCGATACGCACCGCCTGGAAGGTGCGCCGGGCCGGATGACCCTCGTCCTTGCGGCGCACGGCCTTGGGAATAGCGGCATCCACCACCGCCACCAGGTCTTTGGTGGTCTCCAGCGGCTTCTCCCTGCGCTTTTCCATCAGCATTTGGGCAATACGCGCAGCCCATTTTTCATCGCCGTAGGCCCGCAGGACGCGGCAGAATTCCTGCTCCGGTACGGTGTTCACATACTCTGCCGCCGTGATGCCGCCGCCGGCGTCCATGCGCATATCCAAAGGCGCGTCGTCATGATAGGAAAAGCCCCGCTCCGGCGTATCCAGCTGGAAGGAGGATACGCCCAGGTCCAGCAGGGCGCCGTTCAGCTTCACCCCGGGCAGCAATTCCTTCACGTCGTGAAAGTTGCCGTGCACCGCGTGAAAGCCGGAATACCCCTGCAGCCGCTCCGTCGCCGCCGCGATGGCGGCTTCATCCCGGTCAATGCCGTACAGATTTCCCGTGTCCCCCAGCCGCTGCAGGATCGCTTCGCTGTGGCCGCCGCCGCCCAGGGTGCCGTCGGCAAAGGTCTGGCCCGCCTGGGGCTGCAGGAAATGCAGCACCGGCTGCAGCAGCACAGGGATATGGTGAAACGCCATGCGCTTACTCCTTTTCCATCGTTCTGATCATGGTATATTCATGCAGCATCCTGCCGTCCTTCAGCCGGATGGCGTTGGGATGTACGCCGGTGATGCGGAAACCCATTTTTTCATACAGGCCCCGGGCCCGGGCGTTGCCTTCGGCAAACTGCAGTTCCACCTGCTTCACGCCTTCCCTCTCCCCGGCCAGGCGAAGCATTTCCTCAAACATCCGGGTGCCGATGCCCTGGCCCCAGTAATCCTTCAGCAGCGCGATGGCCACCACCGCCCTGTGGCGGTATTTGATCTGCGTCAGGAAACTGATTTCGCAGTTGCCCGCCACTTGGCCGTCCACCAGGCACAGGATCATGGCCTCGTTGGGAGATTCGTTTTTGCGTTCAAACAGGGCCTTTTCCCCTTCCGGGGTGTATTTGCCGCACTCCTCCGGATAGCGGATGATGAACTCCGTTTCCCCGGCAGACTGGACCAGGTAGCGCAGCGTGCCCGGCACATCCTCTTCCCGGGGGCTGCGCAGCACGGCGCTGCGGCCGTCCTTTAATTTGAAATGCACGTCGTTGATAACCATGGTGTCTCCCTCTTTCAAACTGCTTTCCCGGAAAGGGGTCCAGGGGAACCGTTCCTTCGCGCAGGAAAGAGCGGTTCCCCCGATGATCTCCCGCTTAACCCAGTTCGGCGATACGGGCGTCCAGGGAGGCCAGCATTTCCTTGTTCTTTTCCAGCTTCTCCTTCTCGGCGGCCACCAGGTTGGCCGGGGCCTTGCTGACGAAGCCGGGATTATTCAGCTTGCCTTCCGCCCGGGCAATTTCGTTTTCCAGGTTCTTCTTTTCCTTGTTCAGGCGCGCGCGTTCCTTTTCAAAATCCACCAGTTCGCCCAACGGAATGAAGAATTCGCCCGCAGTGCACACGGCGCTGACGGTTTTTTCGGCGATGTCCGCGTCCCGGTCAATCAGCTGCAGCTGGCTCACGCTGGCCAGACGGGAAAAATACACCTCCGTGCCGTCAAAGGCGTCCTGCCAGCCGTCGGCGGGCCGCACCATCAGGTGGGCCTTGTGGGAGGGCTGCACGTTCATGCCGGAGCGCAGATTGCGGATGGTGCGGATCATGTCCATGATGCCCTCCATCCGGGCGCTTTCGGCGGGATAATCCGCGCCGATTTCCCGGGGCCAGTCGGCCAGCATGCAGGACGCGTTGGCCTTGCCGGGCAGGTTGCGGTACACCTCCTCCGTCAGGAAGGGCATGAAGGGATGCAAAAGACGCAGCAGGCCGGACAGCACCGTTTGCAGCACGGCGCGCACGGCGGCCTTGCGGTTCATGTCGTCGCCAAGCAATCCGCCCTTGGCCAGTTCAATGTACCAGTCGCAGAATTCGCTCCAGGTGAAATCGTAAATCTTTTGGGCGGCCAGGCCGAATTCCGCTTCTTCCATGTTTTTGCTGATCTGGCGCACGGCCTCGTTGTATTTGGTCAGGATCCACCGGTCGGGCAGCAGCAGTTCCTTGCCGTCCAGGGTTTCCTCTCCATCCAGGTTCATCAGCACGAAGCGGCTGGCGTTCCACACCTTGTTGGCAAAGTTCCGGGCCATTTCCACCTTTTCCGTGGAATAGCGGGTGTCGTTGCCGGCGCTGATGCCCATGACCAGGGAGAAGCGCAGGGCGTCGGCGCCGTACTGGTCAATGACCTCCAGGGGATCCACGCCGTTGCCCAGGGATTTGCTCATCTTGCGGCCCAGGGCGTCCCGCACCAGGCCGTGGATCACCACGGTGTCAAAGGGCGTTTTGCCCATGTGCTCGATGCCGGAGAAAATCATGCGGGCCACCCAGAAGAAAATGATGTCGTAGCCCGTCACCAGGGTGTTGGTGGGGTAGAAATACTGCAGGTCCTCGGTATTGTCGGGCCAGCCCAGGGTGGAGAAGGGCCACAGGGCGGAGGAAAACCAGGTGTCCAGCACGTGCTCATCCTGCTCCAGTTCCTTGCAGCCGCAGTCCGGGCAGACGGTGGGATCTTCCCGGCTCACGATGGTTTTTCCGCAGTCCGGGCAGTACCAGGCGGGAATGCGGTGGCCCCACCACAGCTTCCGGCTGATGCACCAGTCGCGGATGTTTTCCATCCAGTTGTAATAGATCTTGGCGAAGCGATCAGGCACAAATTTGGTTTCCCCGTTTTTCACCGCTTCGATGGCCGGCTTGGCCAGCGGCTCCATCTTCACGAACCACTGCTTGCTGATCATGGGCTCGATGACGGTGTGGCAGCGGTAGCAGGTGCCCACCTCGTGCTTCAGGGGCTCGATGGATTTGAGCAGGTTCAACTCGGTCAGGTCCTTCACGATGGCCTTGCGGGCATCCAGGGTGCTCATGCCGGCGTATTTGCCGCAGTCCAGCACCGTATCGTCGTTTTCGTCCGCCTTATCGGCAGCGCCGGTCATGCGGCCGTCGTAGGTAAACACCCGCACCATGGGCAGATCGTGGCGCAGGCCCACTTCGTAGTCGTTGGGGTCGTGGGCCGGGGTGATCTTCACCACGCCGGTGCCCTTTTCCATATCGGCATGCTCGTCGCACACGATGGGGATTTCCTTGTTGATCAGGGGCAGCACCGCATGGCAGCCATGCAGATGCGCATAGCGGGGATCCTCCGGGTTGATGGCCACGGCGGTGTCGCCCAGCATGGTTTCAGGGCGTGTGGTGGCCAGCTCCAGCATTTCCCCCGTTTCCTTCACGGGATACAGGATGTGCCAGAAATTGCCGTCCTTTTCCTCGTATTCCACTTCGGCGTCGGACAGCGCCGTGTTGCAGCAGGGGCACCAGTTCACCAGGCGGTTGCCCTGGTAAATCAGCCCTTTTTCATAGAGGCGCACGAACACTTCCCGCACGGCCTTGGAGCAGCCCTCGTCCATGGTGAAGCGTTCCCGGCTCCAGTCGCAGCTGGCGCCCATGCGGCGCAATTGACGGGTGATACGGCCGCCGTATTCCTTTTTCCAGGCCCAGGCGTGCTCCAGGAATTTTTCTCTGCCCAGCATTTCCTTGGTCAGGCCCTGCTCCCGCAGCTTGTCCACCACCTTCACCTCGGTGGCGATGGCGGCGTGGTCGGTGCCGGGCAGCCACAGGGTCGGATCGCCCTTCATACGGTGATAGCGGATCAGGGCATCCTGCAAAGTGGCGTCCATGGCATGGCCCATATGCAACTGCCCGGTAACGTTGGGCGGCGGCATCACGATGGTGAAAGGCTTTTTGCTCCTGTCGATTTTCGGGGTGAAAGCGCCGGAGGATTCCCATTTTTCGTAGGTCGTTCCCTCGATCTGCTGGGGATTGTAGGTTTTTTCCATGGTAAACTCGCTCATGCTGACGATCCTCTCTCTCATTCCTTCATGAAAAGCAAACGGACCGATCCCTCCCGAAGGACGGATCGATCCGTGGTACCACCTTGCTTCACAGGAAAGCGCGCTTTCCTGCCTCTTGGGCGCTGTAACGCGCGCCGCGCGGGCGGACTACTTTTCTTTCATCCGCCGCCCTCCGGGGCGACCTTCCGCCTCCCGCCCCGGCAGCCTTTCAGCCATGGGCCGCCTCTCTTTCAGGGGACAGGGAAATGCGTACTCCTCCCGTTCGCAGGGCGAAACGTTTCGCTTTTTGAAAATGCGGGCAGGCGCTTGCCCATCCCGCATTCACATGCTTTACGCGTTCTTCTTCTCTTCGTCCATCACGATGACCTGCTTGCCATCATAATAGCCGCAGTTTTTGCACACATGGTGTGCCAGCTTCATCTTGTGGCACTGGGAGCATTCCACGATGGCGGGAGCCTCCAGCTTCCAATTGGCGCGACGGGAACGGCCGCGGGCCTTCGAAACTTTTCCTTTGGGCAGAGCCATAACTTACACCTCCTGATCCTTTGTCAGCAACTGCTGCAATGCCGAAAAAGGATGCTGGTCGGGCATGTCCTTCTGGCAAGCATGGGTTTGCGGGGTATCATCGTCTTCTGACGGGATTCCGGCCAGGGCCGGGCAATCCTCCCCGCATTCAAAACGCATGGGAAGATCCAGCACCGCCAGCGTCATCGCCAGGTGCGACAGCTCCACCTTGGAGCCCTCGTACATCAGGCGTTCTTCCTCGTCGGGGGTTTCTTCCTTCTGGGTGTAGCGGGTTTGCCGGGTGAAGAATTCGTCGAATTCCACGTTCACCGGGTAATCCACCGGCTTCAGGCAGCCGGCGCAATGGCCGTGCGCCAGGGCCGTCATTCTGCCCCAGATGTGCAGGCTTTCATCTGCCACGGAATAGGACCCTGTCAGGATCACGTCGGAAAACGTCACCGTTTCGCCGAAGATCTCCTGCGGCGGGATGGCGTCACGATGTTGGAAAGGAATCTCCTCTCCGGGAGTGCGCAACGCACGGGAAATGTCCAGCAGCAAATACATCACTCCAATCGTGACCGAATGCTATTATATCGTCTTTCCCCCTGCTTTGTCAATATCTTTTTCCGTTTTCTGTCCGGCTTTTCAGGGAATTTTAACAATTTTCCGCGTCCAGGGAACGCAAAAGCGCCTCCACCTCCGTCAAAGAGGACGCCAGGTGGATTTGCGTGCGCACCCGGGCTGCTCCCCGGCGGCCGGAAACATACCAGGAAAAGTGCTTGCGCATTTCCAGCACCGCGCTTTTTTCGCCCTTCCACGCCGCCATTTCCCGGCCGTGGCGCATGGCCGTTTCCACCACCTGCTCCCAGGAAGGGGGTGTCCACGCCTGCCCGGAAAGGGCCGCTTTCACCTGAGAAAAGATCCAGGGATTGCCCAGGGCGCCGCGGCCGATGGCCAGGCCGTCGCAGCAGGTGACGCGCAGGCATGCCAAGGCGGACGCGCCGTCCACCACGTCGCCGTTGGCGATCACCGGGATCCGTACCGCCTGCTTCACTTGAGCGATGGTCTCCCAGTCCGCCCGGCCGCTGTATTGCTGCATCCTCGTGCGGCCGTGCACCGTCAGCCTGTCTGCGCCGGCGTCCTCCAGCACCCGGGCGAACGACACGGCGTTGCGGTGGGCGTCGTCCCAGCCCAGGCGCATTTTCACCGTCACCGGCACCGACACGGCGGCTTTCACCGCCGCTACGATTTCGCCGGCCAGTTCCGGCGTTTTCATCAGCGCGCTGCCGGATGCGCCGCCCACCACCTTCTGGGCCGGGCAGCCCATGTTTATATCAATAGAAGAAAACCTGTCCGCCAGCCGGGCCGCCGCCGCCGCTATAAAATGCGGCTCGCTTCCGAAAATCTGCACCGCCAGAGCGCCTTCCTCTTCCCCCTTCGCCAGCAGGAAGCGGTAGGCGTTCCGGTCCTTGGGCGCCGTCAAAAAGCCCTGGGCGCTGACCATCTCCGTGGTGGCGCCGTCGCAGCCCTGCTCAAAGCAAAGCTGCCGGAACACCTGATCGGTGATGCCGGCCATGGGCGCTAAATAAATAGAAGGCATTCGGCGTATTTCCCCGTTCATTCGTTGATTGCTTTGGCGTTGATCAGGTTCTTGATATGCCAGTGATTGTTTTCCCGGGACAGCACCACGGTGTACTGGGTGGTTTGCCATTTGGGCGTGCTGCCCCAGCCCAGGGCTTTGACCGCATCCCGGGCGGAGGGCTTCATGCGCCCGTCAATAGCCGGGATGCGCTCGGTCACTGTGGCGCGGGCGCTGTCCTCCCAGGGCCAGCACCACACCCAGTCCAGGCTGATGCGGTGGTCAAACCCGGTAATGGTGTAATTGTTCTGGTAAGGGGATTCCCCGTTCCTTGCCTGGGCCAGCAGCGCGTCCCGGTCCAGATAGGCCGGCGCGAAATACGCCGTCAGGTCCTCTTCCTCGCCCATCATCACCACCTGGGCGCGCTTGGCCATGCCATCCTTGAGGATCACGTAAATGTTGGCGGCGTTCATGGAAAAATAAAACGCCATGATCATCAGCCCCAGCACTGCCACCGCCACCAGCAGCCGGGAGGAAACATACCAGATCAGTCGTCGCAAATACTTCACAGGAACCTCCGGAATAAGCGTCGTTCCGCTGTCGCCGCGGCTGTGCTTTCCAGGCCGCGGTCCTATTATACCACATCCGCCGGCGGCTTGTCACCCCCGGCGTGATCCTTCCCTTCCTTCAACGACGCAGCGGCCCGCTTTCATCCCGGCCGACCCAAAGCAGATCCCTTTTTGTTACAAAAAGATGAAAATTGCGTTTCGTTTCCGGCTGCTTTCCAAAGTTTTCGTTGCGGGATAATGCTGGGGACAAAAACCGTTTTTTTCGTCCCTCAGCGTGTGGATAACTTTCTCCGCGAGGCAAGTTATCCACAGCCCCGACGGAGAAATCAAGGAAAAAGTCGCTTTTTAAGCTCAAAAATGTGGATAACTCTGTGGATAATGTGGAAAATTTCTATCCGCCGGAAAAACGAATATTTTTGTCCGTCCTTTCCGAGATATGCATTTTTCTGTCCCGTTTTTCCTTTATTTTGCCTTTTTCCGGTTCCTCTTCCCCTGCATAACCGCTTTCATTTCCACTTTTTGTCATGTGGATAATTCCGGGAAAACAGCCCTTTGGAAAAGTTCATTTTTATTTCACTTGACAGCATATTCCGCTTCCTTTTCCCCATATTTTGTTACGGGGAGGCGAACCTATGAGAAAAAAGCTGAAGCACCGTCTGGTGATCCTGGGGCTGCTGAGCGCCAGCATGCTGGCCCTGGCCGTCGCGCCCCGGCCGGCCCGGCCGGCGGTGCCTGCCAGGCCCGTTCAGCAAAGCAGCGCCGGCCCGCTGCAAGGCAGAATCATCCTGGTGGACGCGGGCTACGGCGGCAGCGACGGCGGCGCCCGGGTCCGGGGCTCCGGCGCATGGGAGAAGGACATCAACCTGAAAACAGCCCAGGCGATCCGGGAAGCGCTGGTTCAATCCGGCGCGACAGTGCTCATGACCCGGGAAAGCGACCTGGAATACCACCGCAATAAACGAAAAGACCTGACCGTCCGGCTGGACATCGCCCGGCAGGGCGGCGCGCAAATACTGCTGAGCATTCATATGAACGAATACCGCAGCCGGAAGGAATTGGGGCCCCAGGTTTTTTACCGGAAAGATCAGGCGCAAAGCCGGCTGCTGGCCGGTATCCTGCAGGATGCGCTGATCCGCCGCCTGGAAGCGGAAAAAAGCGCGCCGCCCTGGCCGGGGATTACTTCATGCTGGCGCTGGATCTTCCTTCGGCGCTGATCGAATGCGGGTTCCTTTCCAACGCAGCGGAAGAAAAGCTGCTGCTGACGGACGCTTACCGGCAGCGCATCGCCCAGGCGGTGTGCGAAGGGGTCATTGAATATTTTACATTGTATCCGTATAGACAAACGGCGGAACCTATGGCATAATGGAAAGGATTCTCACGGAAGAAAGAAGGGTTCCCGTTTGAAACGACTGATCGCTCTGCTGCTTCTGCTGGCGCTGCTGCCTGCAGGCGCGTTTTCCGCCGCCCAGGCCAAAACCACCGCCAAAGCCAAAACCCACGTGGTGCATAAATACATCGCTTTCATCCTGGAAGACACCATCCTGCGCAAGTCGATCAACGACAACGTGCGGATGGACTCCCTGAAGAAAAACACCAAAGTGTACGTCAACAACGTGGGCGAAAAGTGGTCCCAGATCTCTGTACGGAACCAGGTGGGCTACGTCCGCACAAACAAGCTGGTGCGTTTCCGTTCCCTGAACCCCGAAAAATATCCCGTTCCGGGCCGCACCGTCAACGCCGGCATCGTGACCCTCGGCGGCTCCGCAAAAATCACCGGTGGCATCTTTCCCGGCATGACGGCGGAAAAAGGCACCATGATCTGCGTCAAAAAGGCCACCAAAACGAATTATGAACTGGCCGTCTGGCGCGGCAGCGGAACACTCGTCCTGACCGCCGGCGAATACAAGGCCTTCGCGCCCTGGAAAACCGCCAAGCCCGGTGACCTGATCGGCGGCTTCACCACCTATTACCACAAAAAATACGGCGCGCCGCTGGAAGCAAACCGGGTGTACAACATCACCCTGGCCTGCAAACGCATCCACAACGACGTGATCCAGCCCGGCAAGTCCTACTCGTTCAACGGCCACTGCGCGCCTTATTCCGACGGCCACGGCTACAAGAAAGCGCAGAACATCAGCGGCCCCACCGGCACCAGCGTGGGATTCGGCGGCGGCGTCTGCCAGCTGTCCACCACGCTGTACAACGCCATCCTGGGCCTGCCGCTGCAGGTGGATGAAATGATGGTGCACCGGGAACGGGGCGTAAAGTACATCCCGCAATGGTTCGACTCCGCCGTGGGCCCGTACAGCGACCTGAAATTCACCAACACCCTGCCCTACCCCATCCAGCTGTGGGCCAATCCGCAGGGCGGCGCCCTGACCGTGCTGATTTACCGGGCGAAATAAGCAGCAAGGGGAATGCTGGGGCGCTGCCCCAGACCCCGTCGGGGAGGAGGCTCCTCCCCGAACCCCGCCAGTTGCGGATGCTGCAAGACTGCAATTTCCAGCAGCGCGCCGCGGTTGCAAAGGAAACGAAAACATGCCGCTCCCGGGCTGGCCGGCTTTGCCGTCCGACCTGTGCGTATGCGCACAGGGGAAAACAGCGGGGATTTCCGGAAAAACGAACGAGCTCGTTTTTCGGAAATCCCCGCTGTTTTCTTATTGCCCGGGAACTCTCTTGTCGACGCAGAAAGTTCCAGGCGCATATTGCTTATTTTCTCAAGTGTGCAGCATCGCCAAGGTTGGTCCAGGGACGAACCGCAGGCAACCGCCTCTGGCGGATGCTTTGCCTGCGGTGAGATCAACCGAAACAAGCAATCTCCCCTGTGGGGAGTTGCGCCGATTGAGGTTGCGGACCGATGGTCCCTGGTTCA
>CACYGB010000057.1 GCA_902773895.1 uncultured Eubacteriales bacterium
GCGCCCACAAACGTCAGGAAAATGCCCAGCTGGGCAGCGGCGCCCAGCAGCAGCGTCTTGGGATTGGCGATCAGGGGCCCGAAATCGGTGCACGCGCCCACGCCGATGAAGATCAGGCAGGGATAAATGCCCAATTTCACGCCCAGGTACAGGTAGTCCAGCAGGCCGGGGCTGATGGTCTGCCCGGCGGAGGCCAGGGCGGTGCCCACGGCGGAGTACACAGTGCCGTCGCTGATAAAAGCGGCGGAATCCTTGATGATGATGGGCACGCTCTGGGCCAGGATGGTAACGCCGTCCCCCGCGATCAGCTGGCCCAGGGCGTTGAGCTGGGCGCCCACGGAATAGGACGAGGTGATCTGGCCGATGACGTTGCCGTTGATCAGCACGGCGCCGGCGTTGTTCACCACCAGCGCGCCCTGTTCCAACAGCTCATTCAGGTTCAGCAGGTCCTTGGAATCCACCAGGATGGCCCCGCCGAACAGGCTCCAGTTGGCATGGCCGCCGGCGAACAGCGCCTCGTGGTACACTTCGCTGCCCAGCAAATTGGTCAGCAGCATGCCGAAGGCGATGGGCAGCCGGCTCGAATTTTTTTACGATGGCCAGATAAATCAGCAGGCAGGCGATGCCCACCATGACCAGCGCCAGCGGATTGACCAGAAACTGGGCCAAGCCGGACTCCCGGGCCAGGGACGAAATCGTCTGCATGACATCCACAGATTGCGTCTGCACGGAATCGACTCCTTTCAGAATTCTTGTTTCTTCCTGAGAATCAATTCAGCTCAGTTGAGCACGCACAGCACGTCGCCGGAATTGACGGAAGCGCCCTTGGTCACGTTGATCTGGGCCACGGTGCCGTCCTGGGGGCACATGATTTCGTTTTCCATCTTCATGGCTTCCAGCACCATCAGCACGTCGCCCTTTTTGACGGCCTGGCCCTGCTGCACCTTCACATCCAGAATGGTGCCGGGCATGGGGGCGTTCACCTGGGCGCCGGCGGCCACGGGGGCCTTCGGAGCCGCCTTAGGGGCAGCGGGGGCAGCAGCCTTGGGGGCGGCGGGGGCGGCTTTCGCCGGGGCGGCAGGGGCAGCGCCCTGGGCGCCCACTTCTTCCACTTCCACTTCGTAAGCAACACCGTTAACGGTAATATTGAATTTCCTCATGATC
This sequence comes from uncultured Eubacteriales bacterium, assembly GCA_902773895.1. GTDB lineage: Bacteria > Bacillota > Clostridia > Christensenellales > Aristaeellaceae > RUG563. The sequence goes on from CACYGB010000057.1 coordinate 1,165, forward strand.
GTGATCTCCCTTCCTCTATTCCGGCATTACATTCTGCTGAAAATCTGTTCTTCCCGGGCGGCGCGGGCGCGGGCGTTTCCGCTGCTGACGCGGCGGATGCGGCGCACCACAAAGCCGCTTTGGTTATTTTCGCCTTCCCAAATCAGCGCCACCGCGGCGGTGATGGCGGCCACCAGCGCGCCGTCGTCCTCCGCTTCCTGCACGCTTTCCTCCACCGCGGGGGCAGGGACAGGCAGGGGCGCCTTTTTCAGTTCGGTCACCGGGGCGGGCTTTTTGCTCTTGCGGCCGGTAATGCTGGTCATGACATAAATGCACGCGATCAGGATCACCAGGCCGAAGAACACCACCAGCATGCCGATCACCGTGGTGGACAGGCCAAGCGTTAATTTATCCATGCTGCATCCTCCCTTACAGCGGCAGGTTGCCGTGTTTCTTGGGCAGGTTCACATCGTGCTTCGCGGCCAGCATTTCCAGCGCGGCGATGATGTATTTCCGGGTTTCGGCCGGGGCGATCACGTCGTCCACGATGCCTTCCCTGGCAGCGTTCAGCGCGCCGCAGGCCAGCGCGTACTTTTCTTCCAGCTCCGCCCGGCTTTCGCCCGCGTTCAGCTTTTCACCGTCAAAGGTCTGCACGGCGGCTTCCCGCGTCAGCGGCGCGATCATGGCGTCCGGCCAGGCGTAGGTCAGATCCGCGATGGACTTGCCGCCCATGGCCACATACGCACCGCCCACGGCGCTGCCGGTGATCACGGCGATCTTGGGGGCGGTGGCTTCCGCGTACGCGTAAAGCAGATCGGCGGCGGCGCGCATGGCAGTGCCCTGTCCGCAGGCGCAGGGAACGGCCAGGCCGTCGGTGTTCACCAGGGAAACCACGGGGATCTGGTAGCAGTCGCACAGCCGCACGAACCGGGCGGCTTTCCGGGCGGCGTCCGCGTTCAGGCGGCCCTGATCCACGGCGTAATCATTGGCCACCAGGCCCGCCGTCCGCCCGCCGATGCGCACCAGCGCGGTTTTCACCGCGGTGCCGAAGGCCGGGTACAGTTCGATCACTTTGCCGTCGTCGGCCAGATCGTTCATCAGCGCGGCCGCGTCGCCGGCGTTGTCCGCCGTCATCAGGCGGTTCAGGTCGTCGGTATCCAGCAGCATAGGCGCGTCTTCCAGGTTGCTGCCGGGCAGCAGGTCGATCAGCGCGGCAATCAGGGCCGACGCTTCCTCTTCGCTGTCCGCCGTCAGGGCCACGGCGCCCTGGGCAGCCATGGTGTCCGCGCCAAAGAGCTGCTGCGTGGTTTTTTCCTTGCCCTTTTCGCTGTTCATCACCAGCGCGGTGTGCAGGGCGATTTCACCCTTTTTCACCTGGATGGTCACATCCGCGATCTGGGTCAGCAGCGTGGAAAGCCCCACGCAGGGCCCCATCACACAGGCGATCAGCGGGCTGACGCCGGACAGGCGTGCCATGGCGCTGAGGATTTCGGCATAAGCGGGCAGCGCCGCCGGGCCTTCGCTGATTTTCACGCCGGCGCTGTCCAGCAGCGCCACCACGGGCGCGCCGGTGACCCGGGCCTGGCGCAGTACCTTCAGGATCTTTTCCGCCTGGGCCTTGCCCATGGCGCCGCCGGCGGACGCGTAGTCCTGGGCGAAGCAGTAAACGGCCTGGCCGTTCACCGTGCCGCAGCCGGTCACCACGTGACCGTCCGCCTTCAGGGCATCCGTTTCCACAAAGCTGCCGGCGTCAAACAGCTTGGCCACCCGTTCCCGGGCGGTGCACTTGCCGTCGGCATGCTGCTTGGCAATGCGTTCCGCGTCGCCGTGCAGGATGGCCGTTTTTTCTTTGGCCAGGGCCTGCAGCATTTCCGTTCGATCCATTCCTTTTTTCCCCCATTTCCTTGATTTTCCGGTGGTGAAGGTCTGGAAAATATCCATGTGTGCTTTCCCTTGAAAAAGGAAAGCATCATCTTAACCCAAATTCTCTTATTCTCCGCATCTTCCCCTTTTCCTGCCGAAAAAGCGCAAAAAAATTCCGGCAGGCCGCCCCGCCGGAAATGCCCCTTCACCCGGGCAGGATCAGCGCGTCCTCCGGGGCCGGCCCCGCGTACAGCCTCCGCCCGTCCTCCAGCAGCACCTGTCCCCCGCCGGAATCGCAGATCAGCGTCTTTCCGGCGTTAGGCCGCGCCGCCCCGGGCCACACGCATTTCCGCACGCCAAGCACGCCGCCGTCCGGGGCCACGAAGAACACCGCGCCCCGGCTCCCTACCGCAAAACCCCGGCCCCGGCGGGCCAGGCAGCAGGGACGGTTCGGGCAGCGGAAGATTTCCTCCGTCCCGCCGTGCCGTCCGATAGAAAGGAAACGGGCGCCCTCCTCCGCGCCGCACAGCGCCGCCGCTCCGCCCGCCAGAAGGCAGACGCCGCAGGCTGGGCCCGGCAGGCGGATGCACCCCTGCCGCCGCAGCTGCCGGTCAAAAAACAGGATCCTTCCTTCCGCGCCGTCCGCCACCGCCAGGGAGCCGCCCCGCACGCTGAGCGATCGCGGATCTTTCCCCACCGGGGCGGAAAACAGCGGTCCGCCGCCCCCGATCTCCCGGGCCGTCAGGCAGCCGGCGTCGGCGGACAGGGTATAGAGCACCTCCACGCGGCACACCATGGCGCAGACGCCGCCCTCCGCGGCAAAGCCGTCCGCCATCCTGCCGGACGCACCAGCGTAAAAAAACGCCTGCCGGACGCACCAGCGTAAAAAAACGCCTGCCGCTCCCCCGCGCAGAACACCCCGCCACGGAATAGGCACAGCGCCGTGCCCGGAGGCCCCAGCGTCCGCCACCCGCCTTCCTGCCGGGCCATCAGCCCCCGCACGCCGTCCGCCACCCAGATCCGCATCCCCCTCACCCTTCAATTTTTCAGATTATGCGCATCTTTTGCTCCCGTTCCTCCTTGCGGAAATGAGAAAAACCCTGTATAATGAAAGAAGAAAAATAGTCTGAAAGGGGTCGTTCACCATGAACTATCGGGATGAATATCAAAAATGGCTTGCCATGTTCAAAGACGACGCGGAAACCGTGCAGGAGCTGCAAAGCATTGCCGGCGATGAGAAAGAAATCGAAGACCGCTTTTATACCGACCTGGCCTTCGGCACCGCGGGCCTGCGCGGCGTGCTGGGCATGGGCACCAACCGCATGAACATTTACAACGTGCGCCGGGCCACCAAGGGCCTGGCCCAGTACCTGATCGCCCAGAACCTGCAGGACGCCGGCGTGGCCATCGCCTACGACAGCCGCATCAAAAGCGACGTGTTCGCCAAGGAAACGGCCCTGACGCTGGCCGCCAACGGCGTGAAGGCGTATCTGTTTGAATCCCTGCGGCCCGTGCCGGTGCTGTCCTACACCGTGCGCCACCTGCAAACCAGCGCCGGCGTGGTGATCACCGCCAGCCACAACCCGCCGCAGTACAACGGCTACAAGGTGTACGCCGCCGACGGCGCCCAGCTGGGCCCCGAAGCCGCCGACGCCGTGACCGGCTACATCCAGGCCCTGCAGTACACTGACTGCGTGCCCATGGATGAAAAGGAAGCGCTGGAAAAGGGCCTGCTCAAAATCATCGGCAAAAAAGAAGTGGACGACGATTACACCGCCATGATCAAGTCCCTGTCCGTGCGGCCCGAACTGCTGGAAGAACGGGGCAAGGACCTGAACATCGTCTATACCCCCCTGCACGGCAGCGGCAACGTGCCGGTGCGCCGGGTGCTGAAGGAACTGGGCATCCACGTCACCGTGGTGCCGGAGCAGGAGCTGCCCGACGGGCACTTCCCCACCGTTACCGCCCCCAACCCCGAGGATCCCGCCGCTTTCAAGCTGGCCATTCCCCTGGCGGACAAAGTGGGCGCCACCGTGGTGTTCGGCACCGACCCGGACTGCGACCGCCTGGGCGCCGCCGTGCGGGACGGCAAGGGCGAATTCCACACCCTGACCGGCAACCAGATCGCCTGCCTGTTGCTTTCCCACATCCTGCGCTCCCGCCAGGAAAAGGGCACGCTGCCAAAGAACGGCGCCGCCGTGAAATCCATCGTGTCCACCAAGATGGCCGACGCCATCGCCGCGTCCTACGGCGTGAAGATGTACGACGTGCTGACCGGCTTCAAATTCATCGGCGAAAAGATCCAGCAGTTTGAAGAAAGCGGCGAGCACACCTTCCTGTTCGGCTTTGAAGAGAGCTTCGGCTACCTGAGCGGCACGCAGGTGCGCGACAAGGACGCCGTCAACGCCTCCCTGCTGGTGTGCGAGGCGGCCTGCGCCTGCATGGAGCGGGGCGAAACGCTGTACGACGCCCTGCAGGCCCTGTACCGGAAGTACGGCTACTTCAAGGAAAAGGGCGTATCCGTCACCCTGCCCGGCAAGGACGGCGTGGAAAAGATCAAGTCCATCATGGCCCAGCTGCGCAGCCATTACCCCGCCGAAATCGCCGGCGTGAAGGTGACCGCCGTGAAGGATTTCCAGAAGGGCGTCCGCATCGAAAACGGCGTGGAAACCAAGCTGGATTACCCCGCCTCCAACGTGATCTACTTTGAAATGGAAAACGACAACTGGGTGTGCGTGCGGCCCAGCGGCACCGAGCCCAAGATCAAGCTGTACGTGGCCTCCAAGGCCGACAGCCAGGAAGCCGTGGACGCCCTGAACGACAAAATGACCGAGGAAGCCAAAAAGCTGCTGGCCTGACAAAACCCATCCATCGCCCGGGCGGAAGTTTCCTTCCGCCCGGTTTCTTGTATGCAGGCAGCGCATATCCTCTCCCGCTCCTTCATATCCTGTTGCCAAGGACATGGTGAAGGAGTGTGTATGCATGATAAAAAGCAAGCCTGCAAAGGAAGCCCGCACGAAGCGGCGCATCACCCGGGTGGATGTGGAAAGGATGCTGATCCTGTGCGCGGTGGCGCTGGGCGGCGCGGTTCCGTCCGCCGCGGGGTTCCTGGCCGGCATGTTCTTTCTGCGGGCGACAGACGCGCTGCTGGCCCGGGTGCAGGGACGCACGCTGAACGGAACTGAAAAAATGCTGCTGGCCGTCACGCTGCACAACTTGCCGGAGGGCATGGCGGTGGGCGCGGTGGGCGCCGGGGCGCTGTACGGCAGCGAAAGCCCGGCTGCCGCCCTGGCCCTGGCGCTGGGGATCGCGCTGCAGAATGTGCCGGAGGGCGCCATCGTGTCGCTGCCGCTGCGCGCCGCCGGCGTCCGGCGCGGAAAAGCGTTCCTGGGCGGCGTGCTGTCCGGGGCGGTGGAGCCGCCGGGCGCGGCCCTGCTGCTGCTGGCCGCCGGCGTGTTCCTGCCCCTGCTGCCGTGGATGCTGGCCTTCGCCGCCGGCGCCATGCTGTGCGTGATCGTGGAGGAACTGATCCCCGGATCCGCCCGGGACGGCGGCCATTCCACCGCCTGGTTTGCCCTGGGCTTCACCGTCATGATGCTGCTGGACGTATGGCTGGGATAACTGAAAAAAGCCTGCCGCAGGCGCGGCAGGCTTTTTTCATGCTTTTTATTACTTTGTTTCTTCCGGAGCGGCGGTCTGGCCGTTGTTCAGGCTCAGCACCGGCAGCGCGGCAGCGCCGTCGCCGGCCACGTAGGTGGGCAGCTGGCCGTCCCAGCGGTTCACCTGGGTGAATTCGATCAGGCTCTGGGTCAGGGATTCGGCGATCTTCCGGTTGGCTTCCGCCTCAGCCTCCGCCTTCACCTTGGTGGAATACGCTTCGGCGTCGGCGTTGATCTTCACCACTTCCGCCTTGGCGTCCGCTTCGATCTTCTGGCGCTGGGCCTGCTGCTGGGTTTCCATGGTCTTCTGTTCCTGCTCGATTTCGGCCTGCAGCTTCTTCTGGGCGGCCACCTGCTTGGCTTCCACAGCGTCGGTGAAGGCGTCGGTGAAGTCAATGTTTTCAATGGAGATGGAAATGATGGTGATGCCGTACTTGTCCATTTCCTTGCTCAGGTTGTCCCGGATCAGGCGGGAAAGCTGCTCCCGGGCGCTGACCAGGTTTTCCGCCGTGTACTTGGAAAAGACCGCCTTGGTGTTTTCCAGCATGCGGGGATTGATCAGCTTGCTGAAATAATCGGTGCCCACTTCCTTGAACAGCGTCATGGCGGTGGACTTGTTGATGGCGTAGTTGATGGAGCCGATGATGTCCACCTGCTGGATGTCGCTGGAGAACGCCTGGGTGGAGAAGGGGGTCTTCTGCTCCCGGTTGTCCATCAGGATGATTTTCTGGAAGGGGCTCTTGAGGTGGAAGCCGGCCTCCAGGGTGTAGTCCTCCACCTTGCCGAAGGTGGTGATGATGGCCGTGTTGCCGGTGGGCACCTGCACGGTGCATACGTTCAAAAGAACGATGGCGATCACAACCACCAGACCCGCGATGATCAGCCGCTTGATTGCCTTGTTGCTCATGGATGAAATCCTCCTTTGTCCTGTTGACGGGATCAGTATAACACGGCGCGGCGGCCCGCGCTACCCTTCCGCGCCCAAAAATACATTTTTCGGTCTGAATCGTCACTTTTCCGTAAAAAGGAAAATATCCCGTTGCGGGATCGGGCCAAAAGGTGTAAAGTAAAGGAAAGAACATCGTATTCAAAATTGGAAGGAGCCTGAATCCTCCATGGAAGAACGCATTCCCCTGTGGACCGGTCCCGTTCCTTTCGCCGACCAGTGCCCGGGCCAGCAGGCTCCCGGCCTGACGGCCTTCCCGGCAGCGGGCGCCCGCGGCGCCGTGGTGGTGATCCCCGGCGGCGGTTATTCCCATAAGGCCGCCCACGAAGGCGAGCCCATCGCCCGGATGCTCAACAGCGCGGGCATCGCCGCCTATGTGCTGGATTACCGGGTACATCCCTGCCCCCATGAGGCCCCGCTGGCCGACGCCAGGCGGGCCCTGCGGCTGGTGCGCTCCCTGGGCTATAAAAAGGTGGCCGTGCTGGGCTTTTCCGCCGGCGGCCACCTGTGCTGCACCGCCGCCACCCGCTATGACGCCGGCAGCGCCGCGGCCGCCGACCCGGTGGAGCGCCTTTCCTCCCGGCCGGACGCCTTCATCCCCTGCTATTCCGTGGTCACCTTCGGGCCGTACGCCCACGCGGGCTCCCGGCAGATGCTGCTGGGGGATTTGGCGGCAGACGAAAACCTGATCCATTTCTATTCCAACGAGGAGCACGTAACCGCCGATACGCCGCCGGCCTTCCTGTGGCACACGGCGGAGGACGGCGCCGTACCGGTGCAAAACAGCCTGGCCCTGGCCAAGGCGCTGGCCGATCACGGCGTGTCGTTTGAACTGCACGTCTACCCCCGGGGCCGTCACGGCCTGGGGCTGGCCCAGGAAAATGCCGCGGCCTCCGCCTGGAGCGGAAATTTGTGCCGCTGGCTGCTGCAAATGGGGTATGGAATATGATGGAAGCACTGCGCAAGAAACTGTTTTCCGCCACGTGGCGCCGGGAAATGCTGTACCTGAACCTGGGCACGCTGCTGACCGCCGCAGGCGTTTACTTTTTCAAATTTCCCAACCACTTCACCACCGGCGGCGTCAGCGGCCTGTCCATCCTGATCAGCCGCTTTTTCCCCGGCGTCACCACCGCCACCATGAACCTGATCCTGAACGTGGCGCTGCTGGCCGTCGGGGCGCTGTTCCTGGGCCGCAGCTTCGGCATCCGCACCGCCTATTCCAGCATCGTGTACAGCCTGGTCACCCTGCTGCTGGAGCGCACGGTGCCCATGGCTGCGCCCATGACCAGCCAGCCCGTGCTGGAATTGATGTTTGCCGTGGGCCTGCCGGCCTTCGGCGCCGCCCTGCTGTTTGACGCCAACGCCTCCTCCGGCGGCACGGACGTGATCGCCATGCTGGTGAAAAAATATTCCCACATGAACATCGGCCTGGCCCTGGCCCTGGCGGACCTGGTGGTGGCCGTGGGGGCCTGCTTCATTTTCGGCATGGAAACGGGGCTGTTTTCCCTGTTCGGTCTGTTCATGAAATCCATGCTGGTGGACACGGTGATGGACAACCTGCGCACCTGCAAGGTGTTCCAGATCATCACCGACAATCCCGAGCCCATCTGCGATTTCATCATGAACAAACTTCACCACACCGCCACCGTCACCGTGGGCGAAGGCAGCTACACCCATCACCAGCACAAAATCGTGATGACGGTGGTGAACCGTTCCCAGGCCATCCGGCTGCAGCTGTTCGTCCGCGCCACCGATCCCCACTCCTTCATCACCATCACCTCGTCCTCCGAAATCATCGGCAAGGGATTCCGGGGCATGACCGAGTGACCTTTCCCTCGAATGGAGGTTCCCATGACGATTCGCCCGTACCAACCCTCCGATTTGCCCGCCATGACCGCCATCTGGAACGAGGTGGTGGAGGAGGGCGTCGCCTTTCCCCAGCTGGAAACGCTGGATGAAGCGTCCGGCGAACGCTTTTTTGCCGCCCAGACCCACACCGCCGTGGCGGTGGACGACGCCGGCGCCGTGCGGGGATTGTACATCCTGCACCCCAACAACGTGGGCCGCTGCGGCCATATCGCCAACGCCAGCTTTGCCGTTTCCTCCCTTTGCCGGGGGCAGCGCCTGGGCGAGGCGCTGGCGAAGGACTGCCTGCGCCAGGCCCGGGCCTGCGGCTTTACCCTGATGCAGTTCAACGCCGTGGTGGAAAGCAACGTCCACGCCCGGCATCTGTACGAGCGGCTGGGCTTTCAGCCCCTGGGCGCCATCCCCGGCGGCTTCCGCATGAAGGACGGCCGCTACGAAACCATCTGCCTGTATTACCACACACTGTAAAGGAGACCTGACCATGCAGCACGAAAACGCCCGGAAACTGATCGAATTTGTGAAAAAAAGCCCCACCGCCTTTCACGCGGTGGACACCATCTGCCGGGAGCTGGCCGGCTTTACGCCCCTGGGTGAGCAGGAAAACTGGCATTTACTGCCCGGCGGAAAATATTACGTGACCCGCAACCGCAGCAGCGTGATCGCCTTTACCCTGCCTGAAAACGCGTTCACCGCCTTCCAGCTGGTGGCCAGTCATTCCGATTCCCCCACCTTCAAAATCAAGGAAAACGCAGAAGTCACCGTACGGAACAAATACGTGCAGCTGAACACCGAGCGCTACGGCGGCATGATCATGGCCAGCTGGTTTGACCGGCCGCTGTCGGTGGCCGGCCGGGCGCTGGTGCGCACCGAAAAGGGCGTGGGCACCGTGCTGGTGAACCTGGAAAGGGACACCGCGCTGATCCCCAACGTAGCCATCCATATGAACCGGGAGGTCAACAACGGCTTCAAATACAACGCCGCGGTGGACACCTTCCCCCTGTGGGGCGACGCCCAGGCCCAGCACACCTTCCGCGCGCAGATCGCCCAAGCCGCCGGCGTGGAGGAAAAGGACCTGCTGGGCGCGGATCTGTACCTGTACAACCGGATGGAGGGCCGCCTGTGGGGCCCCCGGGAAGAATTCGTGTCCGCGCCGCGGCTGGACGACCTGGAGTGCGCCTTCTCCGCCGTGGAAGCACTGAAGGCCGCCGGGCCGTGCCGGCACGCCAACGTGTGCTGCGTCTTTGACAACGAGGAGGTGGGCAGCACCACCAAGCAAGGCGCCGACGCCACCTTCCTGGCCGACGTGCTGCGCCGCATCCTGCTGTCCCTGGGCCGCCGGGAAGAGGAGTATTACACCGTGCTGGCCAACAGCTTCATGCTGTCCGCCGACAACGCCCACGCCGTGCATCCCAACCATCCGGAATACGCCGATCCGGTCAACTGCACCTACATGAACGAGGGCATCGTGATCAAATTCAACGCCAACCAGAAATACACCACCGACGGCGTCAGCGAAGCGGTGTTCCACCTGATCTGCAAAAAGGCCGGCGTGCCGGTGCAGCATTACGCCAACCGCTCCGACATGGCCGGCGGCAGCACCTTGGGCAACATTTCCGGCAGCCACGTTTCCATCAACACCCTGGACATCGGCCTGGCCCAGCTGGCCATGCACAGCTGCTATGAAACCGCCGGCGCCGACGACGTGGATTTCATGATCACCGGGATGAAAGCCTTCTACGAAACCGAAATCGACGCCCTGACCGACGGTGATTACCGCCTGTAATTCCCTTTGCGGGTGCCGCGCGTCCCGGTGCCGGGCGCTTTTCCCCGCGTTTCATGCGCTGCGGGCCATGCGGGGGCTTTCCTTATCCGGACGGACAAACTGAAACGAGGTGAGCGGCATGCCCTTTGAACTGATCCGCAACGACATCACCCGCATGCAGGTGGACGCCATCGTCAACGCGGCCAACGCTTCCCTGCTGGGCGGCGGCGGCGTGGACGGCGCCATCCACCGGGCCGCCGGGCCGGAGCTGCTGCATGCGTGCCGCGCCCTGGGCGGCTGTGAAACGGGCCAGGCAAAAATCACCCCGGGGTTCCGTCTGCCCTGCCGGTACGTGATCCACACCGTGGGCCCCGTCTGGCAGGACGGCCGCCACGGCGAAGCGCGGCTGCTGGCGTCGTGCTACCGGCAGTCCCTGGAACTGGCCCTGGTCAACGGCTGTGAAACGGTGGCGTTTCCGCTGATTTCCGCCGGCGCCTACGGCTGTCCCCGGGATGTGGCCCTGAAAACCGCCACCGACACCATCCGGGATTTCCTGCTGGAGCACGATATGACCGTGTACCTGGTGGTGTACGATCCCGCGTCCTTTGCCATCAGCCGGAAACTGTACGCAAACATCCAGGCGTTCATCGACGACGCGTCCATCGATATGGCTTCCCTCCGGCGGGAAAACAGCCGGCCCCTGATGGACCTGCAGCCCATGAAAAGCCTCAGAAAGCCGCCGCTTTTTCCCCTGCCGAAACAGAAAAAGAAAAGGCCGGCGGCCCCCGAGGATGCCGCAGCCGACGCTGCCTGTGCCCCTGACGCCGCGGCGGAGGACATTTCCCTCAGCTCCGTGACGGACGGCGCCGCGTGGGATGCCCCGCGTCCGTCGCCCATCCCCGCGCCCGGGCAGCAATCGCGTCCTGCCGGCGGCCTGGACGCCTACCTGGCCCAAATGGACGAAGGCTTCCGGGATATGCTGTTCCGGAAAATCGACGAACGGCACATGACTGACGCCGAATGCTACAAAAAAGCCAACCTGGACCGGAAGCTGTTCAACAAAATCAAAAACCAGCCGGAGTACCGCCCGGGCAAGCCCACGGTGCTGGCCCTGGCAGTGGCCCTGCGCCTTTCCCTGCCGGAAACCCGGGAGATGCTGGGAAAAGCCGGCTTTTCCCTGTCCCACAGCAGCAAGTTCGACCTGATCGTGGAATACTTCATCCGCCAGGAGAACTACGACATTTTCGAAATCAACGAAGCGCTTTTCACCTTCGACCAAAAACTGCTGGGGTCTACGGTGTAGATTAAATAACTTCCTCTATTTCACGAGTATTCAATATGCAGGATTCGGCATGCACTACACGGATTTGTTGAAATTGAATGACAAAGAATAAGGGGATCCTCCATGTAGTTCTCTCGTGTGCAAGACGCTCTACGCGGTGGATGTGTTCATTTTAAACAAAAAAGCAATAGAACACGTGTACAACCATTTATTTATAAATTTAAAAGCCCGCTGTCAATGCGGGCTTTCATTTTTTTATTTTACCTTGACGCTTTTATATGCTGACCAATTTGAATAATACTTCGTCCCACTGACGGTTTTATAGGTACGTATACGAATATAATAGGTCTTATTGGCTGACAGATTGTTCAGTGTTTTGGAAAGAATACTAACCTTGGATATTGTCAAAGTTTTATATGTCTTGAAAGTTTTCGTTGTGCTGAACTGAATCTGATAACCTGTGGTCTGTACGGCTTGTTTCCTCCACTTCGCAGTAATCTTTTTTGTGGCGGCTGTCAATTTGCTGATAGTTGTTCCCTTTGGGATAATCTTGAAAGTAACTTTCTTTGAGCCGGTTAGGTTTTCCTTCCCTGTTAGGGTGATAGTAGCCTTTCCAATCTTCGTGTTGCTGGTATATTTTACAGTGTAATCTATCCCATTGGTCAGTTTTACTGTCCCCAATTTCACCGAAAGAGTAGGCTTAATAGCTTTACCAGTGTAAGTTTGGTTTTTGATGGCTGCTATTGATACGCTACTCATCTTAGCCTTTGAGATATTAAAAGAAACTTGCTTACTGCCTGAATACTCATTGATTCCCGTTACAGTAACTCTTGCAGTTCCAGCGTTAATATTATTTGCAAATGTCAGGGTATAATCATGGCCTTTTTCAAGTTCTTTACCATCATGCTTTACAGTAACTGGTGGAGTCAAAGATTTTCCTGTGTAGGATATATTTCCTTCTATTATAACTTCAGTATCACTTATTTTTTGTGGAGGAATAACCGTTATATTATATGTGGCCCCTAATCTTGTCAAGTTTTTGTTAGTGTACTCAACCCTAATACTCAAGTTCCCGCTTTGGTTTTCGTCAATCTCGAAGGTTATTGATCCTATTGTTTTTGATAATGGCGATTCAGAAAAAACGGTTTCTCCGTTTATAGTGCCTGAAATTTTACGAATATACTTATAATTTGAGTAGTCGTAAGAAAGCGTTATGCTTTTACCAGCTATAATTACTTTTTCGCCGTTTTTACTCATATATCCCGAACCAGAAAAAGATATTACATCAGCAAATGCATTTGGAATGGTTGATAAATACAACAATGACGCAAAACACAAAATACAGACATACTTCAAAATCTTTTTCATTATCAATTCCTCCTAACCAGTAAAATAACGATTTTGTTGCTCTATCAACGCAAAGTGTCCTATGGTTTATTATTTGAAATACCAATTCTCTTGCAAAATTAATTATATATCTATATGCATACATTGTAAATATCTTTTTAGGCAAATTAACAATAATGATGAAATATCAAGTCACGTTTGCATCATACTCTTCCTAAGAACAACAAAAATCCCGCTTGTTTCCAAGCGGGACCTTTGGCGCCTCAAGAAGGACTCGAACCTACAACCCTTCGGTTAACAGCCGAATGCTCTGCCATTGAGCTATTGAGGCAATGGGGTGGATTTCTCCACCCTATTGGAATCCGGCGGCGACCTATTCTCCCGGGCCGTGTCCAGCCAAGTACCATCGGCGCTGAAGGGCTTAACTTCTGTGTTCGGTATGGGAACAGGTGG
>CACYGB010000058.1 GCA_902773895.1 uncultured Eubacteriales bacterium
CGGCAAGCAGGACATCGCGCAGGTGGCTTCCATTTCCGCCGGCGATGAAACCATCGGCCAGCTGATTTCCGACGCCATGGAAAAAGTGGGCAAGGACGGTGTCATCACCGTGGAAGAAAGCAAGACCATGAAGACCGAACTGACCACCGTGGAAGGCATGCAGTTCGACCGCGGCTACGCTTCCGCGTACATGGTCACCGACACCGACAAGATGGTGGCGGAGCTGGATAACCCCTACATCCTGATCACCGACAAGAAAATCAGCAACATCCAGGAGATCCTGCCTGTGCTGGAGCAGGTGGTGCAGGCCGGCAAGAAGCTGCTGATCATCGCCGAGGACGTGGAAGGCGAAGCCCTGGCCACCCTGGTGGTGAACAAGCTGCGCGGCACCTTCACCTGTGTGGCCGTGAAGGCCCCCGGCTTCGGCGACCGCCGCAAGGAAATGCTGCGGGACATCGCCATCCTGACCGGCGGCCAGGTGATCAGCGAAGAGCTGGGCCTGGATCTGAAGGAAGCCACCCTCGACATGCTGGGCCAGGCCCATCAGGTGAAGGTGGATAAGGAAAACACCACCATCATCGACGGCGCCGGCGACAAGAACGAAATCGCCAACCGCGTCAACCAGATCAAGGCCCAGATCGCCGAAACCACCAGCGATTATGACCGCGAAAAGCTGCAGGAACGCCTGGCCAAGCTGGCCGGCGGCGTGGCCGTCATCCAGGTGGGCGCTGCTACGGAAATCGAAATGAAAGAGCGCAAGATGCGCATCGAAGACGCCCTGGCCGCTACCCGTGCCGCTGTGGAAGAGGGCATCGTGCCCGGTGGCGGCGTGGCCATGCTGAACGCCATGAGCAAGGTGCAGGCCCTGGTGAGCAAGAATGCCGGCGACGCCAAGACCGGCGTGCAGATCATCCTGCGGGCCATGGAAGAGCCCATACGGCAGATCGCCCTGAACGCGGGCATCGACGGCGCTGTGATCATCGAGAACATCCGCCGCAGCCGCAAGGTGGGCTATGGCTACGACGCCCTGAAGGGTGAATACGTGGACATGATCGACCGTGGCATCATCGACCCCACCAAGGTGACCCGTTCCGCCCTGCAGAACGCCGCCTCCGTGGCCGCCATGGTGCTGACCACCGAATCCCTGGTGACCGACATTCCCGCGCCCGAACCCGCTGCTCCCGCTGCCAACCCCGGCATGGGCGGCATGTACTAAGGGTCAGGGCCCCTCATCAATAGCAAGCCAAGAAAACGATCCCGGCGCCGTATGGCGCCGGGATTTTTCCGTTGGAGAAATTGATGAAATATTCGACCGGGAATCGATCACGGGCTGCTGGACTGCTGCCGGGGCTGCCTGAAGGGGCTGTCCGATCCGGGTTCCGCATCCGGGGCAGAAGGCTGCAGATTCGGGAATTTCCTGGCCGCATTTTTGACAAAACTCCCTTTCTGCTGTGATCTGCTTTCGCATATCACAAATGAGAAAAAACAAGATCTCAATTCGAGATCCCTATAATGAAAGAAGAACCGTGCGGGGGAGGAGATGGGCTGTGCGGCTGCGCGATTTGCGGGAAGATCACGACCTGACGCAAGCTGCCCTGGCGGCCTCCTTGCACCTGCGGCAAAACACCTATTCGCAGTACGAAAACGGCCAGCGGCAAATCCCGCTGGACGTGCTGATTCAGCTGGCGGCCTACTATCAAACCTCCGTGGATTACCTGCTGGGCCTGACGGACGTGCCTGCGCCCTATCCCCGAAGGAACAGAAACCGATAACAAAAAACGCGGCTTGTAAAAGCCGCGTTTTGTTGTCTGGTTTACTTGGTCGTTTTGACCTTGGTGGATTTCCCGAAGCTGATCATGCTGGGAATGGAGCGGACGGCCTTGCCGGCCTTGTTGAGCTGCTCGCCCATAAAGACCAGGGCCGTGGTGCCGCCGCCGTCCAGGTTGAAAGCGGTGATAACGCCCTTTTCCAGGAATTTGTTGGTCAGCCAGTTGGTGTTGACGCCCACGGAGCCGTCGTAGCGGCCGTCCACCGTGATGAACAGGAAATCGTTCTTGTCCAGCATTCCGATGGCGTTGCGGGGTTCATTGCCCCATTGCAGCTGCGTGGGGCCGTACAGCCCGGAGGGATTGGCCACGCCGTAATTCACTAGCACGGGCCCGAAGGAGAAACTGTTCTTGACGCCCATCTTGACCAGCTTCTTGGTGGTGATGCTGCCGCGCTCATACACGGCCAGGCTGCCATCCGGCAGGAAGGCCATCACATCCATCCGGGGATACTTGCGCAGGGGGTTTTCGTCGTTCAGGCTGTCGTAGAGTACCGTGCCGTTGCGGATGATGATGCCGACCCGGCCTTTCGACGCGCCGCGGCGGTACTGGTAATAGTCGTCGGAAAGGGCCAGCACGGCCTGGGTATCCTGGGCGATGATCTTGGGAAGCACTTCCTGGGTGCTGCCCAGCTTGTTGTTGCGGGAGAAGATGGCGGTGGGTTCCTGGCCGTTGCGCAGCTTCACCCGGGTTTCGTACCAGACCAGCTTGGGCTTCTTCTGCTCAAACCGGCGGATTTCCACGTACAGGTCCTTGGAAATGTAATACCATAGGCCGGCTTCCTTATTCTTATAAACAAATTCGTCCTTGGACTTGGCCGGCAGGAAGCCTTCGTCGTCCAGCGCCGGCAGCTTGGCCTTTTCCACGTCCTTGGCGCTGGGGCCGGAGGGCTTGGGGGTGGCCGTGGGCTTGGGGGTCGACCGGGTCTTCTGGCCTTTGGGCACCTTGACGCTGTCGGAGTACACCAGCGCCTGCAGGGCCGGGCTGGCGATGCCGTCCTGCTTCAGCCCGTTGGCCTTCTGCAGCGCCTTGACGGCGTTCACCATCTGCCGGTCATATTTGTAGCTGGAATCCCGGTCGTGATAGCCGGCCTTGTCCAGGTACCCCAGGTAGTACAGCCGCTGACGGAGCACGAATACGGCGGCGTGTTCCGTGCCGGATTTCAGCGTTTTGTACAGCTTCTTGGGAGAAATGGTAGCGGTGGGCTTGGGAGTGGGCTTGGGGGTCTTCGTCGGTTTTTTGGTGGGTTTTTTCGTCGGTTTTTTGGTAGGTTCTTCGGTGGGTTCTTCGGCAGGCTGCTCCGTTTCATCCGGGGTTTCCGGCGTATCCGCAGGCTCGTCCTCCGTTTCTCCGCTTTGCCCGATCAGATCCGGGATTTCCTCCGCATCGGCGGAAGAAAAGAGCAGGCTGATCACACCGGATTTGGACGCGGAAGGCGCTTGCGTGGGGGCTTCGGTGGGCACGGCGGTGGGGATGGCCGTAGGCACAGCTGTGGGTTTCGCTGTGGGCGCTGCCGTGGGTTCGGCGGTAGGCTCCATCGTGGGCTCAGCGGTGGGTTCCGGCGTCGGCTCCATCGTGGGTTCCAGCGTCGGCTCTAGCGTGGGTTCCAGCGTGGGTTCGGCGGTAGGCTTCTTGGTGGGCTTTGCGGTGGGATGCGGGGTCAGCTTGGCGATCTTGGATTTGCTGAAGTATTTGTCCAGCACCGTCTTGCGCTGGCTCAGGTATTTTTTTAAGAAGGAAACCTGGGCGTCGAAATTCCTTCCGCATTCGGTGTTGAAGTTGGTATAGGTGTTGCGCAGGCTGATGGGCCAGCGGGTCAGGTCGGCATTGGCGGAGGTGCGGATTTCCTCCACATACTCGTCAATGGATTTGAGGATGCCCTTGCTGTCTGTCTTTTTGCCCAGCAGGATCTTGATGGCGGGAGCGTACACCTTGCGGTAGGTCACGTTGGCGGTGTAGCGGAAATCGCCGTGCTTGGCGGCCAGGGTGAACCAGTAGTAGGGGCGGCTCTTGTCGCCGGCGATGCGGATGGCGGTGGGGTCGTTGCGCTTGCTGCTGGCGCCCAGGATGTTGTCCTGGTCCCACACGGGCCCGACGTACAGCTTGCCGTCGATTTTGTCCGAATTCTTGTAGTAGTAGCAGCGCTGGCCGTCAAAATCGTCCAGCACTTCGGCCTGCAGATACTTGTGCACCAGGGTGTTCATATCGATCAGGTCGGAGTAATACTTTTTTGTTTTGGGGTCGACGCCGTCCTTGCTGGCCAAGGCGTCCTCGATGCTCTGGAACAGCTTGGAAAGATAGTTGATCTGGCGCTTGGAAACGTATTTGGGCTCCTGCAGGGTGAAGGGGAAGCCCAGCTTCGTCACAAAAGCGCTGGCTTCGGTGGCGTAACGGGTTTCCACGTTGGATTGGATCAGGTAGCCGCCGGTGATGTCCTTGGGCAGCTCGGGAATGTCATAGTATTTCTTGGCGCCGTTTTTCAGTTCGTCGTTGCCCAGGGCCCGCAGCTTGTCAAAATCCAGCTTGGGATTGAGCTTTTCGATGGCTTCTTCCAGGTTGTCGATGTTCAGCCGGTCCTTGTCCACCTCCACCTTTTCGGTGAGCAGGTAGGTGCCCTTGTAATCGTGATTCAGGTACAAATCCACCGACTGGGCCGCCGGCACAAAGGCGTAGGCGCCGGAATAACGGGCCAGGTCCAGGGCGATGGTGTTGCGGATCTCGGTGCGGTCCAGGGTGTTGGCCAGCAGGATGTAGGTCTTGTCCTTCTTGGTGTCCAGCAGGTTGGTGGATTTGGCCAGCTTGATCTGGTAGGGCTTCTTGTCGTACTTGAAGGTGGAATTGCCCCGGGTGCGGATGGCGTCCAGCTTGCCGTTATACATGGTTTTCCCTTTGGCGTCCACCATGTACAGGGTGCCGGTTTCCTTGTAGGCTTTGTCCTCGTGGATCTTGGTGCTGCTGCCGCTCTTGGTGCGGATAAACAGCGTGGGCAGGCCGCCGGTTTTCAGGGCGGTCAGCTGTACGGTGGTGCCGCGTTTGGGCCGCAGGGTCACCGTTCTGCCGGGGGACAGGGACAGCTCATCCCCGTTTTTGTACTGCCGTCCGTTCAGCGTCACATATTCGGTGCCGGTCATGAAAATACGCAGGTGGGCGCAGTCCCACTTGCCGGGAATGACGAAATAATATTGATAATTGCTGTTGGGGGAGAAGAAGGAGACCAGGTCCACCTGCTTCTCTTTCAGGGAATCCGCGGTGGTGGTTTTCGCGTTTCCGATATATACTTTGTAATCCAGCTTCACGGGCTTGGTTGCCGCTTCAGCGGAAGTCAGGCCCACGCCGCACAGCAGCATGGCCAGAAGCAGGATCATCCCCATCGTTTTCAATGACCGGTGCAAAGTCGTTCACGCCTTTCGTTTCGTCTTCAATCATGGGAACAGCCACCGACAATTATACCAAAAATGGAAAACAGGCGCAAGAGGCGACTGGCGGAAAACCGCGCAAAATCGTCGCTTTTTGCGCCTGTAACGGAAAATTTCTTTACCGTTCCTGCAGCTGCTGGATCAGATCGTTTACCAGGTTGTTCAGCGCCGGGGAGGTTTTCACTTCGCCGGCCACTTTCTGGCAGGCGTGGTTGACGGTGGAATGGTCCCGGTGGCCGAAGGCGTCGCCGATCATGGTCAGGGGCGCGCCCACCGTTTCCCGGGCGATGTACATGGCGATCTGCCGGGGAACGGCCACGTCCCGGGTGCGGCGCGGGCCTTTCAGGTCGGCCACGGTGACGCTGTAATAGGTGGCGACCGCCTCCATCACATCCTCGCAGGTCACGTGCCGGGGCTCCGACCGGGCGAAGATTTCCCGAAGAGCTTCCTCGGCCAGCTGTGCGTCCACCGGCCGGCCCGTCAGGGAAGAAAAGGCCACCAGCCGGGTCAGGCAGCCTTCCAGTTCCCGCACGTTGTTGGACACCCGTTCGGCGATCATGGTCAGGATCCCGGTGTCCACCTTCAGCAGTTCGTCCTCCGCTTTCTTTTGCAGGATGGCCACCCGGGTTTCCAGGTCCGGCTTGGCGATGTCGGCGATCAGGCCCCATTCGAAGCGGCTGCACAGCCTTTCTTCCAGCTTGGCGATTTCCCGGGGCGGCTTGTCCGAGGTCAGGATGATTTGCTTGCCGGCGGTGTGCAGGGCGTTGAAGGTGTGGAAAAACTCCTCCTGGGAGCCGGTTTTGCCGGCCAGGAACTGCACGTCGTCCACCATCAGCACGTCGATGCTGCGGTATTTTTCCCGGAATTCGGGCAGGGATTTCTTGTTCAATGCCGTCACCATTTCGTTGACGAACATTTCGCTGGTCACGTACTTCACCCGGGCCGTGGGCCGCTGGGACAGAACGTAGTGGCCGATGGCGTGCATCAGGTGGGTTTTGCCCAGGCCGACGCCGCCGTAGATGAACAGGGGGTTGTAGGCGTCCGCCGGCGATTCGGCCACCGCCAGCGCCGCGGCGTGGGCAAAGCGGTTGTTGTTGCCCACCACGAAGGTGTCGAAGGTATATTTGGGGTTCAGGGAGGCGGTGTTGTCCGGCTTGTTTTCCGGCGTGATGCCGGCGCGGTACTCATCCGCCTGGGCCGGGGTCAGCAATTGGGCGCTGATGGGCCGCCCCGTCACCTCGGACAGGGAATTGCTGATCAACGCCGTATAGCGGGGACCGACGAACTTGTGGTAAAAATCCGTGACCGCCTCGATAAAAAACTGGTCGCCGGAAAAGCCCAGCGGCCGCAGGGCGGTTTTGATCCACGTGTCGAAGGTCACCTGTGTCATTTCTGTGCGCATGACAGCGCATGCCTGATCCCAAAGCGCTTGTATTTCCACTTGTGCTCGCTCCGCTTTCTATGCACATTCTTTGTATGTTTATCGGGTGTTGCTTTTTCTGAAAAAGCGGAAAAAAGAACACCCTGCAGGCAACTGATTGCCTCGGGCTGTGGATAACTTTTTGTGGAAAACTCCCGTTTTCCTCAACCACGCCCATATCATAGCAGATTTCCGCCTTTTTTTCAAGTCCTGCGGGGGAAAAGAGGGCTTTGCATGGCTGGAAAATGTGGATAACTTGCTTTTTCAATAAATGGTGGAGCAGGCGTCATGCCACCACAAGACTTGGCGCGAACATACATTCACGATTGCATAAAAATACATAGAATAAGTAAATATACGGTATAATGTAAATTGTTACCAGAAAAAGAGCAAAATTGGATGAAAATTTCGCTTTTCTGTAAAGAATCCGCATCAGACTGGCAACGGAAGGGAAATCCCGCTTCCGGTGCGGAAAGCAGACGGAAAAAACGCGCCTTCCGGGGCGGATTTACTGGACAAACGGGGCAGAGTGTGGTATCTTTGGAAAGGATAGGGAGGAAGAAGCTATGATCGCGGAAGCGCAGGTGATCGTCAGGCTGACGCCCTGGCTGGGCGGCGCGCTGTGCCGCCTGGCGGAGGAGGAAATCGGCCGGATCGCCCATTGGCTGGGGGCCTGGTCCACCCGGCAGGATCTGGCGGAGCTGAGCGGGAAGATCGACAGCCTGCTGTTCAACACCGTGCACCGGATCACCCGGGGCCAGATGCATGTGTGCCTGGACGACGGCAGCTGGGTGCGGGTCAGGCTGGAGGATTTTTCCGCTATGGCCGACGATGTGATGGATCTGCTCATTTCCGGCTTTCCCGTGGATCCGGCGCATTTATTGATCCTGCGGGAATACTCCCTGCAGCACGCCAGCTTGTCTGCCCTGAAGGCGCTGGCGCTGCGCTTTACCCCGCTGGAAACGCAGCAGGAGGTGGACGCGATCTGCGCCTTTATCCGCAAGTGCTATCCGCCGTTCCGCTGGCGGGACTGGCTGCCGGCATCCTGAATTCATTGAAGAAGGTTTGTACCATTGAGTAAAATCATTTGCATTGTGAACCAGAAAGGCGGCGTGGGGAAAACCACCACGGCCGTCAATCTTTCCGCGTGCCTGGCCGAGGAAGGCCGGCGCACCCTGCTGGTGGATATGGACCCCCAGGGCAACGCCAGCAGCGGGCTGGGCATCCGCGCCGGCAAAAAGACAGTGTATGAGGCGCTGGTGGGCGAATGCACCCTGGAAAGCACGGTGGAGAAGACCCGGCAGAAGAAGCTGTTCGTGGCCCCCGCCGACATCCGCCTGGCCGGGGCGGAACTGGAACTGGCGTCCCTGGAGCGCCGGGAATACCGGATGCGGGCGGCGCTGGAGCCCATCAAAAATGATTACGATTATATTCTGATTGACTGTCCGCCGTCCCTGGGGCTGATTACGGTGAACGCCCTGACGACGGCCCGCAGCGTGCTGGTGCCCATTCAGTGCGAATATTACGCCCTGGAAGGCGTGACGGCGCTGATGAACACGGTGCAGCGGGTGAAGCGCAGCCTGAACCCCGGCCTGGACATCGAGGGCGTGGTGCTGACCATGATGGACGGCCGCACCAACCTGAGCATCCAGGTGGTGGCGGAAGTGAAGAAGCATTTCAAAAAGCAGGTGTTTGACACCGTGATCCCCAGGAACGTGCGGCTGGGGGAAGCGCCCAGCCACGGGCTGCCCATTCATATGTACGACCCCCGTTCCAGCGGCGCGGCGGCGTATCAGGCGCTGGCCCGGGAAGTGCTGAAGCGGAATGCTTGATGAGGAGACGCGAAGATGAAGAAAATGGGCCTGGGCCGGGGGCTGGACGCCCTGCTGCCTGAAAGCAGCGATCCGGAAAACCTGGTGAGCATGATTGATATTACGGAGCTGGACCGGAATCCGGACCAGCCCCGGCGGGCATTTGATGAAAGCGCCCTGCAGGCGCTGGCGGAATCCATGAAGGAAGCCGGGGTGCTGCAGCCCCTGCTGGTGGTGGAAAAAGACGGGCGTTACCGCATTGTGGCGGGGGAACGCCGTTTCCGCGCTGCCCGAATGGCCGGATTGACGCAGGTGCCCTGCATCGTGCGCTCCTTTACCCCGGAAGAGCAGATGGAGGCGGCCCTGATTGAAAACATCCAGCGGGAGGATCTGAATCCCATGGAGGAGGCGGCCGCCATCCGGCAGCTGATGGACGCCTGCAATTACACCCAGGAGCAGGCAGCCCGGCGCCTGGGCAAGTCCCGGCCTGCGGTGGCCAACCTGCTGCGTCTTTTGGCGCTGCCGGAGGAAGTGCAGGAGTACGTGAAAACGGGCAAGCTGTCTGCCGGCCATGCCCGGGTGCTGGCAGGATTGGACAACGCGGATTGGCAGCTGGCCCTGGCGGAGCAGGCTGTCCGGGAAAACCTCAGCGTGCGCGCCCTGGAAAAGCTGGCGGCCAAGCCCTATGAGCCGCCCCGGGAAAAGCCGCCGGTGCGGCCGCTGCCCCTGGAATTGCAGGACATGGAAAGCCGCATGCGGGATGTGATGGGCGTGCGCACCATCGTCAAGGGCAACCGCAAGCACGGGAAAATCATCCTGCAGTATTATAATGAAGACGAGCTGGAACGCATCTACCAGTGCATGGAGCAGCTGGAGGGCCGCGCATGAAACGTTTGGCGGCGCTGGCGCTGGCGTGGGTTTTGCTTCTTTCCGCTTTTCCTGTCCGCGCCGAGGAGGAGAAACCGGCGTGGCAGGCAGAAGCGGATGCTTTTTTTGCCCGGCTGTTCGCGCAGAAAAAAACGGTGGGCGGCGCGGTGATCGTCAACCTGGGCGGAGAAAGGCGCTATGCGTATTTCCACGGCCGTTCGGGCAAACGGGGCACCGCCGTGACGGAGGAAACTGTGTTCAAGGTGGCCTCCGTGACCAAGCTGATCACAGCCATCGGCGTGATGCAGCTGGTGGAGCAGGGGAAGCTGGATCTGGACGCGGCGCTGAAGCAAAGCGACGGCAAAGCCATCCGCAATCCCCGGTACCCCAAGGACAAAATCACCCTGCGCCAGGCCATGAGCCACACCACGTCCCTGCTGCCCAGCGCCAATTACACCGCCACGCCCACCTGGTCCGACAAGTATTTTGACGAAACCAGGCCCGGCGCCCATTATACCTACGCCAACCTGAACGGCGGGATCCTGGGCAGCCTGATCGAGCAGGCTTCCGGCCAGAGCCTGAATGCGTATATGGCGGAGCATGTGTTTTCGCCCCTGGGCATCAACGCGGCCTACGCATCCACCCTGCTGCCCGATCCGGACAAGCTGTCCTACAGCTTCGCGTCCGACGGCACGGTGTATTCATCCGCGGCCAGCTACCTGCGGGTGGACGCGTCCTACGACGACACCTGCAACCCGGCCGCGCATTTCCGTATGTCGGTGGGCAATCTGTACATCAGCGTCCGGGGGCTGGAGCTGCTGGGCTGCGCCCTGGCCAACCGCGGCGTGGTCAACGGGGTGCAATTGCTGTCCCCCGGCAGCGTGCGGCTGATGCAGATGGACCAGTCCGCTCTGCCCGGCAGCAGCGTGACGGGGGCAAGCCCCTACGGGCTCAATACGTTCCGCTACGACTTGCTGGGCCACACCTGGTACGGCCACCAGGGCTGGTGGAGCGGCCGGCTGGTGGACCTGTTTTACGAACCGGAAAGCCATACGTCCGTGGTGCTGGTCATGAACGGCAGCGAGCGCACCGTGGGGACGGTGAACCGGGAGGTGGCGGCGCAGATGGAGCGCACGCTGACCTACGTGACCCCCTGGGTGGACGAAGCGCTTTCGGATATGACCATCCTGGATGAAGACTGGGAATGAAAAGGGGAGCGCACCGCATCCGGTCCGCTCTCCCAAGGCAGTTTCCGAGCTTCCTTCCTTTCCGCCTTGCGGCGAAGCGGTGCGCTCACTGCCTTCCTGTCAGGATTCCCGGATCGGCGCAAACCATGCGGGATCTTGGCTGGGAATGATTTGAAATTGATGGAAACGGGGTGCCTGATCCTTTGAAGCTTGCTCTTTCCCTGCGCCATCCGGCGGATAAACGGGTGCTGCAGCTGGCCTGGCCCTGCGTGCTGGAAAACCTGACGGTGATCATGATTTCCTTCATCGACGCCGCCATGATCGGGGTGCTGGGTCCTTCCGCCACGGCGGCAGTGGGCGTGAACGCGTCCCCCAGCTGGCTGCTGGGCGGCATCGTGCAGGCCCTGGGCGTGGGCGGCACGGCGCTGGTGGCGCGTTTGATCGGCGCCGGGGACAGCGGGGAGGCGGGCCGGGTCAGCGGCATCGTGTTCCGCATGAGCCTGGTGCTGAGCCTGTTCATGACGGCGCTGATGCTGCTGGGCGCGCCGGCGGTTCCCCTGATCATGAACGCCGACGCCTCGATCCATCAGGACGCCATTGATTACATGCGGTGCCTGGCGCTGGGCTTTGTGCCGCATTACACCGGCATCTGCATGGGCGCGCTGCTGCGCGGTGCTGGGGATACCCGCACGCCTATGGTGTCCGGGCTGATGAGCAATTTCCTGAACGTGATCCTGAATTTCCTTCTGATTTACGAAAGCCGCGTCATCACCGTGCTGGGCGTTTCCTTTTCCATGTGGGGCGCGGGCCTGGGGGTCAAGGGCGCGGCGCTGGCCAGCGCCCTGGCCACGGGGATTTCCGGCCTGTATATTCTTCTGTCCCTGGGCCGCAAGTCCAGCCTGCTGAAGGTGCAGTGGCTCGCCCGGTGGGACGGCAGCGTGGCGGTCCGGGTGCTGCGGGTGGCGTACCCGGCGGCGCTGGAGCGGGCCGCCATCAACCTGGGGCAGATGATGTTCGCCCGGATGGTGTCCGGCGTGGGGGTGGCCACCTTTGCCGCCCATAACCAGTCCATCCAGGTGGAAAGCGTGGGGTATATGCCGGCCTACGGCTTTTCCGTGGCGGCCACCACCCTGGTGGGCCAGGGCCTGGGCGCGAAAAAGCCCCAGGAAGCCAAGGACAGCGGCAGCCGGGCCATTTTCCTGTGCCTGGTGCTGCTGACGGGCATCGGCGTGCTGATGTATATTTTCGCGCCGTTCCTGATTTCGCTGCTGACGCCGGACGCCGAGGTGCGCCGCATCGGCACCATGCTGATCCGCATCTGCGCCTTTGAGCAGCCCTTCAACGCCCTGTCCATCGTAACGGGCGGCGCCCTGCGCGGCGCGGGGGATACCAAGGTGCCCTTCCTGTGCGGGTTGATCAGCATGTGGGGCGTGCGCATCCTGTTTGCCTGGCTCACCGGCATCGTGCTGGGCGGCGGCGTGGCGGCCTTCTGGTGGTGCATGGTGGCCGATCTGGGGGTGCGCGGACTGTTCCTGTACCTGCGCTTCCGCCAGGGCGGCTGGGTGCACGCCCGGGTGTAAGGCCCGGAAATGGCCGCCTTCCCGAAAAAAGCGTGCAAATTGCCGCCGGGATGGAAGAACTTCCGCCGCTGCTTCGTTTCTGTATGCGGGAATCATTTCCAATCATGCAATAGGAGGGATTTTCTTCATGCGTCATTCCAGATTGTTGATCCTGCTGACGGCGTGCCTGCTCTGCGTTGCGCTGACGGCTGTAGCCCTGACGGAAACGCCGCTGAAAGCGCTGTGGGACAGCGGCTGCACCCTGCTGTTTTATACCAACAATGTGACGGTGGACGGGGAAGCCACCTTCTACCTGGGCGACGAGCGCTTCAAAACCGCGAAGCTGCATTACGTGCAGGATGACTGTAAATCCTTTTACGATCTGCAGCTGCTGACGCCCCGGGTGGAGGGCCACGACAAGGTGACAGGCTGGACCATTATTGCCGATGAGCACGGAGACTACGCCGTGATGGAGGCGTACACCCCCGGAATTTACCGCATGGGTGTGGATGCCCCGCAGGATACCCTGCTGCGCCGCTCCGTGCAGCTGGATGCCCTGGTGGATCTGGGCAGCCTGGTGGCCGGACAGGTGGTGCTGCCGGAAGGCACCCTGACAGTGCAGGAAGAAAACGGCGTGCGCAAAACACACCTGGACATTCACGATGACCAATTGCCGGACCTGGCGGTCAGCGCCCTGAACCTGGCGGCCAATTTCCTGACGGATCGGTGGTTCAACAGCGGCTATGAACGCAGCTTCCCGGAAGAGGACGGTATTGCCTTTGAAAACTTCGTCACCGTGACCCAGGCGCTGACCTACGGCACCGCGCGCTGGGTGCTGACCGGCCTGGAAATGGACTGCGAAACCGACGATCAGGACCGCCTGACGTCTGTCCGCGGAAAGCTGCTGGCTGTGTCCGAATTCTGGAACGGGCCGCTTCGTGATGTGACGGTGGAATTCAGCCTGAATATGAAGGACTACGGTACCAGCCAGGTGAAGCCCTTCGTGCCCGGCGATTACAGCGTGGTGCTGCCCTGGGAAGCACCGGGGTATACAGGGAATTAATGCGAGGAAGTTGGAGGACGCCGGGGGCTTCTTCAGCCCCCGGACCCCCGAACCAGGGACATCGTCCCTGGACCCACCTTGGCGATTTTGCACGCTTGAAATAACAAACAATATGCGCCTGGGGCGTTGTGTGTTGGCAAGAGAGCTCTCGGGGTGACGAAGAAACCGGGGGCTTCTTCAGCCCCCGGACCCCCGAACCAGGACCCGCCGGGTCCTGGACCTGTTTTTGGCGATATTACGCAGCTTGGGAAAACAAACAATATGCGCCTGAAGCTATTCTGTCGACAAGAGAGTTCCCGGGCAAAAGGAAAGGCTGGGGATTTCCGAGAAAACAAGCGAGCTTGTTTTTCGGGAAATCCCCAGCCTTTTCCCTGTGCGCATACGCACAGGCGGGCCGGCAAAGCCGGCCTGCCCGGGAGCGGCAGGTTTTCATTTCCTCTGCAAATGCGGCACACGGCTTGGGAAATAAGTTTTATACCATCCGCAAGTGGCGGGGCTCGGGGAGGAACCTCCTCCCCGACGGGGGCTGGGACAGCGCTCCAGCGTTTCTTTT
>CACYGB010000059.1 GCA_902773895.1 uncultured Eubacteriales bacterium
AACTACATTTCCGGCATCGTCATACTCTTTGTCCACAACAGCAGCACCGCTGACCATGATCAGGGCTTCGTTGTTATCATACCAGGCTGTGCGGATTTCCTGTCCCTTATCATCATATTCGTGGGTCACGATGGCATAGCCTTTGTCCTGCGCGATAACAGCATTTCCCGCGCCGTCCACGAAACGCTCGACAATTACCCGGCCGTTCTCATCAAATGCCTTTTCGACGGAATTATAGCCGGCTGCTGTCTGCATGGAATTGCCAGAAGGATCCAAATAGGTCGTTCCGGTCTGAACACCGTTCGCGTCGTAGGTCTTTGCGACGCCCGCATAGCCCAGACTCTCGACGACCATCATTTTCCCTTCGCCGTCCAGAATGAATGGGAAGAATGGAACCTGGCGGTGTTCTTCCTGGAGGCGCTGATCGCGCTGATCGTGTGCGTGGTGTTCCTGGTGCGTAAAAAGGAAAACGCCGTTGCCGGGCTGCGCATGGAACGGGTGCTGTTTTACTTGTGCCTGCCCCAGGTTTTCTGCGAAAGCCTGCGCAGCGATTCCCTGATGCTGAGCATCGTGCACATCCTCAGCTTCGTCCGGGCGGAGCAGCTGCTGTGCGCCGTGGTGTTCACCGGGCTGCTGGTCCGCGCCTGCCGGAAATCCGGCCGGAAGGGCTTCTGGCCCGCTTATTGGCCCGTGGCTGTGGACGTGCTGTGCATCGCCGTGATGATCGGCGTGGAATTTGCCCTGGACGGAAAACTGGGTGAAATCCCGCTGGCGGCGTCCTACGGCGTCATGATCCTGGCGCTGCTGGTTCTGGCCGGGTGCGAGATCCACCTGAGCCGCCGAAGGATCCGGAACGCCTCCTGATCCTCCGTGCTGTCACCGGCTTGCCTTCTCCCCCCGGAGAGGCAAGCCGTTTTTTTGTGCGCCTGCTGCCGGATTTTTATCTTTACGGGCCGGAAAAAATATTATATAATAACAGGGAGAACGATCAAAAACCATCAAAACCTGTCAAACATCCTTCGCCCGGTGCGCAAAGCGCCGGGGATCCCACCCCACGGAAAAAAAGCAGGAGGGGCATGGCATCATGAACGAAGCACAATGGAAGCTGGAATTTTCCAATCGTTTCCGCCGGCACGGAGACGAGCTGGAATTGCTTTACAGAAAAATATACCGCGGCAACGCCCGGGCCTTCGAGGCCTTTGTGGAAATGCTGTACCGCACCTGGGAGGCGCGCCCGGAAAGCCTGAAGGCGCTGGACCGTGCCCGGGACCAGCAGGAGGATTGGTACCGCAGCCGCAGCCTGACGGGCATGCAGCTGGATGTGAAAGCCTTTGCGAAGGACCTGAAGCAGGCAAAGGAAAAGCTGGATTATCTGGCCGAATGCGGCGTGAACTGCCTTTTCCTGCAGCCGCTGATGGAAAGCGGCCACGGATACGGGGACGGATATGCTGTGTGCAATCCCCGCCGGATACGGCCGGACCTGGGAACGGAAGAGGACCTGGTCCGCTTTGCCGACGCCTGCCGGGAGAAGGGCATGTCCGTCTGCGTGGATTTTCCCCTGAACCACACCGACGACACCCATGAGTGGGCCATGCGCGCCAAGGCGGGTGAAAAAGAATACCAGCGCCGCTATTTCCTGTACGACACGTGGGACCTGCCCAACGCGTACGAGCAAACCATGCAGGAGCAGCTGCCCCTGACGGCCCCGGGCTGCTTTACCTGGAATGAAGAAATGCAGGCTGCCGTGATGACCACCTTCCATGCCCACCAGTGGGATTTGAACTACGCCCAGCCCGCCGTGTTCAACGGTATGATGGAGGACCTGCTTTTCCTGTGCAACAGCGGCGCCGACGTGATCCGCCTGGGCGGTCTTCCCTATCTGTGGAAAGCGCTGGGCACCAGCTGCCGCGGCCTGCCCCAGGTGCACACCCTGGCCCGCCTGATGCGGCTGATGTGCGAAATCGTCTGCCCCGGCACCCTGCTGCTGGGGGACGTCAGCGAAGAACCGGGCTCCGCGTCCGCTTACTTCGGCTCCCGGGAAAAGCCGGAATGTCACCTGCTTTGCAACACGGCGCTGACCGCCGCCCTGTGGCACACCGTGGCCACCCGGGAAGTACGGCTGCTGACCCACGAAATCGAAAAGCTGACGTACCTGCCCAAGGGCTGCACCTTCCTGCACGCGCTGCACGGCAGCGACGCCATCGCCTGGAACCTGGATTACGGCTTTATGCGCCAGTTCGCCCAGGACGAAATGCACCACCGTCAGTACCTGAACGATTACTTCACCGGCCGCTGGCCCGGAAGCCCGGCGCTGGGCGAAACCTGCACCCTGCATCCCCTGCGGGACACGGAGCGTCTGTGCGGCGCCACGGCGTCCCTGTGCGGCATCGAGGCCGCCCGGCGCGCCTGCGATCATCCCGCGCTGCAGGAGGCGCTGCAATTGGACCAGACGCTGCACGCCCTGCTGTTCACCCTGAGCGGCATGCCGGTGCTGTACAGCGGCGACGAAATCGCCCAGGAAAGCGACCGCGGCTATGGCAACGACCCCGAAAAAGCCCGGGACAAGCGCAGCCTGCACCGCGGGGACATGAACTGGCAGAAGGCGGAAAACCGCACCCATCCCAATACCGTGGAATACGATGTGTTCCATGCCCTGGCGCAGCTGAAGGCCCTGCGGTCCTCCGAAGATGTGTTTGACGATACGGCGGACGTAGGGATCCTGAACCCCAGCAACGAGCATATCCTGGCGCTGTGCCGCCAGTTCCGGGGCAAAAAGCTGCTGGCGCTGTTCAATTTTGACCGGGAGGAGCAGGTGGCCTGGCTGCACGACCTGAACACCTACAAAAACCTTGTCACGAACGAAGAAGAAAAAGCCGGCAGCGTGACGCTGCCCGCGCGCGGGTTCAAGTGGCTGCTGTTTGAGGACAAGGAGCTCAACTACGCCGCCTGGATGGCGCCGCCCCGCTGAATCCCAAAGCCGACAATCAAGCGCCGTTTCCGCTGAAACGGCGTTTTGCTTCCCGGGAACGCCGCACCGAAAGAAAACGGAGGAAAAGCATGAACAAGGCAGATATGATCTGCGACCTGTCCCTGATCTGGGCCACGGTCAAGGAGGTATTTCCGTATTTCGACCGTTTGACCGCGGACTGGGACGGCCTGTACCGCTCCTGCCTGGAACGAATCCTGACAATAGAGGAGGAAGGTGATTTTCACCGCCTCCTGACGGAATTCATGGAAGCGCTGCACGACGGCCACACCCGGTACATCCCGCCGGAGCCGTACCGGCAGGAAAAGCCCTTTGTGCGCCCGGAAGCGCCTTCCTGCGCGGTTCGGGACGGGGCCGTAACGATCCGGCTGAACGATTTCCTGTCCGATTATGCGCCGTTTGTGCGGCAGCAGCTGGAAGCAAACCGGGACGCTGCCCTGGTGATCCTGGACATCCGCAACAACATCGGCGGCAATACCTTTTACGCAGCCAACGTGGCCAAGCTGTTCATTTCCGGCGTTTTCCACGGCTGCCGGAAATGGACGCAGATCAGAAAAGCCGTGGACGTGGCCGGTGCCAGCCAGATCGCCGGGTACAGCGAAGACAGGCTGCGGCAATACATCCGGGACGGCCTGCTGACGGAAGAAGACATCCAGGAAGCGAAAAAAGAGATCGGGCGCACCAAATACGAAACCTATACCGATTCCTTTGGCGCCGGGGACCATCGGGCCCTTTACACCGGGCCATTGCAGCTTTTGATTTCCGGAAAAACCATGTCCGCCGCCGAGGATTTTACCGCCATGTTCAAAAGCAGCCGCCGCGGAACGCTGATGGGAACGCCCACCTTCGGCTCCACCGGCACGCCCTGCATGATCCGCCTTCGCTGCGGCGGCCGCGCCCAGGTCGTATCGGTGGGCTACCGCCTGCTGGACGGAACGGAATTCATCGGAACGGGGATCCAACCAGACGTCTATCGCGCATGGGAATAAGCGGGGAACACAGAAAAGGCGCGCTTGCCGCTCCCTTTTGCGGGGCGAAAGCGCGCCTTTTTTCTTGATTTCAACGGGTCGGCAGACCCGGCCGGGTTACTGGTCCCGCAGCCGGATCCGGCGCAGGGTCATTCCGGTCATAGCGGCCAGGATAACCCCCATCACGGCGTACAGCAGCGCGTGGGACCATTCGGATTTGTCCAGGGCAAATTCCCCGGCCACCAGCAGCGCGATACCCAGCAGCATCAGCCCCAGCTCCCGGATTCTTATTTTCCGGGGAAACGGGCGCAGCGCCGCGGCCAGCGTGCCAAACAGCAGCGCCGCGTAGCCCATCTGCGTCACCGGCGCGAAGATGAAAATCATCAGCACGTTATCCTGCCGCAGCATTTCGGGAATCAGCTGCAGCGCGGGAATCAGCGTCAGGGCGTACATCGCCCGGGTGCCGCCTTTGCGGCACGGGATTTTCAGCAGCGCCAGGAAGGCCAGCAGCAGCAGCACGAATTCCAGGAAGCAAACGGAGAAGGACCATTCCCCCCATCCGCTGTCAATGGAAAGGGGCACACGGCACCAGAAGGGATCGCTGACCAGCGGGCCGAAGCCCTGGCCGCTGAGCGGCTCCACCAGGCGGAGCAGGGCAAACAGCATCACCCCGGGCAGCGCCGCGCAGTCCAGGATCTCCGACGCCCGCGCACCGGTGAAACGGGCAGCCAGCGCTGCCGCAAGCAAGCAGCCCAGCAGGACGCCGACCACGCTGACGCTGCCTTCCTCCATGGTAAAGAAGGGCAGGATGCCCAGGGAATCCCCCATGCCGTCGAAAAACACGGCATTGTACCGCACGGCGCAGTAAATGCCGCGGCCCAGCAGCAGCCCCAGCACGATGGACAGGACGCCAAACCAGACGGCCGGCGCGGCGGAGCGGCCGCCCTTCCGCTTCCAGGAAAACACCGTCAGCGCAAAGAAAACCGCGCAAAGCGCGGCGGAAACGGCGCCGTACACCGTTATATCCATTCCCAGCAGGGAAAAAATCGGAAGCTCCATGTCATCTCACCAGGGTGTAGAAGCAGATCATGTCGGACAGCAGCCGTCCCCGGTTGACCATGTTCAGCTTCTTGTACTCCAGCTTTCCTTTCGTCCACTTTTTATAGATGATGGCGGCGCTGTTTCCGCCGTCCAGGTTGTACGCCAGCTGAAAGCCGGTTTTGCTTGCCTGCTTGCCCAGCTTTTCGCACAGCAGGGAGAATTCCATCACGGTCAGGCCTTCGGTGTAGGCCACGGAATCGCCGTCGGAAACGATCAGCATGTATTCCAGCGGGCCGATCTGGGCAATGGCGGCGCGCTGCGTCTTCTTCCGGGCGATGATGTCCCGGTTCTCATATTTCTCCCCGATGGTGTGCTCGCCGTCCTGCACCAGCACGGGGCCGAAGCAGAACGCCTGGTACATGTTTTTGTTGTTCTTTTTGTAATAGGCTTTATAATCGCTGGCCGTACACTTGCGGATGGCGGAGAAATCCCCGTTTTTGTCCACGATCAGCACGTCGAACCGGCCGTCCGCCCGGTTGCGGATCTGCTTGCACTGCCGCATCATCACCTGGCATTTGTCGTCGGTAATAAAGTAATCGCCGTTGATGCCCACCACCGCGTTCACGGCCTGGGCGATCTGGGCGCCGGTAGCGGTATTGTAGGTGCTGTCGCCGAAACCGGCCCGGGGATTGCGCACCTGCTGGGCGGATACGGCGCGCAGCTGGGACGCATGGGCGATCTTGACGCGGGCGGTGGTGTACCGCACGCCCTGATAGGTGCCCGCGGAAATTTTCACGCTGATGGAATCATCCTGATAAAACGTGTTGGATTTCCGGTAATTCACGTTTTTCGGCACGGGCCCGGCCATAAACTGGTTCATGGGCAGGGGCGTCAATCCGGCCGACAGGGCCCCGCAGGGAGCCAGGCAAAGCAGCGCCAGCAAAATCGCCGCGAAACGAACGTTCAATCGCAAAATCATTCCTCCGTTTCCCTATAAAAGGATAAACGCGTACGTTTCATCATAACACACGTTTCCCGAAAAAACAATTTCCGCCGCCTCCCGTTTCCTTACCATTTCATTTCAATTCTGAATCAAGAGTGTAACAATTTTTGCTCTGCGCCGGAATACACTTTACATTTTCCCGCATACCCTCTATAATGTATGGGATTTTTTCCCCCAAGATCTTGGAAGAAAAAACAATGGCTGATTTTTCTGTTTTCAGTGTGGAGGGGCTCTGAAAATGATTCGCAAACACATGGTTATGCTTCTTTCGCTGGGGATCCTTATCGGTTTCCTTCTCATCCCGCAAAGCGGCGCCAGCGCGGCCGCGAAGGGCCCCCGGTTCAAAACCTACGGCCAGGCCCTGGGCTACGCCATGAAAAACCATCCCGCAGCGCTGAACCTGGGCACGGTGGAATACACCCCCGGCCAATTGAAGGCCATCCGGGACGCCTTGCCGGAAAACGCCAAAATGGACTTCACCACCACATGGAAAAACTGCCAGTTCTCCGGCAGCAGCAAAACGGTGGACCTGCGCAAGATCACCCACACCCCCACGCTGGAGGACCTGGACGCCATCGTAACCGTCTGTCCCCAGTGCACGCTGGTCAACATCTTCTGCGGCCACTCGCCCTCCAACACTGTCATGGGCACGCTGCAGAACCGTTACCCCAAGGTGTCCTTCAACTGGAAAATCGTCATCTGGGGAACGGACTATTACCTGGCCAGCATGGCCACCACCTTTTCCACCTTCATCGGGGATAAAACGGACTCCCGGCTGTCTAACAGCCAATTGGAGGTGCTGAAATACTGCAAAAACCTGCGGGCGCTGGATCTGGGGCACAACAACCTGTACAGCCTGGATTTCCTGAAATACGTGCCCAAGCTGGAAATGCTCATCGTGGCCTGCAACCACCTGATCGACATTTCCCCCATCGCCACGCTGAAAAACCTGAAATACCTGGAAATCTTCACCAACAAGATCACCGACCTGTCCCCGCTGGCCAGCTGCACGGAGCTGATGGACCTGAACATCGCCAACATCCGCATCACCAGCCTGGCGCCCCTGGATTCCCTGACCAAGCTGCAGCGGCTGTGGGCCATTGACTGCAAAAGCCTGTCCCGGGCGGAGATCAACCGGTTCCAGAAGACGCATCCCGCCTGCAAGGTCGCATCCTCCTACAAAAAAGCCGGCTGGAGTTGGCGCAACCATAACCGGTATTACCATTACCGCTGGTGCCTGCTGCATAACCGGTGGATTCCCTTTGACAAGCCGCTGCCGGACAAAACCTACAATCAAAAATATATTCACGGCGCGTATTAAAAAGAACGCTGCTCCGGACAGGAAAAGCCCGGAACAGCGTTTTTTATGATTTCAGTTTTCCTCCGGCACCGCCAGGCAAACCGCTTTTTCCCGGATCGTCAGGGATGCCGATTTTACGTCGCCCCCGTACTCTCCGTCCAGCGTCCATCCCACCGGCTGATCGGTTTCAATTTCCAGCGCCGGCGCCTGGCCGCACAGGATCTCCGGCACATCCAGCCGATGGCCCATCAGCGCGGCCCGGATGCGGTCGAAATCCTGAATGCTGCGGGGCATGCGGATCAGCAGGTAATCCAGCAGCCCGTCGTCCATCCGGGCGCCGGAGGGAATCAGGTTGGTCAGCCCGGCCACGGACAGGGTGTTGCCCGCCATGCCGAACAGAAAATCGTCCTCGTACTCCTGTCCGTTGACCTGCACGCGGGCATGAATGGCGGCGTCCTGAAAATGGATCAGGTCCAGGGTGCGCAGCGCGTCGATGACGTACGCCGCGGCGCCGAAGGTATTTTTCATGCGCTGATCGGTGGAATAGCTGACGGCGGTGAACATGCCGAACGCCGCCACGTAGGCAAAGGTCTGTCCATTGAAAACCCCCGCGTCAATGCGCCGGAAATGTTCCTGCATCAGCATGGACGCCGCCTCCAGGGGAGAACGGGAAATTTTCAGGGAGGAAGCAAAGTCGTTCACCGTGCCGGAAGGAATATAGCCGCACCGGGTTTCGACCCCCGCGCTGAGGACGCCACTGAATAATTCGTGCAGCATCCCGTCCCCGCCGCTGCACACCACCAAATCGTATTCCCCGGCGTGCCGGGCAATAAACTGCTGGCCATCCCGGGCCGCCAGCGTGGGTCGGACGGAAACCAGGTAGCCCGCCTTGGTGAAAATGGAAAACAAGGCCGACAGATTGCGGCCGATTTCCCCCTTGCCGGCGTGCGGATTATAGACAAACAGCAGTTTTTTCATGCATTTTTCCTCCGTTGCTGGTTTTCCCTTTCAGCATACCACATTTTTTCCGGATTGCAAGCCGCCATCAAAAACGCGCAGTCGGTTCTTTTTTCTCTTCCCTGCGTTTTTCCCATTGACGATGCGTTTTTTCCTATGGTAAGATGGATGTGATCCCCGTTATCAAAAAAGGAGGAACGATGTATGAAGAAGTTTTTGGCCCTGTTATTTGTTTTCCTTTTGACCGTTCTTTCCGTTTCCGCCGTGGCGGAGGACAGCGACCTGCTTTCCCGCATCCGGGAGAAGGGAACCCTGCTGGTGGCCACGGAGGGCAACTGGAGCCCCTGGACGTACCACGACGAAACCGACACGCTGACCGGCTTTGACATTGAAATCGCCAAATTGATCGCCGCGGGCCAGGGCGTGGAAGCGCAGTTCATGGAAACAGACTGGGCCTCCATCCTGGCCGGCGTGGACACGGGCCGGTTCGACATCGCCTGCAACGGCGTGGACTACACCGAGGAGCGGGCGCAGAAATACGCTTTTTCCGACCCGTACGTGTACACGGAAATCGTGCTGGTGACCCGGAAGGGCGACGACACCATCCGCAGCTTTGAGGATCTGGCCGGCCGCACCACCTCCAACTCCCCCAGCTCCACCTACGCCCAGCGGGCCGAAGCCCTGGGCGCCAGCGTGGTGTACGTGGACACCCTGGGCGAAACCATGGTGATGGTAGAGCAGGGCCGGGTGGACGCGTCCATCAACGCCAAGGGCTCCGTGGAGGATTACCTCAGCGAGCACCCCGACGCCAATATCCAGATCGTGCAAACCGTGCCCGGCGATCCCGTCTGCTACCCGGTGCGCAAAGGGGACGACACGGTGTCCCTGGTGGCCGCCATCAACGACATCCTGCGCCAGGCCCGGGAAGACGGTACGCTGGCCGCCCTGTCCGTCAAGTATTTCGGCACCGACCTGACCAATCCCCTCTGATTCGCAAAAAAATGGCTTCCCCGCCGCGGAACCCTTGTTTCCGCGGCGGGGATATGTTATGATGAATTGCTTTCTGTTTTCGCTGTTCCCAACTCAGACGGAGTAAACGCATGAACGAACGACTGTGGAACATCCTGCTGGACGCCTTTCCCAAGCTGCTGCGCTACGGCGCGGAGGTCACCCTGCCCCTGACGGCGCTGTCCTTCCTGCTGGCGCTGGCGGTTTCCGTCATCGTGGCGCTGATCCAGTACGCCAACGTGCGCGTGCTGCGCCAGATTTGCCGGTTCTATATCTGGATCATTCGCGGAACGCCCCTGCTGGTGCAGCTGTACCTGGTGTTTTACGGTCTGCCCAGCGTGGGCATCGTGCTGAACGCGTTTCCGGCGGCGGTGCTGGTGTTCGGCTTCAATGAGGGCGCCTACATGGCGGAAAGCATGCGCGGCGCCCTGGAAAGCGTATCCACCGGCCAGATGGAGGCAGGCTACTGTGTGGGCATGAATTATTTGCAGATCATGGTCCACGTGGTGCTGCCCCAGGCCTTCCGCACCGCTTTCCCGGCGCTTTCCAATTCGCTGATTTCCATGCTGAAGGGCACGTCGATGGCCTCCACCATCACGGTGATGGAAATGTTCCGCCAGGCCCAGGTGATCAACGGCCGGGTATACGAATCCCTTGGGCTGTACGCCGAAGTGGCGCTGATTTACCTGCTGTTCTGCACCCTGCTCACCTGGCTGCAGCGGCTGGGCGAAAAGCGGCTGGCAAGCTATGGAGGTGCGCGGTCATGATGCTGGAAATCCGCGATGTGCACAAGCAATTTGACGGCCAGGACGTGCTTCGGGGCATCAGCCTGGAGGTAAACAAGGGGGACGTGGTGGCCATCCTGGGCCCCAGCGGCTCCGGGAAAACCACCTTCCTGCGCTGCCTGAATTTTCTGGAGCGGGCAGACCGGGGCCAGATGGTGTTCGACGGCGAAGCCTTCGACCTGCACACCGCCACCAAAGCGGATATTGCCCGGATCAGGAAAAAGACGGCGTTCGTTTTCCAGAATTACAATCTGTTCCTGAACAAAACCGTGCTGCAGAACGTGACGCTGGGGCTGACGGTGGCCGCGAAAATGAAGCGCGCCCAGGCCCGGGACATCGCCGTAGCGGCGCTGGAGCGGGTTGGCATGGCCAGCAAACTGGACAGCTACCCCAACCAGCTGTCCGGCGGCCAGCAGCAGCGCGTGGCCATCGCCCGGGGCCTGGCCTCCAGCCCGGAAATCATTTACTTTGACGAGCCCACCTCGGCCCTGGACCCGGAACTCATCGGCGAAGTGCTGTCCGTGATGCGGCAGCTGGCCCAGGAAGGCATGACCATGCTGGTGGTGACCCACGAAATGGACTTTGCCCGGAACGTATCCAGCAAGGTGCTGTTCATGGAGGGCGGCAGCGTGATCGAAGAAGGGCCGTCCAGGGAATTTTTCGAGCATCCCCGGCAGGAGCGATCCCGGGAATTCATCCGTACCATTCTGAGAAAATAATCCCAGCCAAAACAGGAGGACGTGCCCTATGATTCACCAGAATCCGCTGTTGAAAAACCAGGCCCCCGGCAAAAAATTCATCACCATGGGCGAAATCATGCTGCGCCTGACGCCGCCCAACTACGACAAGATCCGCGTCACCAATTCCTTCGAGGCCTCCTACGGCGGCAGCGAAGCCAACATCGCCCTGGCCCTGGCCAGCCTGGGGGTGGACAGCACGTTCT
The DNA here is from genome assembly GCA_902773895.1 of uncultured Eubacteriales bacterium. GTDB lineage: Bacteria > Bacillota > Clostridia > Christensenellales > Aristaeellaceae > RUG563. The sequence goes on from CACYGB010000059.1 coordinate 10,992, forward strand.
TCACCGTGGTGCCCAATAACGCCCTGGGCAAAAGCGCCATCCGCTCCCTGCGCTCCAGCGACGTGCACTGTACCCCGGTGATCCTGTCCACGCCGGAGGAAACACCCACGCACCGGCTGGGCACCTATTATCTGGAAACGGGCTTCGGCATCCGTCCCAGCCAGGTGATCTATGACCGCAAGCATTCCGCCCTGACGGAATACGACTTTACCGGCTATGACCTGAAGGCGCTGCTGGAAGGGTTCGACTGGCTGCACCTGTCCGGCATCACCCCGGCCCTGAGCCCCAACTGCCGGCAGCTGACCCTGGATATGCTGAAATGCGCCAAGGAACTGGGCCTGACCGTTTCCTTCGACGGCAATTTCCGCTCCACCCTGTGGAGCTGGGACGAAGCAAGGGACTTTTGCACCCAGTGCCTGCCGTACGTGGACGTGCTGATGGGCATCGAGCCTTATCACCTGTGGCGGGATGAAAACGACCATGGCAAGGGCGACGTGAAGGACGGCGTTCCCCTGCAGCCCGCCTACGAAGAGCAGGACGAGGTATTCCAGGCCTTCATCCAACGCTGGCCCAACCTGCAGTGTATTGCCCGGCACGTGCGCTATGTCCATTCCGGTTCGGAAAATAGTCTGAAAGCCTTCATGTGGTATGAGGGCCATACCTTTGAAAGCAAGCTGTTCACCTTCACCATCCTGGACCGGGTCGGCGGCGGCGACGCGTTTGCCAGCGGGCTGATCTATGCCATGCTGCATGACTACAAGCCCATGGATATGCTGAATTTTGCGGTGGCCTCCTCCGTGATCAAGCACACCATCCACGGGGACGCCAACATTACCGACGACGCGGATTCCATCCGCAACCTGATGAACATGAATTACGACATCAAACGATAAGCAAATGCGCTTCCAGCGAAACACCGGCCGGTGTTTCGCTTTTTTTGTTGGAAAAGGGCTGTTTCAGGCGCCGCGCATATTGACTGAAAGCCGCTTTTCCGGCGCAGGCCCGCCAGGCAATCCGCCGTTGTTTTTCAGATCAAGCCCGTTCCAGGACGCCCAGCCGTTCAAAGCCGTCCACGTCCGTTACACCCAGGCCCTTTTCCCGCGTCATGACAATGTCTTTTCCGTCAAACGCCGCGCCGCCGTGTACGGGGTCCGCCGCGCACAGCATGGGGCCGTCCAGGTCCACCCGGGTGATTACCTGCCGGGCGCAGGCAAGGTGTGCCGCCGCGTTCACGGCCACCCGGCCTTCCAGCATACAGCCGATCATGCACTCCACACCGAACATTTCCGCCATGGTGGCGATTTTCAGTGCGTTGTACAGGCCGCCGCACTTCATCAGCTTGATATTCAGCAGGTCCGCCGCGCCCATCTGCAGGATCCGCAGCGCGTCCTCCGGGGAAAACACCGCTTCGTCCGCCAGCACCGGCACGGCGCTGCGTTCCTTCACGTATTTCAGCCCTTCCAGGTCCGCCGCGGCCACCGGCTGCTCCACCAGCTCAATGTCCAGGCCCCTGTCCTGCATGTCGTTCAGGATCCGCACGGCCTCCTTGGGCTTCCAGGCCTGATTGGCGTCCACCCGCAGCAGCGTTCCGGCCGGCACAGCCCGGCGCACCGCCGTCAGCCGCGCCACATCCAGCGCAGGATCGATCCCCACCTTGATTTTCAGGCAGTCGAATCCCCGCCGGATCGCGGTCTGCGCGTCCCGGGCCATTTCCTCCGGCGCGTTCACGCTGATGGTCAGGTCCGTCGTCAGGCGCTCCCGGGAGCCGCCCAGCAGCTTGTACACCGGAATTCCGTACAGCTTTCCGTACAGATCCCACAGCGCCATGTCCGCCGCCGCTTTGGCGCTGGTGTTGTGCACTGCACTCTTTTGCACCAGCTGCATCAGCCCTTCAAAATCATCCACCTCTTTGCCCAGCAGCTGGGGCGCGATGTGGTGCGCCATGGCCCCGCAGATCCCCTCAAAGGTGTCCCCCGTGATCACACCGGTAGGCGGCGCTTCGCCAAAGCCGGTTTCACCCGTGTCGGTGTGGATCTTCAGGAGCACATCCTCCACGCTATCAACCCTGCGCAGCGCGGTTTTGAACGGTGTCCGCAAAGGAATGGATATTTTGCCCCATTCGATGGCCGTGATTTTCATTTTGGATCGCCTCCCGGTGATGCTTTTGATGTATTATAGCATATCTTGCGAAGGTTGGAAACGCTCCTTCCCGGAAAAAACATGGAGAAAACCGCCGGGGGCTTCTTCAGCCCCCGGACCCCCGAACCAGGGACCATCGGTCCGCAACCTCAATCGGCGCAACTCCCCACAGGGGAGATTGCTTGTTTCAGTTGATCTCACCGCAGGCAAAGCATCCGCCACAGGCGGTTGCCTTCGGTTCGTCCCTGGACCCACCTTGGCGATGTGGCACGTCGGATAAAACAAACAATACGCGTCTGGAACTTTCTGTGTCGACAAGAGAGCTCCCGGGCGAAAAGAAAACAGCGGAGATTTCCGAAAAACGAGCTTGTTCGTTTTTCCGGAAATCCCCGCTGTTTTCCCCTGTGCGCTTGCGCACAGGCGGGCCGGCAAAGTCGGCCTGCCCGGA
>CACYGB010000060.1 GCA_902773895.1 uncultured Eubacteriales bacterium
TCATCTGCCGCACGGTATGGAACATGAATGGGGAAAAGAACCTGGCTTACCTGGAAAAAGCCCTGTCCGGGGTGCCGGAGGACTTTGGCGGCAGGCTGCTGGAGGTGCCGGTGGGAACGGGCGTGCTGACCATGCCGGTGTACCGGGAACTGCCCGGGGCCGACATCACCTGTCTGGATTATTCCCCCGATATGATGGCCGCAGCCAGGAAACGGGCGGAGAGCCTGCACATTCCCAACGTACGCTTTCAGCAGGGCGACGTGGGCGCACTGCCGTTCCGGGATGAAAGCTTTGATATTGTGCTGCCGCTCAACGGCTTTCACGCTTTCCCGGATAAGGAGGCGGCCTATGCCGAAACCTTCCGGGTGCTGAAAAAAGGCGGCACCTTCTGCGGCTGCTTCTACATCCGGGGCGCCTGCAAACGGACGGACTGGTTCATCCGCCGTCTGTACGTTCCCAAGGGCTTCTTTACGCCGCCTTTTGAAACATTGGAAAGCCTGCGCAGCCGTCTGTCCGGGCTTTATACCAAGGTACAGGTGGAGCATGTGGAGGGCATCGGCTGCTACCGCTGCGTCAAATAAAGGAGGAGAATCCTATGGCAAGGAAAGATTCGGAGCATCAGAAAACATCCATGAGCGCGCTGTTTCGGGGCAAGGCGATTTTCAAACCCCTGAATACGGGAAGGATCGACGAGCACGTCGCCTGCATCCGGGAGTGGATCGCCAACATTTTCTTTTACACCAAAAACGGCGTCACCATCATGATCGACGCCGGCTATAACTACGAAAGGCTGAAGGAAAAGATGGGCTGGCTGGACATCGAACCGGCGTCCATTCGCCACATCCTGATCACCCACCAGGACACCGACCACGTGGGCGCGTTGGAAACCGACAGCGAGCAATTGTTCAGGGACGCCACGGTGTACATCGGGGAAATCGAAAACCGCTATCTCACCGGCGAAACCCGGCGCAAGGTGTTCCACGGCTTCTATAAGCTGCCTATGGTGAAGACAAACAATCAGCGGGTCACGCTGAAGGACGGGCAGATTTTGAACATCGGCGGCATCCAAATCGAATGCATTCTGGTGCCCGGCCACACCTGGGGCCATATGGTGTACCTGATCGACGAAAAATACCTGTTCACCGGCGACACCATCTGGTTCGGCGCGGACGGCGGCTACAGCTTCATCAGCACCCTGGCCGAGGATAACAAGCTGGCGGTGCGTTCCCTGGAAAAGCTGGAGAAGAACATCCGGTCGCGGAATCAGCCCATCTCCGTCATCACCGGCCATACCGGCTGGACGGACGATCTGGATTTCGTCTTTGCCCACCGCACGGAAATTTGCAAGCCCTTCACCAAGCGCTACACCGATCCGGAAGCCCCCTATGACGGCTACGTGGAGGACGATGACACTGAGGCGCAGGCCCGGACGGTGCTGCTCAAAAAGAAAGGGAAGTGAAGCCTGTGCGGGACCTGTACGAAATGCGGCTTTCCGACGCGCAATGGTGGGCCTGCGACATCCCCGGCAACATCGGCTGGATCGTCTGGCTTGTGTGCGCCGCGCTTTGCTGGAAGGACGGCGTCACGCTTTTTTCCGTGCTTGCCGTTTTGCCTGCGCTGCTGATGCTGCTGGGGGTGGCGGAACTGATCAGCGAACGGATCGCCGGGCTGGGCCGCGTGCTGCCTAAGGCACGGGTGCTGCGGGGCTTCGGCGCGCTGACCCTGGGCGGCATCATGGGGATCCCCGTAGCGGTTTACGGATGGATGGCAAAGTCCGGCGGCCATCTCCCCAAATGGATGCTGGCCGGCGCGGGGCTGTGTGCCCTGTTCGCGGGGCTGTGCTGGAAAGGGTACCGCCGGAAAACGGAACAATGAAAATGGCCTTCCTCCGGATCAGGAGGAAGGCCGTTTTTCAGTATTTTCCCGGCAGAGCGGGTTCTATCTGCCTGTTTGTCCGCTGTCACACGCAGCCGTGGGCCAGCATGGCGTCGGCCACCTTCAGGAAACCGGCGATGTTGGCGCCCACCACGTAATTGTCCTTGGCGTCGTATTCTTCGGCGGCGCTGTCGATGGCGGCGAAGATGTTTTCCATGATGCCCTTGAGCTTCTGGTCCACTTCCTCGAAGGTCCAGCTCAGGCGCTGGCTGTTCTGGCTCATTTCCAGGGCGGAGGTGGCCACGCCGCCGGCGTTGGCGGCCTTGCCGGGGGCGAACAGCACGCCGGCCTTCTGCAGGGCCAGGGTGGCTTCGTAGGTGGTGGGCATGTTGGCACCTTCCGCCACGGCGATGACGCCGTTGGCGATCAGGGCCTTGGCGCTTTCTTCGTTCAGCTCATTCTGGGTGGCGCAGGGCAGGGCGATGTCGCACTTCACGGTCCAGATGCCGCGGAAGCCCTCGGTGTACACCGCGCCGGGCACCCGGGCGGCGTATTCCTTGATGCGGCCGCGTTCGACCTCTTTGATCTGCTTCACCACGTCCAGCTTGATGCCGTCGGCATCGTACACATAGCCGTTGGAATCGCTCATGGCCACCACCTTGGCGCCCATTTCGGTGATTTTCTGGGCGGCGTAGATGGCCACGTTGCCGCTGCCGGACACCACGACCGTCTTGCCGGCCACTTCGATGCCGTGCTTTTTCAGCATGGCGCTGGTCAGGTAGCACAGGCCGAAGCCGGTGGCTTCCTTCCGGGCCAGGGAACCGCCGTAGGAAAGGCCCTTGCCGGTCAGCACGCCTTCGTACAAACCGGTAATGCGCTTGTACTGGCCGTACAGGAAGCCGATTTCCCGGGCGCCCACGCCGATGTCACCGGCGGGCACGTCGGTGTCCTTGCCGATATATTTATACAGCTCGGTCATAAAGCTCTGGCAGAAGCGCATCACTTCGTTGTCGCTCTTGCCCTTGGGGTCAAAATCGCTGCCGCCCTTGCCGCCGCCGATGGGCAGGCTGGTCAGGCTGTTTTTCAGCACCTGTTCAAAGCCCAAGAACTTGATCACGCTCAGGTTCACGCTGGGATGCAGACGCAATCCGCCCTTGTAGGGGCCGATGGCGTTGTTGTACTGTACCCGGTAGCCCCGGTTCACCTGCACCTTGCCCTGGTCGTCGATCCACGGCACCCGGAACAGAATGGCCCGGTCGGGCTCCACAAAGCGTTCCAGCAGCCCCTTGTCCTCATATTCGGGATGCTTGTCAAACACGGGGGACAGCGCTTCCAGCACTTCCTTCGCCGCCTGCAGGAATTCTTTTTCATGGGCGTTGCGTTCTTCCAGCCCAGCCAGTACCTTTGCCACGTATGCGTTCATAATCCCGCCTCCTAAATATAAAATCAAAAACGCCGCAGTGTTTCCACTACGGCGTTTATTATATAGAAACCGGGAAAGGAAATGCAAGATCGTGGCTGTTTTTTGCCTGTATTTTGCGTGTTCATAAAATGTATTTTGGCAATTCCCAACTGCCGGCCGAGGGCGCTATTTTTCTTCGCCTTCTTCATACACCAGGATGTCGCCCGGCTGGCATTGCAGCGCGCGGCAGATGGCGTCCAGGGTGGAAAAGCGCACGGCCTTCGCCTTCCCGTTTTTCAGGATGGACAGGTTGGCCAGGGTGATGCCCACCTGATTGCTCAGCTCCGTCACGCTCATTTTGCGCCGGGCCAGCATCACGTCCAGATCAATGCGGATCATTGCGGCCCCTCCTTACACCGTCAGCTCGTTTTCCTGCTGGATGGAAACGGCCTTGCCCAGCAGCTTGCCCAGGCTCCAGGCCAGCAGCGAAAGGGCGAAGTGGGCCAGGGCCGCCAGCAGGAAAATCAGCCACGCCGGCCCGCAGGGGTAGCCCAGCAGCCCCGGCACGAAAATGGCGATCAGCCACAGCACACCGTCGGAAAGCAGGTACAGGGCGATGCGGAACAGGCTGCGCACGTTTTCCGGGCAGAAGGAGCGATCCCGGCCGATGCGCACGGAAACCATCAGGTATTCCGCCAGCGCCAGCAGAAGAATGGCCGACGTGACCCACACGCCGCACAGCCCGACCCAATACAGCGTTTCCGGCCGTTGCGCGGCAGTAGGGCCGCCCCCTTCCCGGGTCAGGACGGAGAGGGCTTCCTGCGCCATCATGGGCGCATACAGCGCTGCCCAGCACAGGATGCCCAGGCCGGCGATCACACCGGCGGCGATCAGACAGGTGGAAATTCGTTTCTGGTTCATGTTTGTCAACCTCCTTACGGGAATACCATACCACAGCAGGATCCAAAAGTCAACAAAAATATATTGAAAAACGATAAATATTTTTTGATCAACAAAAAACGCTGCTTTCGGATGGAAAGCAGCGTCCAGGGGAGAGGAACGAAAGGAACAAGTCAGCCCAGCCCGACGTCCAGTGCCATCATCAGCGCAAAGCCCAGGGCAAAGCACACCGCGCCCACGTTGGAGTGACGGCCTTCCGACATTTCGGGCACCAGCTCCTCCACGATCACATAGAACATGGCGCCGGCGGCAAAGGACAGCAGGTACGGCATCACCGGAATGAAGAACCCGGCGGCCAGGATGGTGAGCACCGCGCCGATGGGCTCCACCACGCCGGACAGCACGCCGTACAGAAACGTTCTGCCCTTGGGCATGCCTTCCGCCCGCAGCGGCATGGACACGATGGCGCCCTCCGGAAAATTCTGCAGGGCGATGCCAAGCGCCAGCGCCAGCGCGCCCATCAGGCTGATTTCCGCGCGGCCGTACATCCACCCGGCATAGACGATGCCCACCGCCATGCCCTCGGGCAGGTTGTGCAGCGTCACGGCCAGCACCAGCTTGGTGGTGCGCTTCAATCCGCTTCGCGGGCCTTCTTCACTGCGGTCCAGATGCATGTGGGGGATTAGGCGGTCCAGCAAAAGCAGGAACAGCATTCCAGCCAGGAAGCCGATCACCGCCGGGAAAAAGGACCAGGCGCCCAGGCCGGCGGATTGCTCCAGCGCGGGGGACAGCAGGCTGAAAAACGAAGCGGAGGCCATGATGCCGGCGGCTAAGCCGGTCAGCGCCCGGTTGAGCCTTTCGCTCATTTGTTCTTTCATGAAAAAGACGCAGGCCGCCCCCAGGGACGTGCCCAGAAAAGGAATCAGGATGCCTTCCAAAACCTGCAGGTTCATGCTGCGTGCCACCTCCTGAACAAAAGGCGATTCGGGGTTAGTATTATTTAACCTCATGACAGGATACATCATAATCCTCTCTTTGTCAATGGAAGGAAAGACGATTTCTGCAGATGAAGGAAACAGGCCAAAGCGGGATGAGCCGGGGGATCGGGGAACACCGCGCCGGATGGGGCGGCATCAGGCGCCGGCGGCAAGCCCTTCCGCGTTCTTCTGGCAATAACGCAGGTACAGCCGGTAGGTTTCCCTGCCGTATTCGTTGATTTGCCGGGTATTGGCGTTGTAGCGGGTGAACATGCGCTGCATTTCTTCGGGGGTGTAATCGGCGATATGAAGGCTGCCGTTTACTTCCCAGCCGGCGGACAGCAGGTTCAGGGCGGCCAGGCACAGATTGAAGCGCCGGTCCCGGTGCAGCCGCCGCCACATGAGCCAGACGTGGTCCGGATTCTCCGGGGAAAGCGCTGACGGCAGCTGCCATTCTTCCGGGAAAGCGATGCCCTGCTCCGCGGCGAAGCGGACGGCGCGGATGGCCACCCGGGCGAAGATCTGGGCGTAGCCGGTGGAGCTGTCCGTTTTGCCCAGCGGCCCGCGGGTGAAGCGGGGCGTTTTTCTGCCGCGCAGGCGATAGCGCAGGTAGTAGAAGGCGACCGCCCCGTCGGCGGCGGCGTCCAGCCAGTCCATGCCGGTGATTTCCCGGTACAGCACAGCCTGCATACAGGCCCGCGGCAAAGCATAGCTGCTTTCGATCCGGCGCAGCCAGCCATCGTACCGGGCAATGATTTTTTCCGCTTTCCGGGCGCTGTATCGAGGCAGCATGGCGATCCTTCCTCCGTATTTTCTCCTGACCAGCATAAAGGGACGGACAGGATTTGTCAAGCACCGAAAAAACCGCCGCGGCAGGAGCCGCGGCGGCGGAAAACCAGAGATAAGGGTCAGATGTCCATCAGATCGCTGAAAGCCTTCAGCGCGCCGTCGGTTTCGTGGGCCAGCACCCGCTTGGCCAGCACCTTGCCCAGCTGCACGCCTTCCTGGTCAAAGCTGTTCAGGTTCCACACAAAGCCCTGGAACATCACCTTGTTTTCAAAGTGGGCCAGCAAGGCGCCCAGCGCTTCGGGGGTCAGCTGGTCGCCGATGATGATGCTGGAAGGCCGGCCGCCGGCAAAGCTCTTGTTGGGGTTTTCGTCCTGCTTGCCGCAGGCAAAGGCCATGATCTGGGCGGCCACGTTGGCGCACAGCTTCTGCTGGCTGGTGCTGCCCTGGATGGTCACATCCATGCCCGCCTGGCTCTTTTTGAAGCCCACGAACTGCAGCGGCACGATGTCGGTGCCCTGGTGCAGCAGCTGGTAGAAGGAATGCTGGCCGTTGGTGCCGGGTTCGCCGAAAATCACCGGGCCGGTCACGTAGGACACCGGTTCGCCGAAGCGGTTCACGCTCTTGCCGTTGCTTTCCATGTCCAGCTGCTGCAGGTGGGCCGGGAAGCGGCTCAGCGCCTGGGAATAGGGCAGCACGGCCGTGGCGGGATAGCCCTGCACGTTGCGCTCGTACACGCCGATCAGGGCGTCCAGCATGGCGGGATTCTTCATCAGGTCGGTTTCCTTGGCCAGCGCGTCCTCCTCCGCGGCGCCCTGCAGGAAGCGGGCGAACACATCGGGGCCGAAGGCCAGGGACAGCACCGCGCCGCCTACGCAGGAGGTGGAGGAATAGCGGCCGCCGATGTAATCATCCATAAAGAAGGCGGCCAGGTAATCGCTGCTCTTGGCCAGGGGGGAGGTTTCGCTGGTCACGGCCACCATATGCCGGGCAGGATCCAGGCCGGCGGCGCGCAGCGCTTCCTTGACAAAGGATTCATTGGTCAGCGTTTCCAGGGTGGTGCCGGATTTGGACACCAGCACGAACAGGGAGTGGGCCACGTCGATGCCCTTGAGCACGCTGGCGGCGTCGTCCGGGTCCACGTTGCTGATGAAGCGGGCTTCCATTTTGAAGCAGCCGTTCTGCTTCGCCCAGTTTTCCAGCGCCAGGTACATGGCCCGGGGGCCCAGGTCGCTGCCGCCGATGCCGATCTGCACCACGGTGGTGAATTTTTCGCCCTGGGCGTTGGTGATTTTGCCTTCATGCACCTGGTTGGCAAAATCCGCCGCCTTTTTCTGCTGGGCCACGTAAAAATCGCGCTTGTTGACGCCGTCGGCCACCACGTCCTTGCCCAGCTGGCCGCGGGTCAACTGATGCAGCACCAGGCGCTTTTCGCCGGTGTTGATCACGTCGCCGTTGTAGAGCGCTTCGTATTTTTCGTTCAGCTGCGCTTCCCGGGCCAGCTCTTTCAGGGCGGCCAGCACGACGTCATCCACCTGCTTGGCGGCGAAGTGATACTGCAGCCCGGCCGCCATGGGCACGGTGTACGCCGCTACGCGGCGCGCGCCGTTTTCGCCGGCCATGGCCTCCTGCAGCTTCACGCGGCCTTTCAGGGCGCAAAGGGATTGGTAAGCGGAAAGGGTGTCAAGATTTTTCCAGGAAATCATGCTGCTCTTCCTTTCTGTGTTGAAGTAATACGCGAATCACGGGATATGTTTTCCATCCCTCATTATACATCATCTGCCCCCGAAAAAAAAGGCCGCGGCAGCGGAAAAATCGGAAAAAACGGCGGGTTTTGCCCGGCAAAGAACAGGGCGGAACGCTGCTGCTTACAGGATTTGCCAAAAATGGGCGCAAAATGGACAGGATAGGGCATTGTATCCAATACACCGTTGTGCTATGATAAGGACGGCAAAGTTCAAGGAATTTGCCGATTACCTTCAAAGAAGCGCACTCGGCGCGAAAGGATGAGCGATCATGAAAAAGATCATTTGCAAAGTGACGTACGATACCGAAGCTTCCGAACTGATCGCGAAGAAGACCTTCGGCGAATTCGGCGATCCCAAGGGCTATGAAGAAGACCTCTTCAAGACCCAGGACGGCAAGCTGTTCCTGTACGGCATCGGCGGCGCGGAATCTCCCTATGCGGAAGAAACCATCAAGCGCATGTCCGCGGCCAAGGCGGATGAATGGCAGAAGGCCTGAGCGGAATCCCCGTCACAAAAAACGGCTGCAGAGCGCAGCCGCTTTTTTTATTTGTTTTTCCGGGTTGGCAGCGGCTGATCGAAGGGAATCCAGCGGCCGTTGCGCAGGCACCACAGGTAGTGCTCGTACCGGGGATGTTTGTAGCCTTTTTTCAAAAAGCGCCAGGTGCCGCAGGTGGGGTGCGGGCCGGTGAAATCCACCTGGCAGGAGGGATGCAGCTTTTTGAACCGCTTGATCTGGGCGTCGGACAGGGTCTGTGTCACCTTGTAGCCCTCCTTGACCTGGCAGTGGTTGGCCCACAGGCGCTCCAGCGTGGTGATCTTTTCCAGGGGCTTCAGGTCCAGGATGGGGTTGTTGCAGATGTTCAGGTCCAGCAGCTCGGTGCAGGCTTCCAGGGCGGAAATATCGGTAATCTGATTGGTGAAGATTTCCAGGTATTTCAGGTGCTTCAGGTTTTTCAGGGGCTTGACGCTGGTGATTTTGTTTTCTGACAGGATCAGGAATTCCATGTCGGAGCAATACTTGAGGAAGCTCAGGCTGGTGATGGCGTTGTGGCCCAGGTCCAGGGCTTTCAGATTTTTGCAGTACTTCAGCACCTCCAGATCCTTGCTGCGCAGCTTGGTGCCCTTGCTGGGCTGGTTGAAGGTGGAATACGCGGTGGCGTTGCTGGCGATGTAGTGTTCCTTGCGGATGTTGATCATCCAGTCGAATTCGATATCGGGGTATTTTTCCATCAGGGGGATCATCACGTCGTTGGAGGGGGAAAGCTTTCCGGTGTTGTCGATGGCCTTCACCTGGGGGCAAACCTTGATGATGGCTTCCAGCTCCGCCTTGGAGACAGTCGCCTTGATTTCCCGCAGATCCACCTTTTTGCTGGTGTTGGAAAAGGTGACGCCGCCCCAGGTGGTGGTGAAGATCAGCGTTCCGTTTTTGTCCATGGCGTTCAGGATGGAAAGCAGCTGAGTGGGCTTATAGCGGACGCTGCCCAGGTTCACTTCCTGCGGCTTGTTCTTTTTCACATAGGCCAGCGCCTTGCTGTAATCCCGGTACTCCTTGGGCAGCGGGGTGGCGGTGGCTTTTTTTGCATCGGGCTTCGGCGTGGCCGTTTTTTTCGCAGCGGGCTTCGGGGTGGCGGTGGCCTGGGCGGCCAGGGCCGCGTGGGGCAGGGACAGGCACAGGCCGGCGGCCAGCGCCAGGCAGGGAATCAGGTGCCTCAAGCGCATACGATCCATTCCTTTCAGCGGCGGAATACGGCGGCGGTTGGACGCCGCCGGAAAAATCAGTGTTCTTTATTATAAACGGAATCCGGAAAAATGACAAGCGGGCGGAGCGGCGACGAAAAAAAGTTACAAATAACGGAACGGTCTTTCCGGACGTGGTCGCATCAGGAAAAATTTTCTTTCCGGAACGCTTGCTTTCGGGCGGGAAACGTGTTATAACACTCCCTGCAAATCCCAGGATTTGCAGAAAAGGATGGAAGAAAAATGACCCGCGATCTGACCCGGGGCAATCCCATGCGGCTGGTGATTTCCTTTGCCGCGCCGCTGCTGTTCGGCGTTCTTTTTCAACAATTGTACAGTTTTGTGGACACCGCCATCGTGGGCCAGTATCTGGGCGCCGTGAAGCTGGCGGCGGTGGGCGCCACGGGCTCGGTGAACTTTCTGGTGATCGGGCTGTGCCTGGGGTTCTGCTCCGGGTTTTCTATTCCCATTGCCCAGGCCTTCGGCGCCAGGGAAGAGGAGGAGCTGCGCCGCTGCGTCTGGCACGCCGCGGTGCTCAGCGCGGTGTTCAGCGTCATGTTCGGCGCGGCGGCCACGATGCTTTGCAAGCCCATGCTGCGGCTGATGAACACGCCGGAGGAAATCATTGATTCCTCCGCCCGCTACATCCGCATCATCTTTGCCGCCATTCCCTGCTGTGTGCTGTACAACATGGCCAGCGGCATCCTGCGCGCCCTGGGTGACAGCAAAACCCCGGTGCTGTTCCTGGTGCTGGCGTCGCTGGTCAACATCGTGCTGGATTTATTCCTGATCGTGGTCTGCCACATGGACGTGGCCGGGGCCGCCGTGGCCACCGCAATCAGCCAGTTGGTTTCCGGGCTGGGCTGCGTGCTGGTCATGATCCGCCGGTTTCCCATTCTGCATTTATCCCCGGAAAACAAGTGCTTTTCCGCGCCGCTGGCCCGGCATATGCTGAGCGTGGGCCTGCCCATGGGGCTGCAGTTTTCCATTACGGCCATCGGGTCCGTGGTGGTGCAGTGGTCGGTGAACGGGCTGGGGGTCAACGCGGTGGCCGCCGTCAGCGCGGCCGGAAAGCTCAGCGCTTTCTTTGCCTGTGTGTTTGACGCGCTGTCCTCCACCATGGCCACGTTTGCCGGGCAGAACATCGGGGCCCGGAAACTGGACCGGGTAGGCCAGGGCCTCAAATCCGCCGCCATTCTGGGCATTGGCTACTGCCTGCTGGCGTTTGGCGCGGTGATGCTGTTTGCCAGGCCGCTGCTTGGGCTGTTTATCGACGGCCAGGCCGATCCGGCGGTGACGGAGATGGGCATCCGCTTCCTGCGCGTCAATGCTTCCTTTTACATTCCCTTGCTGTTTGTGAACATCGTCCGGCTGTGCATCCAGGGCATGGGCTACACCCGGGTGGCCATGCTGGCCGGCCTGTTTGAAATGGTCGCCCGCACGGCGGTGGCGCTGTTCCTGGTGCCGGCCCTGGGCTTTTCCGGCGCGTGCTTTGCCAATCCGGCGGCGTGGGTGATGGCCGATGTGTTCCTGATCCCCTGCTACCTGCGCATCATGCGCACCCTTCGGGGACGGGTGCTGCCCAGCGTTCCCGCGGGAGAGTGACGCGGTTCCGCCGCGAAAAATCCCGCGGAAGAATACCCTGCATCCATATCTTTGCATCCATATCTTTCATCCGCCGGACGGCGCAAAAAAAGGGGTTTCGGTCTTTGGCAAAGATCGAAACCCCTGTTTGAATGAGCAACGCGTTCCCGGGCGTTTCAGCTGAAGCGTTTTTCCAGCTCTTCGTATTTATCGTGGGTGATCAGGGCGTCATGGGTGGTGCCGTCCAATTGCACCACATAGGTCCACCGGCCGTAGGGCGTGATGTTGCGGATGTGGCGCAGGTTGATGATGTAGCTTTTGTGGCACCGGAAAAACACGTCCGGATCCAGCCGCGCTTCGGTGTCGGACAGGTTTTCGCTGAGCACGTAGCGCCCGTCGTTCCGGGTGTAGATCACCGTGGCCCGCTCCTCCCGCTGAACCAGCAGGATGTCGTCCACGTCGATGAACGTGACGCCGTCTTTGTGCTTGAGCATCATGCGGCCGGAGGCGCTGCGGGGCTCCATGGGATGGGGCGCCGGCATGGAAGCGGACGGCGCGCGGTTCAGCCGGTCGGCGATGCGCTCCAGCGTCTGCTCCAGCCGGTCCAGGCGGAAGGGCTTCACCAGGTAGTCAAATGCGTACACCTCGAAGGCTTCGCCCATGTATTCCTCATGGCCGGTGGCAAAAATCAGGATGCACGCCGGGTTCTGGTCCTGGATCAGCCGGGCGCACTCAATGCCGGTTTTGCCGGGCATATCCACGTCCAGGAACACCACCTGCGGGTTCAGCTGGTCGTAAAGCGCCATGGCTTCTTCGCCGGAGGCGGCTTCGCCCGCGATGGTGAAGCCGTCGGTGGCTTCGATTTTTTTGCGCAGGATCAGGCGCATGCCCACGTCGTCGTCGGCAATCAGGACGGCGATTGGCTTTCTCTCGCTCATGCGTGCCTGCCTCCATAGCGCCGCGCGGGGCGGCGGCCCAGAATTTCGCTGAAGATCACGCCCTGCAGCAGGGCCTGGGCCCGCTCGTTTTCATTGTCTTCCTGCAGGGAAAGCAGATCGCTGCCGGGTTCTTCCTCCCGACGGGTCAGCATGAAATCGTGGCAGCAGTCCATGCCTTCGGTGCCGGCGCCCTCCTGGTCCATTTCCGGCACGTGCATGTGCGCCTCAAATGGGTGCGCTCCCGGATCCTTGTGGGTTTCTTCCAGGGTCTTCACGCTGGGACGGGGGGCGGAAACCGAGGGCTTCGCATGGGCGTTGGCAGGGCGATTTGGCCTCTCCTGCGCAGGCCTGGACTGCCGGGCAGCGTTTCCTTGCCGGGCGTTCTGCCCGTTTTTTTGCTGGCTGGCGTTTTTTTTCGCCGCTTTGCTGATGTTGCCAATGACCAGGGCGGCAACCCAGAAAAACAAGATTGGTAAAAATTCTCCCATAAGGCTCCTCCTTTCCTTTCAGATAGGGAAGAGGAAGCGAACCTCCTCTTCCCGTGGAAAGGACCTTACTTTTTGCTGTCCAGGGGCTTGGGGGTGTCGTTGCCGGGCGCGGCGGCCTTGGCGATGCCGTTGCGCATTTCGGTGTCGGCGATGGTGTTCTGCATCTGGTAGTAATCCATCACGCCGAGCTTGCCTTCCTGCAGGGCCTTGGCCATGGCCAGAGGCACCTGCGCTTCGGCTTCCACCACTTTGGCGCGCATTTCCTGCACGGCGGCTTTCATTTCCTGTTCGTGGGCCACGGCCATGGCCCGGCGTTCTTCCGCCTTGGCCTGGGCGATACGGCGGTCGGCCTCGGCCTGGTCCATCTGCAGCTGGGCGCCGATGTTGCGGCCTACGTCGATGTCGGCAATATCAATGGACAGGATCTCGTACGCGGTGCCTTTGTCCAGGCCCTTTTCCAGCACGGTCTGGGAAATGGAATCGGGGTTCTCCAGCACGGCCTTGTGGGTGTGGGAGGAACCGATGGTGGTCACGATGCCTTCGCCTACGCGGGCGATGATGGTTTCTTCGCCGGCGCCGCCCACCAGGCGCTCAATGTTGGTGCGCACGGTGACCCGGGCCTTGGCCCGCAGCTCGATGCCGTCCTGGGCGATGGCGGCTACCGGCGGGGTCTCAATGACCTTGGGCAGCACGCTCATCTGCACGGCCTGCAGCACGTCGCGGCCGGCCAGGTCAATGGCGCAGGCGGTGGTGAAGCTTAGGTTGATGCTGGCCTGCTTGGCGGAAATCAGGGCGTTGATCACGCGTTCCACATTACCGCCGGCCAGGAAGTGGGTTTCCAGCATATCGGTGGTCACCTGCAGCCCGGCCTTCCGGGCTTTGATGTAGGCGTTCACGATCTTCTGGGGGGAGATGCGGCGGAACCGCATACCGATCAGGCTGCTGATTTTCACCGGAGCGCCGGACGCGCGGGCGTTGATCCACAGCCCCAGGGGCACGTAACGGAAGAATACGGACACCAGAACGATGGCG
>CACYGB010000061.1 GCA_902773895.1 uncultured Eubacteriales bacterium
GGAATTCAACCCCACCATGGTCAAGGCCGTGTATGACAACCTGGCCAAGGCGGAACCCAAGAACCACTTCACCGTTGGCATCACCGACGACGTGACCAAGACCAGCCTGAAGCTGGGCAAGCAGTTCAACGTAGCCCCCAAGGGCACCGTCAGCTGCAAGTTCTACGGCCTGGGCTCCGATGGCACCGTGGGCGCCAACAAGAACTCCATCAAGATCATCGGCGATCATACCGACAAGTACGCCCAGGCGTATTTCGCCTATGACAGCAAAAAGTCCGGCGGTCTGACGGTGAGCCACCTGCGCTTTGGCGATGTGCCCATCCGCAGCACCTACCTGATCGACGCGGCCGACTTTATCGCCTGCCACAACCCCGCCTATGTGACCATGTATGACATGGTGTCCTCCCTGAAGGACGGCGGCACCTTCCTGCTCAACTCCCAGTGGGAGCCCAAGGATATGGACAAGCACCTGCCCGCCAAGATGAAGCAGCTGCTGGCCCAGAAGAAAGCCAAGTTCTACACCATCAACGCCATCGAGCTGGCCGCAAAGGTGGGCATGGGCGGCCGCATCAACACCATCATGCAGGCTGCGTTCTTCAAGCTGGCCAACATCATTCCTTACGAAGATGCTGACAAGTACATGAAGGCCTATGCCAAGAAGACCTACGGCAAGAAGGGCGACGCCGTGGTGCAGAAGAACTGGGACGCCATCGATATCGCCATCTCCGGCCTGAAGGAAGTCAAGGTTCCCGCTGAATGGGCCAACGCCACCACCGGCGCCGTGCCTGTGAAGGTGGAAGCCAGCGAATACTTCGACAAGCTGATCCAGCCCATCCTGGCCCAGGAAGGCGACCAGCTGCCCGTCAGCGCGTTTGATCCCCGCGGTTTCGTGGAAACCGGCACCACCAAGTACGAAAAGCGCGGCATCGCCGTGAAAGTGCCCGAATGGATCCCCGAAAACTGCATCCAGTGCGGCCAGTGCTCCCTGGTTTGCCCGCACGCCTGCATCCGTCCCGTGCTGGTGAAGGAAGGCACCAAGAAGCCCAAGGAATTCGTGGTGGCCTCCAAGACCATCGGCAAGGAACTGGCCGGCTACGAATACCGTATGCAGGTCAGCCCCCTGGACTGCACCGGCTGCGCCAACTGCGTGGAAGTGTGCCCCGCCAAGAACAAGGCTTTGGAAATGAAGCCGCTGGATGAGCAGCGCAAGGAAGAAGCCAATTGGGAATTCGCCATGAAGCTGCCCAAGCCCGAAGTGAAGATCAACCCCGCCACCGTGAAGGGAAGCCAGTTCCTGCAGCCGCTGTTCGAATTCTCCGGCGCCTGCGCGGGCTGCGGCGAGACTCCTTACGTGAAGCTCGTCACCCAGCTGTTCGGCGACCGCATGATGATCGCCAACGCCACCGGCTGCTCCTCCATCTACGGCGGCAGCGCCCCCACCTGCCCCTACACCGTCAACGAAAAGGGCCAGGGCCCCGCTTGGGCCAACAGCCTGTTCGAAGACAACGCTGAATTCGGCTTTGGTATGAACCTGGCCACCGTGCAGCGCCGTCAGAAACTGGCCGAGACCGTGCAGAAGCTGATCGACGTGGAATGGGCCACCGCCGACATCAAGGCCGCCGGCAAGGAATGGCTGGACAACATGGAAGATGCTGAAGGCAGCCGTGCCGCCGGCGAAAAGTTGCTGGCCGCCTGCAACGATGGCATCGAAGAAGGCTGCAAGTGCGACGCTTGCGAAGCTGCCCGCGAAGTGGTGGCCAACGCTGATCTGCTGACCAAGAAGTCCATCTGGATCTTCGGCGGCGACGGCTGGGCCTACGACATCGGTTACGGCGGTGTGGACCACGTGCTGGCCCAGAATCAGGACGTCAACATCCTGGTGCTGGACACCGAAGTGTACTCCAACACCGGCGGCCAGGCTTCCAAGTCCACGCCCACCGGCTCGGTTGCGAAGTTCGCCGCCGCCGGCAAGCGCACCAAGAAGAAGGATCTGGGCATGATGGCCATGAGCTACGGCTATGTGTACGTGGCCACCGTGGCTATGAGCGCCGATCCCGCGCAGCTGATCAAGGCCATGACCGAGGCTGAAAAGTATCACGGCCCGTCCCTGATCATCGCGTACGCGCCCTGCATCAACCACGGCATCAACATGAGCAAGGCCCAGGCCGAAATCAGGAAGGCCGTGAAGGCCGGCTACTGGCCGCTGTACCGTTTCAACCCCGAAAAGGAACAGCCCCTCACCATCGACAGCAAGGATCCCACCGAAAGCTATCAGGACTTCATCCGCGGCGAAACCCGTTATCAGACGCTGCTGAAGATGTTCCCCGATGCCGCCGAAAAGCTCTTTGCCCAGAACGAAGAGGATGCCAAGGTCCGTCTTGCCAACTACAAGCGGATGGCCGGCGTGTAATTCATCCACGCAATCCGGGCGTTGCCGCAAGGCAGCGCCCCTTTTTTCCATCCCGAACGGAGGAGGAAACCGAAGTGAAACGCCGCGTTCTGGCCTGTCTGATGGTCCTGTGCCTGCTCCTTCCCTGCGCCGCCTGGGCCGCAGGTCCGTCCATGCCCCGGCTGCCCGGGCCTTACCAGGCCACGGAGCAGGAAAAACAGCGCATCCGGGATGCCGGCAGCGTCACCAAATCCCGCATCCTGAATTATGCCCTGTCGCTGCTGGAAGAAGGGAATCCCTTCCTGGCGCGTTACAACCTGATCACCGGACTGAAAATCAAATCCCGCTTTCCCTACGGCGTGCCTTACCTGTACGGCGGCCAATCGGAAAAGCACGTTTTTTCCAAATGCCCCGATTACGTGGTGGAACGCGCCTGGCAAGACAGCCCAGCCTACTACAAAGCCGGCACCTTTTACCTGTACGGCTTTGACTGCGTGGGCTACATCAAATGGGTGTGGCAGAAGGCCACCGGCAAGGAACCGGCGTCGTCCAAAGCGCTCCTTCAGGCCAGGAGCCGCCATGTATTCAGCAGCATTGGCAAGAAAATGCCCGTGTGGAACAAGCTGACCCCCGTGCTGCGCCCCGGCGATCTGCTGGTGCTGAAGCACCCGGGCACCCACATGGCGCTGTACATCGGCACCCTGCGGCAATACGGCTACACCGCCGAGGAGGTGCCGGCCCTGGCCCCGTGGCTGGACTGGCCCCTGATCATCCACTCCACCACCGACGCCGGCGTGTCCGACCGCTTCGCTTACCTGCTCAAAAACGGCCTGAGCAAATACCGCATCGCCACGGTAACGGACGGCGGCGTATGCGTTTCGCTGCTGGGCGTTGGCAAAAAAGCCGCGCCTTACCACGCGCACCAGCAAAATCAGGATACGGATTATTTCGTCCTGCCGGACAACACCTGGCTTTCCGTGCTGCCCTTCAGCCGGGTGGAGCAGTACTGCTGGTACCGGCCTTGACGCGGAGCTATACGGAAGCGGAACAAACAAAAAGGGCAGAGGCGCAGCATAACCAGCCGATGGCCCTCTTCGGCCGCGGCTGCCTGCTTTTGGCAGGCTGTGTCAGCGTTATCCGGTCATTCCGTCGCCCTTGCCGTTTTTTTCGTTGATCTGATGATCTCTCCTGAACAGGAGGGATTTTTTTGCTATCAAAATTTGGGGCTCTGTTTCTGGCGGAAGTATCCTTAGGGAATAAGCGGCTGTTCCGCGCAGAGGGCAGCGGTTCTGTGAAGGCGCCGTACCCGCATGGCCGTAACACAAAAAAGGGAGCACCCCTTGGGATGCTCCATTTTGGAATAAAACCATCAGACCAGCTGGCGGCGGGCGCGCTCTTTTTCAGCGGCTTCGTCGTCGGCCGGATACCACATCGGCTCCACCAGATGCACAGCGCACGCTTCGCCCTGGGCAAAGGTGACGCGATGCGGCGTCTGCACCTTCAGCAGCTGATCGCCCACGGGAACCAGGTATTCCGTCCGGTCGGTCAGGAAGATGCGCTTTTCAATATGGGTCTGGAATCCGCCTTCACCGGGGCCGGTCAGGGCGATTTCATTGGGCCGGGTGGCCACCACCATATCAGCCGCCGCATCGGGAGGCACCGTCAAATCCAGCGCCTGGTCCATGTGGCCCTTGGGATACGCTTTTCCGTCCCGGATCACCACATTGATGAAGGTGCTCTCCCCCAGGAAATTGTGCACGAACCGGTTGCAGGGCTTGTTGTACAGGTTTTCGGGGGTGTCGATCTGCATGATTTTGCCCATGTCGCACACCATCATGCGGTCGGAAATGGCCATGGCCTCGCTCTGGTCGTGGGTCACGAAAATGATGGTGAAGTTGAATTTCCGCTGCAGGGCCTTGATTTCAAACCGCATGGTTTCACGCAGTTTGGGGTCCAGGTTGGAAAGCGGTTCATCCAGCAGCATCACCTTGGGATTGGTCACGATGGCGCGAGCCAGGGCGATGCGCTGCTGCTGGCCGCCGCTCAGGTCGCTGGGGAAAACCTTCTCCAGGCCCGTCAGGCTGGTGTGGTGCAGCGCTTCCTTCACACGCCGGTCCATATCCGTCTTATTGACTTTCTGGATGCGCAGCGGAAAAGCCACGTTTTCGTACACGTTCATATGCGGCCACACGGCGAAGGCCTGGAACACCATGCCAAGGCCGCGGTCCTCCGGCTGCACGTACAGGTTCTTTTTGCTGCTGGACACCAGCTTGCCGCACAGTTCGATTTCGCCCTCGGTCAGGTCCTCAAAGCCGGCGATCATGCGCAGCGTGGTGGATTTTCCGCACCCGGAAGGGCCCAGGAAGGAGAAGCATTCGCCCTCATGCACGTTCAGGTTGAAATCGTCCACGGCCACAATGTCGCCCAGGGTTTTGGTGGTGAATCTTTTGGTGACATGGTTCAGCACAATCTGATCTGCCATGGCTTAAACCCCCTTCCTGTCCTTGGTCAGCTTGGTGACGAGGGTGTTCAGGATGATGATGATGCCGATGGCCACGGTGGCCAGGGCGGCTGCCTGCGGAATCATCCCGGCGTCACGCAAGGAGTAGATCTGCACGCCCAGGGTCCGGGTATACGGGCCGTACAGCAGGATGGAGGTGGTCACTTCACGCATGGCCGGCAGGAAGATCAGGAAGAAGCCGCTCACCATGGCAGGCCGGATCAGCGGCAGGGTAATATCCGCCAGGCTTTCGGTGTGGCTGGCGCCGCAGACGCGGGCCGCCTCCTCCAGCGACGAGTGCACCTGCAGCAGCGCCGCGGAGGACGTTTTCATGCTGAAGCTCAGGTACCGGGCCAGGTACGCCACCAGGATGATCCAGATGGTGTTGTACAGGTTGATGCCCGCGATGCGTCCGCTCCAGGCCAGGATCACGCCGATGGACAGCACCGTGCCGGGGATGGCGTAGGGCAGCATCGAAATGACCTCCAGCACGCCTTTCCCCTTGGGCCGGATCTTCTGCACCACGTAAGCCACCAGCGTGCCCAGGAACATACAGATGATGCCGGCCGTGATGGATACGAACAGGGAGTTGCGGATGGACGCGATGGTGCCGTTGGCGGAGAATACCTTCTGGTACTGGGCGAAGGTGAAATTCTTGAATTCCAGCGGCAGGCCGTAGGCCTTCAGGAAGGAGATGAGCACGATCATCACCAGCGGCACAATGACGATGAGCACCAGCGTCAGGATGGCCAGCAGGAACAGCGGGATCTTGGCGCCGCGCAGCTTGATCAGCGTGGGGCGCATGGATTTGCCCTTGATGATGTCGTAGTTGCCGGCGGACAGGATCCTGTTTTGCAGGATCAGCGCCAGCGCCACCACCACCACCAGCATCACGGAGATGGCCGCGCCCTGGCGGATGCCGTCAAAGGAACCGCCGGAATTGTAAATGACCTCGTAGATCCGGGTAGGCAGGGTGTAGATCCGCTTGGCGTAGCCCAGGATGGCCGGCACGCCGAAGTGGGCCAGGGACGTGGTCAGGATCAGCAGGGCACCGGCGGAAATGGCGGGTTTCACCAGCGGCAGGGTGATCTTCCAGACCACCTGGCGCTGCCGGGCGCCGGCAATGCGCGCGGATTCTTCCAGCGTCGGGTCCATGCGCTCCAGGGCGGACACCACCTGCATGAACACGAAGGGGAAGTAATAGCTGACTTCCACAAACACGATGCCCCAGACGGAGTTGATGTTGATGGGCATGGACTGGAGGCCAAAGAGCTGCACCAGCCACTTGTTGATGTAGCCGCTGCGGCCGTTGAACATCATATCCCACGCCATGGCGCCCAGGAAAGGCGGAAACATGTAGGGGATATTGAACAGCGCCCGCATCAGGCCTTTGGCCGGAATATCGCTGCGGCCCAGCAGCCAGGCGTAGAAAACGCCCATGATGGTGCCCAGGATGGTGGTAAACACGGCAATTTTCAGCGTGTTCCACATGGCACCCAGGTTGTTGGGTTCCGTCAGCTGTTCCACGAACATGCCGATTTCCAGCTTGCCTTCATAGAAGAAAGCGTTGTAAATGATCATCACGATGGGAATGACCACGATGATCAGCAGCAGCACGAAGCACACCGCCGTCATCACCTTGTCCATGTTCAGGCGTTTGCGCCCGTCCACGGCAGCCAGTTCGGCGCTGACACCGCCATATTTTTTCATGCCGTTTCAGCTCCTTTCTTCGCGGGGTAGAAGCGGGTGTTCAAAAACCGGATCCCCACCGTCTCCCCTTCATTGGCCACGCCCTTGGTGCGGGCGTCCAGCATGCTCTGCTGAACGCGGATCTGTTTTTTGCCCACGGAAAGGAAGTAGTTGTACTCGCTGCCCAGGAACACCCGGGAATCCACCTTGGCCTTCAGGGGCGACGCGTCGTCAAACACGATGTCGTTGGGCCGGACGCCCAGCTCGTATCCGCCGCTCCTGGCTTCCTCCGGCACGCTTCCCTCATAGGGGATCTTCTCGCCGCAGTTCAGCGCCATGCCCTTCCCGTCCTTCTCCACCGGAATAAAGTTGGAAATGCCGATGAACTCGAACGTGAAGCGGTTGGCCGGATGCAGGATGATCTCCTCGTCGGTGCCGTACTGGCACAGCACGCCGTCCTGCTCCATGATGGCCATTTTATCGCACAGCTGCAAGGCGGACTGCTGGTCGTGGGTGATATAGAGGATGGTGGCGTTCAGGCGCTTCTGGATCATGCGGATCTCCAGCAGCATTTCCTCCCGCAGCTTGGCATCCAGGTTGGTGATGGGTTCGTCCATCACCAGCACATCACTGTCCACCACCAGGGCGCGGGCAATGGCCACGCGCTGCTGCTGGCCGCCGGACAGCTGGTTGGGCAGGAGGTTGGCGTATTCCGTCATGTGCACCTGCTCCAAGGCGCGCATGGCCCGCTGACGGATCTCTTCCTTGGGGCGGCGCTGCTTTTTCAGCGGATAGCTGACGTTTTCCAGCACCGTCATGTGGGGCCATACCGCGTAATCCTGGAACACGATGCCGATATTCCGCTTTTCCGCCGGCACGTTTACCCGCTTTTTCGCGTCAAACAGCACCCGGTCCCCTACGGTGATGGAGCCGGTTTCCGGCTTGATCAGCCCCAGCAGCGCCCGGACCAGGGTGGTTTTCCCGCAGCCGGAGGGACCCACCAGGCACACGATCTTTCCGCTCTCCACTTCCAGCGAAAAATGCTCCAGCACCGTATGGGACCCGTAGCGGAAGGTGATATCGTCAAATTTCACATTGGCCATCGGTCTCTCTCCTTACGCTTGTCTTCGGATGAAAAAGCGGGCATGTCCGTTCCCGAAAAAACGAGCACACCCGCTTCCTATACGATGCTTACTTGCCGAAGATCTTGTTGAATTCGTTCAGGTAGTTCTGCAGGTTCTGGCCCAGTTCGTTGTAATCCACGTGCATGTTGATGGCGGCGATGGCGGAGGTGTCCACCTTCATTTCCACATCGTCCCGCACGGACACCAGGTTATTGGCAACCAGCACTTCCTGGCCCTCCTTGGACAGGATGAAGTCCATCAGCAGCTTGGCGTTGTCTTCGTTGGCGCAGCCCTTGATGATAGCGATGGGGCTGGTCATGGTGATTACGTCTTCCGTGGTGTAGTGGAACGCCATGGGAGAGCCTTCAGCGATCAGGTTGGCGGAAACGTAGTCCAGACAAATGCCCACCTGATAGGACGCGTCGGCCACGCGGTTATGGGTGGCGGTGGTGCCGCTTTCCAGTTCCACGCCGTTGTCCCGCAGCTTCTGGAAGTAATCGGGGCCGTACTTTTCAGACTGCATCATGGCGGCCATCCAGTACTTGGTGGTGGAAGCCTGGGCCGGGTCGGTCATGATGATCTGGCCCTTCCACTTGGGATCCAGCAGGTCGTTCCAGGTCTTGGGGGCGTCCGCTTCATCCACGCCGATGAACCAGGCAATACCCATGGTCACCAGACGGCCGGCGGTGTAGTAGCCTTCCGCATCCATGTATTCCTTGGCGATGTGATCCGTTTCAGGGGACACATAGGGCTGCAGCCAGCCATTGGCCTTGAACACTTCGTAGTCGGACGGGTCGCCCAGCCACACCAGGTCGCTGGCGATCTGGCCGCCGTCCTGGGCTTCCGTGGTCATCTTGGTCACCAGCTTGCCGCCGCCGGCATAGTAGTATTCCATGTCCACAGTGGGATACTTGGCTTCAAAGGCCTGTTCGATGGCCTGCAGCTGTGCTTCCTGCATGGAGGAATACAGCATGACCTTGCCCTTGGGGCCTTCCGCAAAAGCGACCGCCGTCATGGACAGCGCCAGAACGGCAACCAACATCAAAGCAACCAATTTTTTCATAGTCGAGATGCCTCCTTTTCTTTTTTGGTTCTTTTTTTACCATTATACAAATGCGTCGAAAGTTTGTCAACAAAAAAATAAGCCTTCCGGGCAAAGGCGTTTTGCTTTTTCACCGCAAGGGCCGGCCCGGGGGGGCTATGGCCCATGGCGCGGGTGCGCGAGGGCTGCAGGAGCTTCTTCCTTGCTCCGGTTGATTTCAGGTATTGACAGATATTTTTCCGTCCTTTACAATCATGGCGGATCAGGAA
This sequence comes from uncultured Eubacteriales bacterium, assembly GCA_902773895.1. Taxonomy (GTDB): domain Bacteria; phylum Bacillota; class Clostridia; order Christensenellales; family Aristaeellaceae; genus RUG563. Next base: position 9,014 of record CACYGB010000061.1, read on the forward strand.
TCCGTTGTAAAGGCCGATTCCTGACCGGGCAAATGATCGCTTTGAAATCAAGCCCGCGTGCCCTGCGCCGGGGCAGCCCGGGCCGGACCGGCAAGGGCCCGGGCGTCTGAACGCCGGCAGCATGTTCAGAAACGAAGCCGCTTTCCGCGGCCCAAAGGGAAACGGAAAACGGATGGCAGGAGGCAAACATGGAAAAGAGGATCGTGGCCGTCAACGCCGGGCCCCGGAGGGGCTGGAATACGGACACCCTGATCAGCCAGGCCGCGAAAGGGGCGGAGTCCGCCGGCGCCCGGGTGGAGAAATTCGACTTGTTCCGGCTGGAAAAATACACGGGCTGCGTTTCCTGCTTCGGCTGCAAAAAGGAAAAGAACAAAGGGCGCTGCGTGTGCCGCGACGGCCTGACGCCGGTGCTGGACGCCATCCGGGAAGCGGACGGGCTGATCCTGGGATCGCCCAACTACCTGTCGGAAATGACCGCCTCCTTCCGGGCGCTGTATGAGCGCCTGATTTTCCAGAACCTGACCTACAACCTGGAAAACCCCTGCTGCAACGGGCGGTCCATCCCCGTGCTGCTGATCATGACCAGCAACGCGCCGGACACCGGCTACCTGCCCCTTGTGCGCAATTACCAGCAGACGCTGAACCGCTTTGTGGGGCCGACGGAGATCCTGATCAGCGGAAACACCCTGCAATTGAAGGATTACAGCAAAACCGACTGGCCCTGGACGATGTTTGATCCAGAAGCCAAAGCGCGCCGCCATGAAACGGTGTTCCCCCGGGAATGCCAGGCAGCCTATGAAAAGGGCGCTGCGCTGGCCCGGTAAAAACAAGAAAACAGGAGGATACTGCCATGATCACCAAGGAAATGACCATTAAGGAAGTGCTGGACATCGACCGCACCACCGCGCCCATCATGATGGCGTACGGCATGCATTGCATGGGCTGCCCTTTCAGCCAGATGGAAAGCCTGCAGGACGGCTGCGCCGCCCACGGCACCGACGCGGACGAGCTGGTGGAAAAGCTGAACGAATACCTGGCGAAAAAAGCCTGACCCGCGGTTTTCGAAAAGGAAGACCGGCTGTTCTCAGCCGGCCTTTTCATTTGAATGCTGTTCAGATCAGGATTCCCTGGCAATGGTCCACTTCGTGCTGGATGATCTGGGCTGTGAAGCCCGAAAAGGTGCCCTCGCGGGGACGGAACGCCTGATCCATGTATTTCACCGTGATCGTCCGGTACCGCCTGGTTTTGCGCACGCCGTCCAGGGACAGGCAGCCTTCCTCGGTATCATAGGGGCCGGTTTTGGCCGTGATCTGCGGATTGACCATGGTCATCGGCACCGGCCCGTTGTAAAAAACAATGACGCGCTTTCTTTCGCCGATCATGTTGGCCGCCATGCCCACGCAGCGGTCCCTGTGCGCCTGCAGGGTATCCAGCAGGTCCCGGACGACCTGCCGGTCGGCCTCCGTGGCGTTTTCCGCTTTCTGCGCCAGGAAAAGCGGATCGTGCAGAATAGGGCGGATCACGGCGTTTCCTCCTTTCGGGGCGGCTGCCACAGGAACAGGCCGGCGGCGGATGCCAGGCGTTCCAGGCAGGCCAGCAACTGCTCCGATGGATTGTACACCGCCATGCACAGGTCGTCCCGGTTCAATGTCAGCAGGGCGTTTTCCCGGGGCAGCAGGATGCACAGGTCCGTTTGATTCTCCGTGATCCTGGAAACCAGTTCCTCCGGATCGGGATTGCGCTGCCAGTTTTCCTCCTCCGGCCGGCAGACCATCAGATCGGCATAGCAATTCAACCGGAGCAGGATCTGCGCAAAACGGCGGCGAAGCGTCTCCTGCCGCGGTGCCTGCAGATAATACCGTTCCACCGCGAAAAACTGCCCGTCGCTGTCCGCCGGCACCTGCGACGGCAGAAAATCAATCACCCAGCAGGGCTTTTGCAGCATTTCCTCGATCATCCTTCACTCCCCCGATTCCTTCTTCCCGGAAGCCCCTTCAATCCGGTTCCGTGATGGCTGCCAAATGGCGAAAAGCGGTCAAAAACCATTCCCTGTTCTCCGGCTTCAACACATCCTCATTGGCCCAATGGGTAATATACCGCCATTTCGAGACGATTGCCGATCCCAGAAGATACGGGTCCGAAACGTTTTGGATCGTATCGTTCAATTCCCGCGCATGATAAAAGGCGTCATGAGAATAGCAGGATATAAACTGTTGCCCGCAGTCCATCCGGAATTTCAATTCTATACACCGCTCACCAAACGATGCGTCATCCACTTCGCGTTCCCTTGTTTTGGAATCAGAAAAAAGGGCCAATTGCTTTAACGCAAATTCATGGATTTCACGATTGCCCACGAAAACCACTCCCTAACGGCAAATAACGCATTCATACCATGCGGGTCTTATGAGGCGTCTGATTATACGCCTTTTTCCGCCTGCTCCGCGTCGGACAGCAGATCCCTCACCTGTTCCTGACGGCTGAGGGGTGTCCAATGGCCTTCCAGCACGATGTCCGCCCCGGTGCGGTCGATGGTGTCTGCCAGACGACGGCACAGCGCCGGGTCCTTTTTCCAGTCCGGCAGGGCGCCGCACGCCGCGTCCCCCAGAAACAGCACCTTTTCATCCGGAAGATAAATGAGCGTGGAGTCGTCCGTATGCGGGGCAGCCGCAGGAAAAACGCGCACAGAGCAGCCGCCCGTCTCCAGCCGCATTTCCCCGTTCAAAGTCAAATCGGCCTGCGTTACGATCATCGGCTGCCCATCGGCGTATTCCCGGCGGACGCGTTCCTCCGCGGAAAGCAGCTCCTGCTTCGCCCCAGGCCGGCTGCGAAAATCGGCCAGATGCCGGTTGGTTCGCTCCCCGGCCAGGCAAAGCCCGTGCACGGCGTGCATGCCGAAGGTGTGATCCCAGTGCCAGTGGGTCAGCACGGTCAGCGACGGCAGCGGCAGCCCGGCGGCCTGAAGGGCGGCGTAGAATTCCCGGACATGGGCGGCGGAATGGCCCGCGTCGACGGCCAGGCTCCACCGGTCGCCCCGGACATAGCCCAGGTTGGGCCTGTCCCGCTCCTCCTCAAAGGGATACACCCAAACGCGTTCTGTTAATCGGTTCAGCTGCATGGCGTTTCCTCTTTTCTGCTTCGCGCTGATCTCCCCCCTATTATAATGCGAAAAGGCGGAAATGCAAAGGAATCCGCTCAAAAATGCCCGTCGGTTCCTCATGTGTTGCCAATCTTCGTCCGCAGCGTGCGCCGGACGGCGCAATGGGTGGAAAAATCCGGTGCGGCCGGTGTACATTTGAACATCGTTTGTGTATAATGGAAAAAACATCCGCGGAAACACGAAGGCCCTTCGTCCCTCCCTTTGATGAAAGGATTTTGCCCATGACCCTTTTTCCCAACGCCTACTTCATCATCGGCACCGCATACGCCGGCAAATCCACCCTGGTGCGCCTGCTGGCGCAAAAGCACCATGGCATCGCCTGCGAAGAAAACTATCACGACGCGCTGCTGCCCGCGCTGGACGCGGCGGAGTTTCCCTGCGTCACCTACACCCGGGATCTGCAGGACTGGCACGATTTCATCCGGCGGACGCCGGAAGCGTACAAAGCCTGGATCGACGGCGCGTCGCGGGAATGCGAAACGCTGGAAATGCGGCTGCTGCCCGGAATATGCAGCCGGGGCAAGCCGGTTTTTGTGGACACCAACATCTCCATGGAAACGCTGAAAACTGTTGCCGCTCCCGGGCGCGTGCTGGTGATGCTGGCCGACCCCGAAATCTCCGTCCGCCGCTTTTTTGAAAGGCCGGACCGGGAAAAGCAATTCCTGTACCGGCTGATCCTGGAGGAAAAAGACCCCCAGGCCGCCCTGGAAAACTACCGGCGGGGCCTGACGCTGATCAATTCCCCGGAAAGGTATCAGGCGTTCCTGCACAGCGGGTTCCCGGTGATCCTGCGGGATGAAAAACGCAGCCCGGAAGAAACCCTGGTCCTGGCGGAGCAGATCCTGGGGCTGGCATGACATGCTGCAGCAAGATAAAAAACAGGAGGCATCCCCATGGCCGAACAATTCCTGAAAAAACCCTGCCAACTTTGATACAAACCAACGAAACTAAAAAATCGACGCAAATCGACGCATTTTTTGAGTCGAAACCAAAAATCGACGCATTTTT
>CACYGB010000062.1 GCA_902773895.1 uncultured Eubacteriales bacterium
CGGCGGGGCCCGGGGAGGAGCCTCCTCCCCGGCGGGGTCTGGGGCAGCGCCCCAGCGTTCCCCTATTATGCTTCCCCGTGGATCTTCTGCAGCCAGTCGATGATGCTCAGATGCTGGGGGCAGGCGCTTTCGCAGGCGCCGCACTGCACGCATTTGCCGGCGTCAAAGCCCTTTTGCTGCAAATCCTTGTAGCGGCGCAGGAAGCGGGCGGGATCATCAAACATTTTGCTTTGGTTGTACGCTTCAAAAATATCGGGGATATGCACGTCCTGGGGGCAGGGCTGGCAGTACTGGCAGCCGGTGCACTTGACGGGCATGCGGCTCAGGTATGCCTGCTTGAGCTGAACGGCGAACTGCTTGTCCTCCTCGCTCATGCCGCCCACGGTCAGATGATCGAAAATACGCAGGTTATCGGCCAGCTGTTCCTCCGTGCTCATGCCGCTGAGGATGGTGGCGACCTCGGGATAATCGGCAATATAGGCAAACGCCCATTCCACCGCGCTGCGTTTTTTGGGGTTTTCGTCCATCATTTGTTTCACATTGGCCGGCGGATTGGCCAGGGCGCCGCCCCGCAGCGGCTCCATGATCACCAGCGGAACGCCGCAGCGGCCCGCTTCCCGCAAGCCCTCCACCGTGGCCTGCTCCTGGTCGTCCAGGTAGTTGAACTGGATCTGCGCCAGGCCCCACTGATCCCAATCGTGCAGGATGTTCAGGAATGCCTGATGATTGTCGTGGAAGGAAAAGCCGATGTGCTTCACCCGGCCGTCCCGCAGCGCGCGGGTGCAGAATTCCTTATAATTCAGGGACTGCAGGAAATCAAAGCGTTCCTGGTCCAGGGCATGGAGCAGATAAAAATCCACATACGGCACGTCCAGCTTTTTCAGCTGTTCGTCCAGCAGGCGGTCCATATCCTCCGCTTTCTTCACGGCCCAAACGGGCAGCTTGGTAGTCAGCGTCACCTTTTCCCGGTAGCCGTTTTTCAGGGCCTGGCCTACCACGATTTCGCTTTCGCCGCCGTGATAGGGATACGCGGTGTCCACATAGGTGATCCCGCCGTCGATGCCGCTGCGGATCAGCTGAACGGCCCGGGGCCGGTCCACCACCGTCTTTTCGCCCTCTTTCACCGTGGGCAGCCGCATGCAGCCAAAGCCCAGGCGGGATACGTCAAAGCCATGCTTGCCAAAGGGTACATACTGCATGGATGAATCCTCCTTTTCCGTCCTATGAATTGAAAAATCCTATCTTTTCCCATTTATAGTATAATAGAATGAATCCCGTTTGTCTACCGGACAAAAAACGCTGTTTTAATTTTTTTACGGATTTTGTGATTTTTCCGCCTTCTTCCCCGTCTAACAGGTGAAGTGCATTTCAAGAGGTGATCGCATGGACAAGGATTTCTTTGTCGGGGAGATCGACCGCCACAGCGGGATGCTGTTCCGGGTGGCGTACACGATCCTCCGTTCCGGCGACGACTGCCGGGACGCCCTGCAGGAAACAGCCCTGAAAGCCTGGGAAAAGCGGCACACCCTCCGGGACGAGAAGCTCTTCGCCGCCTGGATCACGCGGATCCTGATCAACGCGTGCTACGACATCCGGCGGAAAAGAAAGCGCACCCTTTCCCTGGAGGAGCTGTCCATGGAGCCTGCCTTCCAGCCGCCGGACCGCACCCTGGCCCTGGCGGTGCAGAGCCTGCCGGAAAAGCTGCGCCTGCCGCTGGTGCTGCAATACAGCGAAGGCATGAATTACAAAGAAATCGCCCAGGCCCTCCGATTGCCCGAATCCACCGTACGGGGACGCATCCACCGGGCCAAACAAGAACTGAGAAAGGAGCTGGAGGAATCATGAAGCAGGAATGGGATCTGAAAAACGCCTTTCCTTCCATGCCGGAGGACTGCCATGATGCGCTGATGCGCGCCGCCCGCTCCGTAAAGGAGGAAGAACCTATGAAGCGCTTTTCCGTCAAAACCGTTTTGATTGCCGCCCTGGTGCTGATCGCCGGCACGGCGGCCGCCCTGGCAGCCAGCGATTTGCTGGGCTGGAGCGATTTTTTCAGTGCCTTCGGCTACCGCATCGAAATCCCCCGGACCGCCCGCGACATCCTGACGGCCACGGAGGAAAAGACCTACCGGGTCGGCCCGCTGACGCTGACCGTGAACCAGCTGATGACCGACGGCCGCATCGCCGTATGCTCCGCCACCGCGGAAACCGCCGACAAATCGCCCGCCGTCATCAGCAGCGAAATCTATGACGCCATAGGCGCCAACGGCGCAAACGGCCAGGCCGCGGCGGAACGAATGGGCGTTGACAGCACGGCCAGCTGGATCGACGCCGCCCATCAATTGAAGCTGCCCTTCTACCGGGTCACCGTGTACATGGACGTGGAGGAAAAGTACCATCACGGCGACGATATGGGCGACACGCTGTGGGACGAAAAAAACCGTTGCGTCAGCTACAGCCTGGTTTCCCTGAACGAAAAAAACGTGCAGGATCAGCTGCCGGTGAAACTGACGATGCTGGTGACCCAGTACGATGCCGAAAGCATCGAGCCCCCCGCGGCGGACTGGGCCAGCGAAACCTTCGCCGAGGTGAAGGAAATCGGCCGCTGGCGGGAAAGCTGCGACATCACCCTGCCGGTGCCCGCGCCCCTGCAGCAAAAAACCTACGCGCCCGATGCGCCTTTTTCCTTCGCCAACGGCATGACGCTGAACGGCGTCCGGGCGGACCTGACCGTGGCCGGCGCCTACGTGGTGGGCCTGTTCACACTGGAGGAAGGCAAGGATTTTTATGAAGCCTACGACGGCGAGATGGACTTCCTGGACCAGGACGGCCAGCCGATCCCCTGGGGCATGGCGGAAAGCGGCATCATCGAATACGATCGCCTGCCCCAGGTGGAATGGGGCGCCATGCTGAACCTGGAATCGCTGCCTGACGCCCTGACGGTCGTGCTCCGCTCCGGCGGCACGGTGCAGCAGGTGTCGGTCCATGCGCAGGCCAGATAAACCGGATTCGGGAATAAACGCAATGGGGAAACCGCAACCGGACGCGGTTTCCCCATTTTTTGACGCGTCTGCGCCGCCTCCCGCGGGCCTGCCGTTTCATCGGCAGCCCGTTTTGCTTTGCCCGGGCAGGGCTTGCTTTTCCCGTGCGCTTCGCTTATAATTTGAAGGAAAAAAGCAGACACTACGGTATCTGTTTTCCGCGGAGGAACAAAATGCAGGATCGCTTGCTGTTCGGTTTCCTATCCATTTACGGCATGCTCATCGCCCTGGCCATTGCGCTGGGCGTGTTCTGGTGCTCCCGTCAGGAAAAACCCATGGGCCTGCCCAAGGAAATCAGCATTGATTTTGCCCTGTGGGCCGTGCCGGCCGCCATCATCGGCGCCCGGCTGTACTACGTGGCCTTTCAATGGCCGCTGTACGCCCCGGATCCTTTGCGCATCCTGTATGTTTGGGAAGGCGGCCTGGCCATTTACGGCGGCGTGATCGGCGGCGCCGTGGGCGCTTTTCTGTGCGCCAGGCGCAAACGCGTTCCCTTCGCCGCACTGGCGGACATGGTGGCCCCGGCGCTGATCCTGGGCCAGGCCATCGGCCGCTGGGGCAACTTTTTCAATGGGGAAGCCTACGGGTACGCCGTTGAAAACCCCGCGCTGCAGTTTTTCCCCGTCGCCGTGTTCACGGACGGCGTATGGCACATGGCCACGTTTTTTTACGAATCCGTGTGGGATTTTGCCGGTTTCCTGCTGCTGTTTTTCCTGCGGAAAAAAACCACGGCCCGGGGCAATCTGTTTTTGCTGTACCTTCTCTGGTACGGCCTGGGCCGCGCGGTGATCGAAGGGCTGCGCACCGACAGCCTGATGTGGGGCAGCGTCCGGGTAAGCCAGGCGCTGAGCGCGGTGCTGTGCGTCGCGTCCGCCGTCGTCCTGCTGATCCGCCACCGCCGCCATGCCGGCGAAAAGCCCTATCCCTTGACCGGCCAAGTGTAAAAGATCCATTTTTCCGGAACGCCAACAGGGGATTCCCCCGTTTCGGAAGAATCCCCCTGCTTTTTTCCCGCAGCTTTACAGCGTTCCGCGCATCTGGCCGTACTTCTGTTTGGCCATCTGCACATCCTGATCCTGGGCCGGCTTGGTGGGATACCAGCCCTTTTGCTGCATGACGTTGAAGATCTCCAGCTGATCGGCGCTGATCTGGCCGAAGCAATCCTGCATCACCTGGCGCATGCCCACAGGGCTGACCTCCAGCAGATCGGACGTCACGTTGGACATCAGCGCCTTTTCGTGATAGAGCAGGTCGAACGCCCGCTCCTGATCGGAAAGCGGCGTCTGGCCGCTTTGATTCCAGTTTTCTTTCCAGTTCATGATTGGGCGCCTCCTTGCTGGCAGCCGTTCAGGAACGCGAACAGCGCGTCGTAATGCTGCCGGTGATGCTGAGCCACGGTGGCGGCCAGGTTCTTGAGCTGGGCATCCTGGAACTGGCCGGCATATTGCTCCGCCACGCGGCAGCCCATGGCCATGCGGGTCAGCTGGTCCTCCAGCACGGTCAGGTCCTTGCTGGTCAGGCAGGTCGTTTGGGACATCGTGCCACTCCTCCTTTTTCTGGGTGATGATCCTATATTGCCCCGTTTCAATCGCCATTATTCCTGTGAGGTTCTATGAAAAACTGGACGCTGTACCGTATCCTGCTGCATCTGCTTCCCGCCGGCGGCCTGATCAGCAGCAGCACCTTCCCGGCGGATGAAACATGGCAGCTGCAGCGCATCCTGCGCCGCCACCGGTGCCTGGGGGCGTCCCTGTGCGCCTTTGACCCCGGCGGAGTCACCGCATCCCTGACCTTCGGCCAGGCCTGTGCGGGTGTTCCCGTCACGGAAAGCACGGTATTCCGGGCGGCGTCCATCAGCAAATTCATCACGGGCCTGGGCATCCTGCGCTTACGGGAAACAGGCAGAATCCCTTCCCTGGACGAGGACGTGAACGGGTTTCTTCCCTTTCCGCTGCGCCACCCCGGCGCGCCCAAAACGCCCCTTACGCTGCGCCTGCTCATGACCCACACTGCCGGTATTCATGATGGGAATACCTACAATTCCGGCATTGCCGACGGGCTTCCCCTGTCCGCGATTCTGGCCGGCGACAGCTTTACCAGCCATCTGCCCGGCACATTGTGGGAATACAGCAACCTGGGCGCCGGTATCGCGGGGTCGGTGCTGGAAGGCATGACCGGCCGGGATTTTGAAACCCTGATGCAGGAAACGGTGTTTGCCCCGCTGGGCGTCACCGCCACCTTTTATCCGCAGAAGCTGCCGCCTGACCGGGTGCTGGCGGATGCCCGGCGCATCCTGCCGCCCCACAGGGGGCCCAACTTCGACGCAGGCCGCCGGCGCAGCCGGCCCCTGCCGTCCCCCGGGCCTGATCCCCTGCGGCACTATAACCTGGCCCACGGCAATCTGTGCGTTTCAGCCCCCGATCTGGCCCGCCTGGGCATCGCCGCCATGGCGCCCGGATTCCTGAGCGCGGACAGCCTGGCGGACATGCGCAGGGAGGCCGTGCCCTTTGGGGAACGGGCGCGCAACCTGAGCCAGGGGCTGTTCACCTTCATCCTGCGGGAGCCAAAGATCAGCTCCCGGCCGCTGTACGGCCATCAGGGCATGGCCTACGGGGCCGTGCACGGCCTGTTTTTCGACCCGGTTTCCCAAAGGGGCATGGCCGTGCTCACCACCGGCGCCAGCGAAGCCCGGCGCGGCGTGCTGGCCGATTTGAATTCCGATCTTCTATCCTTGCTGCTGGGGGAATAAAATACGATGGATCAAGTTGTGGATGTGCAGCGCAAGCACGGCGTCGCCACGCTGAAATTCCTGTCCGGCGAGGTGGTCAAGGCTCCTTCCGCCCTGTACCTGGAGCGCCGGGTGCGCCCCGGCGACAGGATGGATCCGGCAGCGTACCGCCTGTTCCTGAGCCAGCGCGGGTATCCCCACGCCCTGGAAGCGGCCATGAAATACCTGGCCCTGCGGGAACGCAGCCAGCAGGAGGTGCGCCAAAGGCTGAAACGCGCCTGCTTTGACGAGCAGACCATCCAGCGGGTCACCGACACCCTGGCGCTGCACGGTCTGCTGTCCGACAGCCGTTTCGCCGCCCAATGGGTGACCAGCCGAAGCAAAAAATACGGCCGCAGCCGCATCGCCCAGGAGCTCCGGATCAAAGGGGTTTCCGGCGAGGAAATGAAAAAAGCCCTGGACACGCTGCCGGAGGAGGAAGAATACCGCCGGGCCGTGGAGCAGGGCAGGAAAATGACGCGGAAATTCCAAAACGACATACAAAAAATCACCCAGGCGCTGATGCGCCGGGGCTACGGATACCGCCTGGCCCGGAAAGCGGCGGAGGAAGCCGCCGGGACGGATTGATTCCTTTATACCAGCAGCGTCAGCAGCGGGATCGTCAGGAAGCACAACAGGGTGGACAAAAGCACGCAGTTGGCGGCCACCTCCTGCTGGCACCGGTGCATTTCCGCCAGGTTCAGGATGATGGACGCGCACGGCGTAGCGGACAGGATCAGGATGCTGATCCTGAACGAAGCGGGCAGCGGCAGCAGCAGCGCGCACCCGTAGGCAAACAGCGGAAAAGCCAGCAGCTTGGCCAGCGCGATGCCGTACACAAATGGCTGGGTAAACAACCGGCGCAAGGGCACCGTGGACAGGCGCATTCCCAAAATGATCATGCACAGCGGCGTGGTCATCCGGCTCATCAGATGAATGATGTCCTGCAGCACCTGGGGCAGATAGCTGCGCCCGCCGGTGAGGAACAGCGGCAGCGCCACGGCAAACCCGGCGATGGTGGGGTTCAGCAGCGCCGGACGCAGGCTCATGTATTTGCGGTTCCCCGTCAGGCAAAAGACCCCCATGGAAAACACCAGGATGTTCATGGATACGATGAACACGGCGGAATAGCCCGCGGCCTCCGGGTTTTCCGGCAGCAGGGCCCGGATGATGGGCAATCCGAAAAAACCCACGTTGCCCAGCACCGCCCCGATGGACAGCATCCGGTACCGGGCGTCCCGGTGCCGCCGGCGGAACAGCAGGAAAAGAAACGCCATGAAGGCCCCCTGGATCAGCAGGGTCGCCACAAAAAACAGGCCCATGTTGGCCGCCAGATCCCAGGAAAAATCCAGATCCAGGAACGCAGAAACGGGCAGGCACGGCGAGCAGATATAGATCAGCACCGCGGACAGGCTGGGCAGGTGATCTGCCGTGGCCCGGCGGAAGCGGCACAGCAGATACCCCGGCGCCACGTAAAGCAGCGTGCACAGCACGTTGACCAGCGCGATCCGAAACATGCCGTCCTTCCCCCTTTCTTTCGTGTTCCGATTATAGGGCAGGCGCCTTTTTCTGTCAAGAAAGTTCGTCCTTCTCCGTTCCCGCTTTTTAAAACAACCGCCTTCCTGCCTTTTTCCACTTGATTTCCCTATGAAAAAAAGTTATAATTTATACGTTTGTACAAAAGACCACGGGAGGCAAAAGAATATGAATGGCCGTCTGTTTTCTTTCATTCGTGAGAAACTGTTTTCAGCATACACCGTTTTCATTTTGTCCCTTTGCTTCTTGCTTTCCGTTCCCGCGCTGGCCAGCGAGCACCGTCCCCCATCCTACTATCATCCTGATTTCACCGCCGGCACCATCAGTTTGCATACCGGCGAAGTGATCACGTCCCATTCCCGTATTCACACGAAAACCTTGATTTCCGCTTCCGCAATCGACTCTGTTTCCATGTGTGATAAGAACAATGAATACCGCATCATCTGGTACGACAAGAATCAGAAAATCGTTGAAAGCACGCCATGGCAGAATATCCAGTGGACGCCGGACAAGGACGCGCCCAAAGGCCCCTATCTGCGCATCGTGTGCCGCAGGAAAGACAGAGGCAGAATCAATAATATCCGTTCCGTTGCTGATTCATTGCTGATCAGAAGGACAAAGAACGAAAAAATCAACCTCCGGCAAGGCACTGCCGTTTCGCTCAACTGGGAAATCGGGGATTACTCCAAAGAAGAAAAAAACATGGGGGATTATGTGCGGAGCAGCAGCCGGGTGCGGGCCACGATGCCGATTTACGTCGGAGAGGATCTGACGATTTCATGCTCCAATTCAGTTCTGCAGTTTTCCCTGGTATACCTGGACAACAATCTGGAGGCTGTTTCCGTTTCCGACTGGTTTGAGCCCAGCAGCATCACTGTGGAAAACGCTCACGGCTTTGTTTTGCTGTCCGTGCGTTATAAAGATAACAGAATCATGACTGATAAGCGCCTGAGCATTATCCGCAATTCCATCCAGGTCTTCCGGCGCGGCCAGAACATCTCCCAGCCCAAGCTCAAATTCAGCGCGATTCAGAATCCCCGCGATGATTTGGACGCGTCAAACGCAGAAAAACGGTTAACGGACACGGCAGAATCTCGACAGATGCCTGATTCCGCCGTCAGCGCGCAAAACCAAAAATATCTGACGCTGACCGCTGTCAAGTATCAGCGAAATAAGGGGGACACGCCCTATACTGCCGCTTATTTATTCCGCACAAACAGCGCCCCGTTCAAATTCTACTGGGCAGACGGCCAGCCGGATCGCCTTTCCTACCTGTTTACCTGGGACAGTTCGCTGACGGAAACGGACGGCGGATACCAGCCCATTGACTATTCCTGCACGATTACCGCGGAGAATGATATCCTGTTCGTTTTCCGCGGCGAAAAAGCACAGTACGACCTTTCCTACATCCGCCAGGATGCATCCGAAGTCATGGATCAATCCATCCTGCGGAAAGACCCCATCATCTATCCCCACGATGATTATACAAAGCCGAAGGTCATCCGGTTTCCCAAGGGAACGGCGCCCACATCCTGGCTGATGAGCAATGGCACCCTCGCAGAGGACGGAAGACTGTTTGTGGCAGAGTATACCCGCTGCTCATTCGATAAAAGCTATCTTTGGCAAGCTGTCGCCCCGTATGATTCATCCGAAAACTGGTCCCGCCTGATGGCGTTTGATGTCGGATATCCGGTAAACGAAAAGGGAGAAAGCAACCGTGACGGGGAATGGAGCATCAGCAATGATTTCAAGCATTTTCATAACATCGACCGTGATCCTTATTCCGGCATTCTCTATACCTCCATCGGAGACCGCGACAACGCCGCGTCCATTTTCTATTCCGCGGATGACGGCGTGACCTGGAAGCCGTTGGTTGCAAACAATGAAGCCATCAGCCGCCAGATCAATTTTATTTGGCAGCCTGATGCGGTTTACTGGGCCACAGATTCGGGAAATCTGGGAAAACACTTCTTGTTCATGGCCACACGTGATCAAACCGGCATTATTTCTCCGGATTCCATCCAAAAGCTTTACCGCTTTTATACGCATACCGCCACATATCAGCTCTGTTACCTTCGTGAGCCCGAGGCTCTCCTGGCGCTGGAGCGTTATGACGGCAGGATGAGTTCCGGACCGTTGAATGTATATTATTTCAATTTATCAACGCATAAAATGCGCTTGATCCGCAGGATCCTGTCCGCACAGGAAAACACCTTTTTGGGTTTCAGGTGTGAAGCGATCACCGCCTGGCAAGGCGCATCGGACGATTGCATCGTCTGCGGTTTCAGCTACTTCCCCAATCAAATGGCTGTTCTGGGCAATCCCGGAAACCCGTATTTCCTTACCGATAACGGGTCCGTTCTTGCCGAATACGGGGATGAATCCAACATATCCTGTGTCAATAATCTCATGATCCGTGTCATACAATAACAATGTCTGGCATGGAGCTTATTCCGGGCCCGCATACATCGCCGGAACACACAGGCGCTCACACCCGGCAGCGCCGGAGAACGCACGAAAACCGCACTCAGGATGATTCGATACGATACGCTGTCTTGATCAACAGGCTCTGTTGAAGCCGCGGCCTGAAAGGAGCGATCAGCCATGGAGGCATGCGCACTGAACGATTTTTATTCCCCGGCCCAGCGGGCGCGCTTTTTGAACGCGGTGAGCAAGCGCCGCAGCGTGCGCACCTATAAAAGCGAGCCCGACGTGGCGCAGCTCAGCGCGCTGCAGTACGCCGCCGCCCGGGTCTGCCTGCCCGGGGTGCGCATCGAAATCGCCGACATGCCGCCGGAATTGCTGTTCCGCCGCCTGCCGGTGGTGGGCGGCATCACGGGAACGGAGAAATTCGCCGCCGTCATTGCCGATACATCCGTACCCCGTGCGGGGCTGCTGGCCGGCATCAGCGGCGAAGCCTTTATCCTGGAAGCCACGGGACTGGGCGTGGGCACCTGCTGGGTGGCATCCTTCCGGCGCAAGGAGATCCTGCTGCCGCTGGAGGAAAACGAAAAAGTGCTGGCCGTGACGCCGCTGGGGATCCCCAACGAGGTCCCGGCCGGCAGGAAACGCAGGAAGCTGACGGAAATCTGCGCCGGGGATCCCGCGTCCTGGCCTCTGTGGGCCTATAACGCCGCCGAATGTGTTCGCCAGGCCCCTTCCGCCGTCAACCTGCAGCCCTGGCGGCTGGATTACGCCGGAAGGACCCTGATGCTGTTCAAAAGCAGCGCCGCCACCCTGCCTTTGGACCTGGGCATCGCGCTGCTGCACATGAGCCTGGGCGCCGGGGACACGCCCCACACCCTGTACTGGGGCGAGGGAAAAGAGATCGCTTCCATGGTCGTGGAGGAGGAAGCATGACCCTGTTTTCGCAAAACGAGAAAGCCAACGCGCCCCTGGCCGACCGGATGCGGCCCCGGACGCTGGATGAATTTTACGGTCAGGAACACATCGTGGGCAAAGGAAAGCTGCTGCGCCGGGCCATCGAGGCGGACCGCCTGACCTCCTGCATCTTTTACGGCCCGCCGGGCTGCGGCAAAACCACCCTGGCCGGCATCATCGCCCATCAAACCCATTCCGCTTTCATCAAAATGAACGCGGTCACCTCCGGCGTTTCCGACGTGCGGGAGCAGTTGAAGCAGGCCGCCGACCGGCGGGACCTGTACGGCCAGAGCACCTATCTTTTGCTGGATGAATGCCACCGCTGGAGCAAGGCACAGTCGGATTCCATCCTGCCGGCCATGGAGGAAGGCCTGATCCGCTTCATCGGCTCCACCACCGAAAACCCCATGATCGCCATGACCCCGGCCATCGTCAGCCGCTGCCGCATTTTCGCCTTCGAGCCGCTGACCCAGGCGCACGTGGAAAGCGCCGTCATGCGCGCAGTGCGCGATGAGGAGAGGGGCCTGGGAAAAATGCATGTGGAAATCGACGAAGACGCCCTGCGCCACATCGCCCGGATCGCCAACGGCGACGTGCGCACCGCCCTGAACGCCGTCGAATTGGCCGCCCTGACCACCCCCACCGTGGGCGGCGTCATCCGCATCACCCTGCCCATTGCCGAGGAAAGCATTCAAAAGCCCATCCTCCGCTGCGACGATACCCAGTTCTACGACATGCTGTCGGCCTTCTGCAAATCCATGCGGGGCAGCGACAGCGACGCGGCGCTGCTGTGGTTCTCCCGGCTGCTGTACGCCGGGGCGGACCCCCGCATCCTGGCCCGGCGCATCATCGCCCATGCCAGCGAGGACGTGGGGCTGGCCAATCCCATCGCCATGCTGCAGGCCGTGGCCGCCATGCAGGCCCTGGAAAGCGTAGGCATGCCGGAAGCCCGGCTGTCGCTGACCCAGGCCATCCTGGCGGTGTGCAACAGCCCCAAGTCCAATTCCGTGGCGGCGGCTATGGAAGCCGCCCGGCAGGACGCCGAACAGGGCGGCTTCGGCCCGGTGCCCCCGCATTTGCGGGATTCCCATTACAAGGGCAACGAACGCTTGGGCGTCACCACCGAAACAGCATACAAATACCCCCACGATTATCCCGGCCACTGGGTGCCGCAGCAATATATGCCTGATGATCACGTCGGCGTGCGGTACTATTTTCCCAGCGATCAGGGACATGAAGCCAAACTGAAACCGCGAGGTGAATGATCATGGAGCACAAAGGAACCAAACGCCTGGAAACGGAACGGCTGATCCTGCGCCCGTTCACAGCGGAGGACGGCCCGGCCATGTATAAGAACTGGACCGGCGACCCGGAGGTGACCCGGTTCCTGACCTGGCCCACGCATCCATCCGCGGACGTTTCCGCGCAACTGGCGGCCTTCTGGGCAGAGGAAGCCGGCAAGCCCGACCATTACCAGTGGGCCGTCGTGCTCAAGGATTTGAACGAGCCCGTGGGCAGCCTGGCCGTGGTGTCCCATCGTGACGACGTCGCCAAGTGCGAACTGGGCTATTGCCTGGGCCGCGCCTGGTGGGGCCGGGGCCTCATGACGGAGGCCGTGAAGGAAGTGATCCGCTACCTGTTCCGGGAAGTGGGCATGAACCGCATCGAAGCCAGCTACGATGTGCACAACCCCGCGTCCGGCCGCGTCATGGAAAAGGCCGGCATGCGCTTCGAGGGCATTCACCGCCAGGCAGGGAAGAATAACCAGGGCATCGTCGACGTGGCAGTCTGCGCCATTCTGGCCAGCGACCTGTAACGCAGAGGAAACGCCGGGCACTAAGGGAACGCCGGGGCGCCGCCCCGGGCCCCGCCGGGGAGGAAGCTCCTCCCCGGACCCCGCCTGTTGCGGATGTTGTAAAGCATATTTTCCAAGCTGTGTGCCGCAGCCGCAGAGGAAACGAAAACATGCTGCTCACGGGCAGGCCGGTTTTGCCGGCCCTCCTGTGCGCAAGCGCACAGGAAAAAGGCTGGGGATTTCCCGAAAAACAAGCTCGCTTGTTTTCTCGGAAATCCCCAGCCTTTTCTTTTGCCCGGGAGCTCTTCTGGCGACGGAGTAGCTTCAGGCGCATAC
>CACYGB010000063.1 GCA_902773895.1 uncultured Eubacteriales bacterium
GTGCTTGCGGGTCTTCAGGCCCAGAGCGGGCTTGCCCCACGGAGTCACAGGAGCAGGCATACCAACGGGGCTCTTGCCTTCGCCGCCGCCATGGGGATGGTCGCAGGGATTCATGACCACGCCGCGGACGGAGGGACGGATGCCCATGTGCCGGGTCCGGCCGGCCTTGCCGATGCGCACGTTGCTGTGATCGGTGTTGCCGACGGTGCCGATGGTGGCCATGGCATTCATGGGGATCTTGCGGAATTCACCGGAGGGCATACGCACCTGGGCGTAATCCGCTTCCTTGCCCATCAGCTGGGCATAGGCGCCGGCGGAGCGGACCAGCTGGCCGCCGCGGCCGGGCTTGATCTCGATGTTGTGGATCAGGGTACCGACGGGGATGTTGGCCATGGGCAGCGCGTTGCCGGGCTTGATGTCGGCGTTTTCGCCGGCCATCACGGTGTCGCCCACCTTCAGGTCCAGGGGCGCCAGGATGTAGCGCTTTTCGCCGTCGGCGTAGTTCAGCAGGGCGATGAAGGCGCTGCGGTTGGGATCGTATTCGATGGCAGCCACTTTGGCCGGTACATCTTTCTTATCCCGCTTGAAGTCGATGATGCGGTACTTGCGCTTGTTGCCGCCGCCCTGATGGCGAACGGTGATTCTGCCCTGCTTGTTGCGGCCGGCATTCTTTTTCAGGTACTCGGTCAGGCCCTTTTCCGGGGCTTTCTTGGTGATTTCTTCGAACGTCAGCACCGACATGAAGCGGCGGGCGGACGAAGTAGGCTTATAAACTCGAATGGCCATTTTGCTTCTCCTCCCTTACACCATGCCCTCGAAGAATTCGATGGGCTTGGAATCTTCCGCCAGGATGACGTAGGCTTTCTTCACCTCGGCGGTACGGCCGGAATGGGCGCCCTGGCGCTTGATTTTGCCCAGGGTGCGCAGGGTGTTCACCCGCGCTACTTTAATGGAAGGAAATACTGCTTCCAGCGCCTTTTTGATTTCGACCTTGTTGGCGTCCACGGCCACTTCGAAAACATAGCGCTTATCGGCGATCCCGTCGTAGCCCTTTTCGGTCAGGACGGGGCGCAGGATGATGTCATGGGGGTTTTTCATGCGTACACCTCCTGAATGTTTTCCATGGCCGCCTTCAGCACGATGATCTTTTCGGCGTTGAGCAGGTCATACACATTGATGGTGTTCACGTAGGCGTCCTTCACGGTGGGGATGTTCTTGCTGGCGCGGATGACGCTTTCATCCTTGCCCGCCAGAACCAGCAGGGCCTTCTTCTCGGCGCCCAGGTTCTTGAGCACTTCGGCCATCAGCTTGGTCTTGGTGTCGGCCAGCTTGATTTCGTCCACCACGATGATGCTGCCTTCGTTGTACTTGCTGGTCAGGGCGCTCTTCATCGCCAGGCGGCGAACCTTCTTGGGCACCTTGATCACATAATCCCGGGGCTGGGGAGCGAAGACCACACCGCCGTGACGGAACTGGGGAGCGCGGTTGCCATGATGGCGAGCGTTACCAGTGCCCTTCTGGCGATAGATCTTGCGGCCGCCGCCGCGGACCATGCCGCGGGACAGGGCGCTCTGGGTGCCCTGGCGCATATTGGCTAAAATGGAGCGAACGACCAGATGCATGGCGGGAACATTCACGGGAGCGGCAAAGATCTCTTCGCTCAGCTCCATGCTGCCCACTTTCTTGCCCTGCATGTCGACGACATCGATGTTAGGCATAATTGTCTTCCTCCTTCATCAGGCCTTGCAGGTATTGCGGATGAGCAGCAGGCCTTCCTTGGGGCCAGGCACGGCGCCGTGCACCAGCAGCAGGCTGCGTTCGGCATCCACCTGAACGATCTCCAGGTTCTGGATGGTCACGCGTTCCACGCCGTAATGGCCGGCCATGTGCTTGTTCTTGAACACGCGGGAAGGATCAGAGTTAGCGCTCATGGAGCCGACGCCGCGGTGATACTTGGAGCCGTGGGCCATGGGGCCGGTGTGCTGATTCCAGCGGTAGATGGGGCCGGTGTAGCCGCGGCCTTTGGTGATGCCGGTGATGTCAACGGATTCGCCCGCTTCGAACACGTCAGCCTTGATTTCCTGGCCGATTTCGTAAGCAGCGCAGTCATCCAGGCGGAATTCCCGCAGCTTGCGCATGGGGGCGACGCCCGCTTTCTTGAAGTGACCGGCGTCGGGCTTGTTGACCAGCTTTTCCACCCGGTTTTCGGGGATCTTGTCAAAGCCCAGCTGGATGGCCTCGTAGCCGTCCTTTTCCATGGTTTTCTTCTGCACCACCGTGCAGGGGCCTGCCTGAATGACGGTCACCGGAACCAGACGGCCGTCAGGCAGGAAAATCTGGGTCATACCCAGCTTTTTGCCAACGATTGCCTTTTTCATAATTGCCCTCCTGCCTTACAGCTTGATTTCGATCTCGACGCCGGCCGGCAAGTCGAGCTTCATCATGGCGTCCACGGTGCGGGGGTTGGGGTTGTGCACGTCGATGAGGCGCTTGTGGGTGCGGCGCTCAAACTGCTCGCGGCTGTCCTTGTACTTGTGGGGAGCGCGGAGGATCGTAACGATCTCCTTTTCGGTGGGCAGCGGGATCGGGCCGGAAACCCGGGCGCCCGTGCGCTTGGCGGTTTCCACAATGCGCTCGGCGGACTGGTCGATCAGGTTGTGTTCGTACGCCTTGAGCTTGATGCGGATTTTCTGGCTGGCCATGGTTTTTCCTCCTTGATTTCGTACTCTTGGCTGTCACGGGGGGAGTCTTCCTTTTTCCGGGTCAGGCGTTTCGCAGGATACGCTGCCCGGGGGAAGCCCGTCGCCTTTGCGGGGTAACCGCATTTCGAGTCCGTTCGTCGGGGTCATGCCCCGGCTGGTCCACGATAATTACCCGTTCTGGCCGGAACGGCAACTTACCGCTTCATCCCATAAACAGACAACAGTCATATTATAAAGCATGTTTCTGATAATTGCAAGCGTTTTTGCACCCTGTTTTCAAATTTTTTTCGTCTTTTTTTCATTTTCATTTCCCGGAAACTCCCATTTTCCGGGCATTTTCCGTTTCTATTCGTGACAACTTTTCCGGGTGTGTCATGATGCGCGATCTGGTTGCCATTCCGGACATGCGCGTTTGCCGCGCCATCCGTTTTCCCCGCCTGGCTTCCATCCCTTGTGGCTGATCGGGGCGGAAAAACACAGGATTTTGCGGTGCCGCGGCGGCCCTTCCGGCCCGGTTCCTCCCCACGAAAAAAGCTGACGGCAAATTCCGTCAGCTTCCTGTCCGCCTGTTCTTCTGTGGCGGGATAAAAAATTTCCGCGTTTCCTTCCCCCCGGTCATTTCAGCTCCCGGATCAGCACGATGTCCGACAGCCGGCGGCCGTTTTTATAGGGCGTGGAGTGGATCTTTCCATGAAAGTACATCAGGCTGGACTGCCCGCCGTCCAGGTTGTAGGCCGCCTTGCACCCCAGGCTTTCCATCAGCTTGCTCAGGTTCTTCAGCGTCAGGCCGGCGTTTTTCTTTCCCTTCTCCAGAGCGCTGGGGGTCCGCCGGCCGTCCACCTGCACAAAGCAGTAGTGCCCCGGCGCGTAATAGCCGATCACCGACCGGGGATTGACGGGCCCCACCTTGGAATTGAAGGTGGTTTTCGCTTTCCCCCGTTCGTCCAGCAGCGCCGGGCCGAACAGGAACGTCTGCCAGATTTTCCCTTCCTCCGCCTCCCGGGCCAGCGCCGTGTAATCGATTTCCCCTGCCAGCAGGGTCACCATTTTCCCGGTGGTATACAGCACGGCTAAATCCCGGGTTCTGTTCACGGTTTTCCGCAGCGTTACGCCGTTCATGATGGCCCAGCCGGAGGTAAAATTGTTGGAGCTGTCGCCGGTCATGCTCAGGATGGCCTTCTGGTCCTGGCTGAAGGGAACGATCCTCTGGGCGGTGGCGCCCCATTTTTGGCCGGGATACGCCCGCCGGAAGGAGCGGACGCTTTTCACATAAATATCCGCCACATAGACGTCGGTGTTTTCAAAGCGCCGGGCGGTAATCTGAATGGCGATGCTGTCGCTTTGATACCGGGTGTCCGTCTGCACGGGCGTTTCGCCCTTTTTCAGGAAGGGCGACGGCGTGGCCGTGGCTTTCTTCGTCGCCTTCGCCGGTGTTTTCGTCGGTTTTTTCGCCGGCGTTTTTGTGGGCTTTGCGGTGGGCGTGACCTGCGCCGCAGGCGAGGGCGCAGGGGTCCCTTCCCCCAGAGCGGTGCACGGTGCCAGCACAAAAAGCAGGCACAGCAGCCCCAGCAGTTTTTTCATAGGCAGCATTCCTCGTTCATTCCCATAAGAAAGCGGCGAAACGCGCTTCGCCGCTTTCCCATTATAAAGGCTTTCCTGCCTTTTGACAAGTCTTTTCCCTTACGGCACCGACGACACCACCGCGCTCATGCCGTAACGGATATTGGGCACCGAAGCAAAGGAAATGTACACCAGGTAATACGCTTCGTCGGTGCTTTCCTCCTCGGTGGTTTCCGTCGCTTCATCCGCCAGGAAGGAAATGCGCTCCACCACGCCGGACACGGTGACTGTTTCATCCTGCAGGTAGGGGAATTCCACCGTCACCTGGCTGCCCAGGGTGAAATACCGCAGGTTCACCTCGGACACGGAGGCCTCGATGCGCATGGCGCTGTCCGGGTAGATTTCCACGGTGCCGGCGCCTTTTTCGATGACGCTGCCGGGCGTTACGGACACGGCGGAAATGATGCCCGTCACGGTGGAGGTGATCTGGTTGCCGGTCATATTCAGGTGATCGAAGGTGCCGGGCAGCGTTTCAAACAGCGCGTCGCCCTTTTGCACGGAAGCGCCGTTTTTCACCGCGAACCGCACGATGCTGCCTTCGCCGGTGTACGCCTTGGGATCGGTGCGGGCGATGCTGCCCCGGCCGATGCGGGAAGACACGGCGTAATTGCTCTTGCGGTACACCAGCACGGATTCCCCGGAGGAGAAATTGCCCGTGCTCACCTCCACGGTGAAGTTGTTGCCGGACACCTGGGTCACGGTGCCGCGGCCGGTGTGCTTGCTGTCGCTGTAGCCCTTCAGGTACACCGCTTCGCCGGGATGGATCAGCCGGTTCTCCTCCGCGTCATAGGCGTACTTGACAGAAGCGGAAATGGTATAGGTATAGTCCGGCTCCACGTAGGCCACCGCGCCGTAGCGGGCGGCCACGGATTCCGTCTGGTCCCCCGGCGCGCCGAACAGGCGCACCACGCCGCTTTCCTGGGCGTAGACCACCGTGGTATCCAGCGTCACCAGCGGATCTCCGGCGGATACGTGGGTGCCGGCAGTGCTGAGGATCTTGCTCACCGTGCCGCCGATGGGCGCGGTGACGATTTCTTTTTCAGTGGAAACCACCTTGCCGTTGACCGACACGGAGTCGGCCAGGGCGGATGCGCAGGCCAGCAGCAGGCACAGCGCGGTCAGGACGGCGATACACTTTTTCACGGGAATTCCTCCTCTTTTCTATATCATGCAGAACGGATGCAAAGCTTATACGGACCGGAGCGCGTCGATGGGGTTCAGTTTGCTGGCTTTCCGGGCCGGCGCCCAGCCGAAAATGATGCCCACCGCGGCGGAAAACCCCACGCCCAGCGCAATGGCGCCGGTGGACAGATGGAACGTCATGCCCATGACCTGGCACAGCCCGAAGCTCAGCGCCAGCCCCAGCAACACGCCCAGCAGCCCGCCGATCATGGACAGAAGAAACGATTCGATCAGGAACTGGATCTGGATCTGCCAGGGAATGGCCCCCAGCGCTTTTTTCAGGCCGATTTCCACGGTCCGCTCGGTAACGGTGGTCAGCATCATGTTCATGATGCCGATGCCGCCCACAACCAAAGCGATGGAGGCGATGCCGGCCAGCAGGGTGCTCACCATCGACAGCATGGAATTCATGGTGTCCTCGATGCTGCTCATGGTGGTGACGGTGTAGCAATCCTCCTCATAGCTGAACAGGGCGTCCAGCTTTTCCTCCAGCTGATCCGACGCTTTTTCGGAATCCACGCCGTCCTTCAAGTACACCGTGAAGGAGGTGACCACGTTGGCGCTGTTCATTTTCAGCGCCGTGGTATAGGGGATCAGGATGTCGGCGTTGCCGCTGAGCAATTGCACCAGGGATTCCGAGCTGCTGTCGCCCAGCACGCCCACCACCAGGAAGGGGATGCCGCTGATGTGGATGGTGTTGCCCACCGGGTCCACACCGAAGAAAAATTCATCCACCATGGTCTGGCTGATCAGGCACACCGGGGACATGTTATTTTCGTCCACGATGTTCAGCTTCCGTCCCCTGCCCACCGTATCGGCGTTCCGGTAGAAATAATAGGCGTTCTTCCCGGACACCGTGATGTTGGTTTTGTAGGAGCCGCCCCGGGCCACCCGGGTGCGGAAATTCACCGTGGGCGTTACGCCCTCCACCGCGTCCAGTTCTTCCGCCAGGGCGTTCAGGTCCCCGGCGGTCAGGCCGCTTTTCAAATCGCTGCCGGTGACGGACACGGTCAGGGTGCCGGCGCCCATGCTGAGAAAGGAGCTGGACAGCGTGCCGGAAAAGCCGGACACCGTGGTGATCAGGGCGATCACAGCGGTGACACCGATCAGGATGCCCAGCACCGTCAGGAAGGAGCGCACCCGGTTGCTCAGGATGTTGCGCAGGCTCATGGCGAAGCATTCCTTGATCATCACCATCGTCCCGCGGATCTTCTTAAGCATCGGTTCCGTCACCGCCTTCCGTCAGCACGCCGTCGATGATGTGCACCACCCTGCGGGCATTGGCGGCAATGTTCATGTCGTGGGTGATCATGATGATGGTGCGGCCTTCGTCGTTCAATTCCCGGAACAGCGCCATCACCTGACGCCCGGTTTTCTGGTCCAGGGCACCGGTGGGTTCGTCCGCCAGCAGGATGGAGGGATTGCCCACCAGGGCCCGGGCGATGGCCACGCGCTGCTGCTGGCCGCCGGACAGCTGGTTGGGAAAATGGCCCATCCGGTCCTGCAGCCCCACCTTGACCAGCATTTCCCGGGCACGCCTTTTCCGCTCTTTGGGCGGCACGCCGGCGTAAATCAGCGGCAGCTCCACATTCTTCTGCGCCGTCAGGCGCGGCAGCAGCTGGGAATTCTGGAAAATGAAGCCGATCTCCCGGCTGCGGATGGCCGCCAGCTCCACCTCGTTCAGATCCTCCATTTCCTGTCCCTGCAGGGTATAGCGGCCCGTGGTGGCGGTATCCAGGCAGCCGATGATGTTCATCAGCGTGGATTTTCCGCTGCCGGACGGCCCCAGCACGGACAGGTATTCCCCTTCCCGGATCTCCAGGTCCACGTCCTTCAGGATATGGGCCTGTTCCTCGCCCATCGGATAGAATTTATTGATCTTTTCCATCCGGAAAAACACGTTCCCGCTCACCGCTGACCACCGCCGCTGCCGCCTGGCGCGTTGCCGCCGGGCATACTGCCGCCGTTGTTCTGCCGGTTCGGGTTGTTGTTGTTCCGGAAGGTGTTGCGGTTGTTGTTGATCTGCTGGGTGCCGAACATGCCGGAGAACAGGCTGTTCAGGGTGCTGGCAGTCTGGGTAGCCTTGGCCACGGCGTACACGGTGTCATTGGCGCGCAGGCCCGATTTGATTTCCACGTAGTTGCCGTTGCTCACGCCCGTTTCCACAAACACCTGGGTCATTTCTTCGTTTTCTCCCATCTGGTACACGAACGCCCGGTTGGTTTCGTCAAAGCTCAGGGCGTCCATCTTCAGGATGACCACGTTGCTGGCCTCCTCCTGGGGAATGGTCACCGTCACCTGCATGCCGGGATACACGCCGGCGCCCACGTCCAGATGCGCGGTGGCAGTATAGTAGGCCACGTTGCCGGTGGAGGAAGAAATGTAGTTGATGGAATCAATGGAAGAATCAAACGCCTGCTCGGTGGCCGTGGTGGTGATGCGGCAGGCCTGGCCCACGCTGACGTCGGAAATATCGTATTCATCCACCCGGATCGACACCTTCATGTGGTCGAAATCGGCAATCTGCATCAGTTCCTGTTCCTTGGTGACCTCGTCCCCCGCAGCCACGCTGATGGTGTTCACCTTGCCGTCAAAATCCGCGGTAAAGGTTTTGCCGTTGGTCAGCCGCAGCAGGTTCTGGCCTTTTTTCACCGTGTCGCCCGCCTGCACGAACACCTCCCGCACCGACGTGGCGGAGGAAGCGGTATATGTTTTGCTGTCGATCAATTGCAGCGTGCCGCTGAAGGACAGGGAATTGGAAATCGTGCCCACCGTGGCGGTATAGCCGTCGTAGGTGACGGTGTACTCCTGCTTCAGTTGATCATAGGCATACAGCCCGCCAAGGCCCAGGATCACCAGGATGATCAGGGTCAGCATGATTTTTCGGAAAATGTGACGGGATTTTTTCTTCCCTTTTCCCGCTGCTTTTGCCATACCAGCGCCTCCGTTCGTTTTTTCGTGCTTCAGTATAAAGTGGAAAAAGGGCCTGGAAATGGCAAAAAAATGAACGATCCTTGAACAATGCGCATTCAAAAATCCGCGGTGCGGATTGACATTCGGCGCGGATTCGTGTTTAAATAGGATAGAAAAGCGCTGCGGGGAAACGCCCCGCGGAAAGGACAAACACACATGCTGAAAAACATCGCCGTTTTCTGCGGCTCCTCCCTGCACTCCCCCGAAAAATATGACGCGGTGGCGGATCATGTGGGCCGCGCCCTGGCCCGGCAGGGCCGCACCCTGGTGTACGGCAGCGGCAGCGGCGGCCTGATGGGCAAGGTGGCCATGGGCGCCCAAAAAGAGGGCGGCTACGTGATCGCCGTCAATGTGGAAGTGTTCCGGGATTATCCCTATACCCTGAAAACGGATGAATACTATGTGATCGACACCATGCAGAACCGCAAGGTGACCATGATGCAGAAAAGCGACGCCTGTATTGCCCTTCCCGGGGGCATCGGCACGCTGGACGAGCTGACGGAGGTATGCTGCGCCAACCAGATCGGCCTGGCGCGGCTGCCCTTTGGCATCCTGAACACGGACGGATACTATGACGGCCTGCTGGCCCAGCTGCGCCGCGCGGTGGAGGACCGCTTCATGTCGCCGGAGGACCTGGCGGGCATCCAGGTGGCGTCAGATATTGAAACGCTGCTTCAGAAGCTGGACGAAGCGGCGCAGGAAAAGCCGTAAGGGGGAAAACGCTGCGCTTCGCGCCGTTCCCTGCGCCCGTCGGAAAACGCAAAAAAGGAGCCTGGCTGTATGCCAGGCTCTCTTACTTTCCAGGTTATTCAGTTTTTGATCCGGGCATTTATCTTGAACCCATGATGGGGAAATGGATGAAGGCATTTTCATGGAAGGATTCCAACCTGGGTTCACGGACACAGCGCCTTCATCTGATCGCGATATCGAAGGAATTCTGCCGTTACTGAAGGTATGCTTTCCTGTGTTCCATCCTGGGTCAGCGGCGGAGGCGACTATGTTTTCCCATTACCTTGAAAAACCGTGGCGCCGCGCTGCATGCTCTTTACGTTATTTTTCGGTGCCTGTTCCGTAGAATCCAGGCTTTTTCGAATGCAGGTTCACGCGCCGAAATCCATCGCCTGATGTTCTGCCCCGGGCCTCCGCCGCAGGGACTGTTGATCCATGGGACTCTCCTCCTTCATGGCGCCGGTCTTTCTGCCGAACCTGCGCGCCGGTCGAGAAGTGACTTCGTCGGGTCTCTTTCTTCCTTTTTCTTTCCCCTTCTTCTTTTCGTCTATATCATAACAGATCAGAAAGCGTTTGTCAACCCATTTTTATCATATTTGGGAAATTTTTTTCCAGATCGGAACGGTCACCACTTGTTCCGCACCTTCTCCGCAAAGCCCGGGAAATCCCGCACGGTAATGGCACGTCCGTCGTCCAGCACCGCCGTGCCGGTAAAGCGGCCGAACACCTGATGCTGCTTGGAGCAGATCAGCTTGAAATCCAGATCGGCGCAGCGGTCAATGATGGGGGCAAACGCCATTTCAAAACGGCCGTCGTCGCTGGTAAAGCGCCAAGGCGACAGGTAGTCGTCCCGGCCGTCCTTCCGGGGAATTTCAAAGCGCACCTGGCTCAGCTTGTGGGCCGTTCCATCATAAAACAGCATATTTTCGCTGGCGGCGCCGGTGTCGCCGAAGCCGTAGCC
Source organism: uncultured Eubacteriales bacterium (assembly GCA_902773895.1). Taxonomy (GTDB): domain Bacteria; phylum Bacillota; class Clostridia; order Christensenellales; family Aristaeellaceae; genus RUG563. The sequence continues at coordinate 10,168 of CACYGB010000063.1, forward strand.
GATGTTGAAGCCGAAGGGCACGCCGCCGGCCAGGCCGGAGGCGGAGCCCCAGTACCAGGTGTTGTCGTAGGTCCACACGCCTCGGCCCCAGTCCAGCACCGCAAAGGAATGGGCCGGCGCGAACAGGTACTCCTGCCCGTTCCACACCGCCTTTCCCTCCGCCCGCAGGCAGTTGATCTTCTGGTTGTAATAAAACGCGCGGGGGTTGTCCGGAAACGGCGTGGCGATCACCATGCTGTCCCGGGGCGCGCAGGTCAGCGTCAGGTCGAATTCCAGGGGCTTTCCGTCCCGGAACCCTGCCATGTGCCCGTAGAGCCGGCGGCGCTTTCCGTCGTTTTCAAAGGTCAGGGCATGATGCCTGCCTTGCGCCCGCACATCCCCGACGCGGCTGGTAGACGGCAGCTTGCGCCGCCCCAGGGGCAGCAGGCTCATGCGGGACGCGGTTTGCTCCCAGGCGTTTTCCCCGCGCCAGTCCAGCAGGGAAACGCTGTCCATGCCCATATAGCCGTTGTCGGCAACGGTCAGGGCCAGGGCATAGCAATCGGATACCACGCAGTAATAATCCCATTCCTTGATCCGCAGAGCGGACGCGCGGACGCGGCTGCGGTCGTAGGTTTTGATCAGTTCGGTGGCATAGCCCGTTTCCGCCAGGCGTCCCCTCTCATCCAGCAGGGGCCCCGGGGCCGTCATGCGGTGCTGCATCGTGCGGTTCCTCCTTCCTTCCTGAAACGAAACAGCCGCCCCAAAGGGAGCGGCTGAACAGGTTATTGCCAATTAAAATACAAAAGAAGGGCATTGGGGTTACTGTAACGCAGACTTATTTTGGAAAGGAGCTTCTTGCTGAATTTATATTTTTTCATCAGTTCTGTCCCAAGCTTTCCGCTGTTGATGTACTGAACAGCTTCGTTATAGTATTTCGCGCTTGAAAAGCGAACTCCCAGTGCCTTTTTCCCGCTTTTCTTCGCCTTGGAAATCAAAGATGCCAGCTTCTTTTTCCAATCGTTGCTCAAATACTTGCCCTTTTTCTTATAATAATCATAGGTATTCGTGTTGCAGGACGGCCACTTGAAGCCTATAGCTTGCGCATCGGTATCCATCGTATGGGAAAGGCTCATTAAACTGTCCGTAATATTGAAATAGGGCAAATAATCGGCAAACGCTTTGGTTTTGTCGGCATCCTGCCAGGTGGGGTCGTACTGGTACCATTTGCCGTTCTGCTTCACCAGGTTCCAGGCGTGGCCTTCTCCTGCCTCACCTGTTACGAAAATGCAATGCATGCCATAATAACGCATAGCCAGCTGGGTGGAGCGGGCGTAGCCTTCGCACACCGCCTTCTTGGTGGTGAACACGGAATAGCCCGCGCGGATATTGTTGTTTTGATTGTTGACGTCGTTCGTGCTTTCCCTCAGGTACGAGCAGTTTTTGACAATATAGCGGTCATAAGCCAGCTGATGGTCAAAGGTGCTGTTGCCCCAGTCGCTGCGTTTTTTGATCTGGTTCAGCACCTTTTTGGAGCCGTCCAGATAGCTTTGGATCTTTTTGGAGTGCTTCAGCAGTTCCACCCGGGGATTTTTGCTCATGTCGATGATCTGGTTGAAGGTGATCATCAGCTCCGGGCAATCGTGACGGATGGTGTACACCACCCGGTTCACTTCCCGCGAGCTCAGTTCCTGGTAGATTTTCGAATTGTTGTCCCACAGATTGGCCGTATTCCAAAGGTTCACGTCCCCAAAGGCGATGGCGTCATACAGGCAGGAAAAATACCGCTTTTCCTCCGTGTTCAGCTGGTTATAGAAATAATGCAGGTCGGCCTTGTAAAAATTCCAGTAAGAAGCCTTGGGCTTGGTGGCATATACCGGCTTATCCGCGGCCAAAGCAGCCGGCGCCATAGTCAGCAACAGCACCGCAAGCAGGATGCCGCTGACGATCCGCTGGATTCTGCGCATAAAAACGCTCCCTTCTGTCTTGTTTTCTCAACGTCTTTCGTGATGATTTATCATACCAAAAAATGCCGGCTCCGTCAAGGAAAAACGCGGCTTCCACAAAACATACATCACTTTGGGGCAGTCGTACAGCATGGTTTGCTGCGCCCGCTGCCGCTTATGCCGGATCAGATCAAACCGCCCTATACCCCATCTCACCCACCGAGCCTCCCGGAGCGGTCAAGCGGCGCTGCATCCCCATGCTCCTTTCTGTCCGGAAAAGAAAAAGCCGCCCCAATCCCGGCGGGCTCCGTAACACAGTATTAGGTTCAAAACGACGAAAACGTAATGTTTTCAAGGCTTACGGC
>CACYGB010000064.1 GCA_902773895.1 uncultured Eubacteriales bacterium
GTGACCCGCATGGTCGAATAATACCGGATGCTTCTCCGCTTCTCCGGTTCGCCCGGGGAAGCGGGGGACCATCGTGTAACCCCCAAGAAAGAGGTGTTTCCAAATGGCAGCCAAGGAAGCGCGGCAAAATATCGTGCTGGCGTGCACCGAGTGCAAACAGCGCAACTACAACAAGAAAAAGAACAAGAAAAACACCCCCGATCGTATCGAACTGATGAAGTATTGCCGCTTCTGCAAAAAGCATACCACTCACCGCGAGACCCGATAAACGCAAGGATGTGACAATCATGGCAGACGAAAAGACCGTCGCGAAGGAAAAGGTTTCCTTTGGCACCAAGTTCGTGAATTTCTTCAAGAACCTGCCCAGGAATATCGCCCGTCCCTTCAAAAACATGTGGCACGAACTGCGCAAGGTGACGTGGCCCACCAAGCAGGATCTGATTCAATACTCCCTGATCGTCCTGGTTTTCCTGGTGTTCATGGGCATTGTGATTGGTCTGCTGGACCTGGGCTCCACCGCTCTGGTCAATCTCTTCATTTGATCAAGGCATCTGACAGCAGATAGGAGAGACCAAAATGGCAGAAGACAGACCGGGCACCCTGGAATGGTATGTGGTGCATACCTATTCCGGCTATGAAAACAAGGTCAAGGACAACCTGGAAAAAGCGGTGGAAAACAACGGCATGCAGAACCTCATCACCGAGGTGATCGTGCCCACCGAAGAGGTTGTGGAGCTCCGGAATGGCAAGCGGGTCACCACCCAGCACAAAACCTTTCCCGGCTATGTGCTGGTGCACATGATCATTACCAACGAAAGCTGGTATGTGGTGCGCAATACCCGCGGCGTGACGGGCTTTGTAGGCCCCGAAAGCAAGCCCATTCCCCTGACTGCGGAGGAGCTGGACCGGATGCTGAACAGTGCTTCCCAGAAGGTCGAATTCCGCATCGCCGTTGGCGAGGAAGTCCGCATCCTGTCCGGCCCCCTGGAAAACTTCACCGGTACGGTGGAGGAAATTGACCTGATGCGGCAGAAAATGCGCGTGAAGGTCAAAATGTTCCTGGGCCGCGAAATGCAGATCGAGGTGGACCTCGATCAGGTTGAAAAGATCAGCGATTAAGGAAAGGCCGCTCCTGCCACAGGCAAACCAAAGCCTTTCCTGATTTCTCCCCTGTTTCCCGTGGGAGGCAATGCCCCCTGTGGGCGTTGCCGCCATTACCACAAATTGAAGGAGGTGCCATTTCCAATGGCAAAGAAAATTACCGCGTTCATCAAGCTGCAGGTTCCTGCCGCCAAGGCGACTCCTGCTCCCCCCATCGGCCCTGCCCTGGGCCAGCACGGCGTGAACATTCCCGGCTTCTGCAAGGAATTCAACGCCCGTACCGCCAAGCAGGATGGCCTGATCATCCCCGTGGTTATCACGGTGTATTCCGACCGTTCCTTCACCTTCATCACCAAGACGCCCCCTGCCCCCGTGCTGATCAAAAAGGCCCTGGGTATCGACACCGCTTCCGGCCGCCCCAACAAGGACAAGGTGGGCCAGCTGACGCAGGCGCAGGTGCGTGAAATCGCCACCACCAAAATGCCCGACCTGAACGCCGCTTCCATCGAAGCCGCCATGAGCATGGTGAAGGGTACCGCCCGCAGCATGGGCGTGACCGTGGCCGACGAATAAGACAGAAGGTTTGAATATTGTGGGAGGACATAGCGCCGCTATTACCACGAGGAGGTTAATAAGATGAAACACGGCAAGAAATATACCGACAGCAAAAAGCTGATCGACAGCGCCAAGCTCTATGACCCCGCTGAGGCCATTGAACTGGTGAAGCAGACCGCGAAAGCCAAATTCGATGAAACCATCGAGCTCTCCATCCGCCTGGGCGTGGATCCCCGGCATGCGGACCAGCAGGTCCGCGGCACGGTGGTGCTGCCCCACGGCACGGGCAAAAAGGTGCGGGTGCTGGTATTCGCGAAGGGCGACAAGGCCAAGGAAGCCGAAGCCGCCGGTGCTGACATCGTTGGCGACGCCGATCTGGTGGCCAAGATCCAGAGCGAAAACTGGTTCGATTTCGACGTCTGCGTTGCGACCCCCGATATGATGGGTACCATCGGCCGCATCGCCCGTCTGCTGGGCCCCAAGGGCTTGATGCCTAACCCCAAGTCCGGCACTGTGACCATGGATGTGACCAAAGCCATCCAGGAAATCAAAGCCGGTAAAGTGGAGTACCGCATCGACAAGACCGCTATCGCCCATTGCCCCATCGGCAAGGTGTCCTTTGACAACGATAAGCTGGTCGAGAACATGACCACCCTGATGGAAGCGGTGATCAAGGCGAAGCCCGCCACCGCCAAGGGTACCTATATCAAGTCGCTGTACATGAGCAGCACCATGGGCCCCGCCATCAAGGTCAACAGCCTGAAGTTCTGATAAGAACGAATGCCCTGCCGAAAGGCAGGGCTTTTTCTTTGCCTTGCGCAGGATCGACGGAAGGAAGGGGACGCTGGAACGGTTCCAAGGAAAAGTGACCTAAGCCATGTACGATTCCCTGATGACCTCGGACGCAGGACGTTCCTCCTGCTGGCTTATGCCGGCGGGTCTGTTTGTTTCCGGAAAGAAAAGCAGCACGAAGGGGAAAGAAGCCTGCCGGGTCTGGGAGAGCGCATTTTGCCGGAAGGCAAGGTAACGACGGATTGACACATTCCATGCAATATGCGGGACAGATTTATCCCGCATATTGCTTTTTGTTCTTGTTTTTGGTATGATGGAAATATGATAGGGACGGCGTTTTGCGCGCCGGAACCGGATAGATCAAAGGAGGAGAACCTATGAAAAAACTGGTTGCTCTGTTTTTGAGCCTGTGCCTGGTGCTGGGTTCCATGGCGTTTGCGTCTGCGGAAGCCGTGTTCACCCCGGGCACCTACGAGGCTGTTGAAATGGGCTTCGGCGGCGACATCAAGGTCACGCTGACTGTGGATGAAAACGCCATTACCGAAATCACCATCGTGGGTGAAAGCGAAACGCCCGGTTTGGGCCTGGCTGCCATTCCTGTGATGCAGGAAGCCTATGTGGGCAAGGCCGATGCCGAAGCCGTGGATGTTTACGCTTCCGCCACCATCACTTCCACGGCTGTCCAAAAGGCCGTTGCCAAGGCGCTGGCCGCTGCCAAGGGCGAAGCGAAGGAAGAAGCGGCGCTGGGCTTCACCGCCGGCACCTACGAAGCGACTGCTGCCGGCTATAACGGCGACAGCACCTTCGCCGTCACCTTCTCCGATACCGCGTTGACCGGCATCGAAGTGGTCAAGTCCACCGAAACCCAGTATGTGGGCGATGTGGCCTTCGGCCCCATGATCGCCGACATGATCGCGGCCAACGGCACCGGCGTGGACGGCGTTTCCGGCGCCACCTTCTCCGCCCGCGCGCTGCGCAACGCGGTGAACGCCGCGGCGGAACAGGCCCAGTGCACCAACCTGGACGCCTTCAAGGCCGCCACGGTGAAGCACGAGGCCCAGGCCCCCATCGAAGGCACCTATGACGTGGTGGTCGTGGGCGCCGGCGGCGCCGGCATTGCTGCCGCGGCCCAGGCCGCGCAGGACGGCAACACCGTGCTGGTGATCGAAAAGAATGCCGAAGTGGGCGGCAACACCCTGGTGTCCGGCGGCCAGTACCAGAGCGTGATGCCTTACCTGGTGTGGGATCCTGCTGATCCGGACGCCACCACCGGCGTGTACGCCTTCAACGGCCAGACCTACGATAAGGTCAAGTCCGTTCAGGGCTGCATCAACGAACTGAACATGATCCTGAACTGGAGCGAAGAGCCCTTCGACGAGGATTATTACAAGGATCACGAATTTGTGGCGGGCGACGCGGCCGAACTGTCCAAGCACGGCGTGCACGCGGAATACCTGCCCATCCTGAAGGCCCTGAAGTCCGAGATCCGGGAATACTTCGTGTGGGCCGCGCCGCAGCTGGCCGCCGGCAAGGCGGAAGGCCAGCTGACGCTGTTCTCCACCCTGAACCTGCACATCTTCCAGACCTACTACGGCGGCCTGCGCCAGAGCGCCGATAAGACCCAGTGGATCTACGGCGATCTGGACCTGGTGAAGCAGTTCATCCTGGGCGGCCAGGGCCTGAAGGAATGGCTGGAAGCCCAGGGCTCCACCTTCAAGGAAGATTCCCAGCCCACGCTGATCGGCGCGCTGTGGTATCGTGAAAATGAGTTCGTCGGCTCCACCATCGACCTGGACGGCGATGGCAACAACGAAATGGGCCGCTGGGGCGCTTACTTTGCCGCGCCCATCACCACCATCCGCAACGCCAACGAAAAGAACCAGATCATGCTGCGCACCACCGCGGACAGCCTGATTGTGGAAAACGGCCGCGTGGTGGGCGTGAAGGCCCATCAGTATGACGGCACCGAAGTGACCGCCAAGGCCGCCAAGGGCGTCATCCTGGCCACCGGCGGCTATGCTGCCAACATCCAGGAAGTGCTGGACAGCAACGTGTACTGGTCCACCGAATACCTGTCCACCGCCACCAAGACCACCAACCGCTCCTCCCTGCAGGGCGACGGCATCAAGATGGCGCAGGCCGTGGGCGCTGCCACCACCGGTATGGGCTTTACCCAGCTGATGCCCATCTCCTGGGTGGACAACGGCAACCTGGCTTTCGGCGGCGGCAACTATGCCTGCTGGATCAACCCCATCACCGGCCACCGGTTCGTGGATGAAGGCAGCGAACGCGACGTGCTGTCCCTGGCTGAATTCCGCAACGGCATGGAAGTGAACGGCACCAAGGGCGTGTTCCTGGAATTCTACAACAAGGAACAGATGATGCCCGCTCCCATGCAGCTGGCTGAAGGCGATTTCGCGGGCCGTTACTACCGCCGCACCATCGCCCAACTGCCTGAGCTGTTCAAGGAACTGAACGTGACCGCCGATCCCGCTGTGGTGATCGACACCATCCGCAAGTACGACGCCGCCGTGATGGGCCAGGGCGAATATCCCGACGTGGGCAAGGCCATCGCTTCCCGCACCATCGGCAACGTGCAGAAGGATGAGAACGGCAAATACCTGCCCGATACCTACGATCTGGACAACACCCTGCTGACCATCCGCCTGATGGCCCCCTCCACCCACCACACCATGGGCGGCATCAAGGTGGACACCGACCGCCACGTGCTGAACACTGACGGCCAGATCATCCCCGGCCTGTACGCTGCCGGCGAAGTCACCGGCGGTATCCATGGCGGCAACCGTCTGGGCGGCAACGCCATCGTGGAAATCTTCGTGTCCGGCCGCACCGCGGCGCAGGCTGTGGAAGCGGACAACAAGTAATCCTTTCCCCAAAACCCGGCGGAGCAGAGAGCGATCCCTGCTCCGCTTTCTTTTTTTTGCCAAGGGGGTTGACAACTATATCGCCATACGATATAATGTAAATACGCTATATCGGGTAACGATATAACGAACCCCGATGGAGGTGATTGGATGCCGGACTCCCTGGCATTGACGGAATCAACGTATTACATCCTGCTGGCGCTGCACACGCCGCAGCACGGCTACGGCATCATGCAGCAGACGGAGGCGCTGTCCGGCGGCCGGGTGCGCCTGGCGGCCGGCACGCTGTACGGGGCGCTGAACGCCCTGTGCGACAAGGGCTGGATCCTTCCTTTGCCGGTGGAGGACGGAAGCCGGCGAAAGGAATACAAACTGACGGAAAAGGGGCTGCAGGTTCTGCGCACGGAGGTCAAACGCCTGCGGGAACTGGCCGACAACGGAGAAAGGATTCTGGGGTAAAATGGAAAAGACGATCCGCAAATGGTTCATGGTGTGGGACTTTGAAAAGGAAGAGGAATGGCTGAATGAAATGGCCCTCAGCGGCTGGGTGCTGGACGGCGTGGGCTTTTGCTCCTATCATTTTTCCCGGTGCGAGCCGGGGGAATACACTGTGCGGCTTGAAATGCACCCGCAGGATGAGCCCTATCTCCAGTTCATGCGGGACACCGGCGCGGAGTACGTGGGAAGGATGCTCCAGTGGATCTACTTCCGCAAAAAAACGACGGAAGGCTCCTTCGACCTGTTTTCCGATATTGATTCCCGCATCGCACACCTGAACAAAATCGGCAGGATGCTGTCGCTGGTGGGCGCGGCCAACCTGATCATCGGCATGGCCAACACGTTCTCTCCGGCCCGGCTCGGCTGGGTCAACCTGCTGTGCGCTACGCTGCTGATGTATGCCCTGGGCCGCATCCACGGGAAGAAGGAAGCGCTGGAAAAGGAGCGGCGGCTGCATGAATGAGGGCGCGGAACGCGGCCCCATCCGCCGCTTGCCGCTCCATGCCCGGTACGGATCACGCCGAAGCGCGCCTGACGCGGAAAAACAAGAAAAAAATTGTCGGGAATTTTGGGAAAACGCTTGCTTTTTTCCGGCATGTCCTGTATAATTCTTAATTGGCACATCCTTGCGTCCTACAAGGATAGGACGCCATATGTCCATGAGGAGGTGAAAAGAATGAACAAGTATGAAGTGGTGTACATCATCGACCCTGCTGTGGAAGACGAAGCCCGCAAGGAACTCATCGCCAAATTCAACGACCTGATCACCGGCAACGGCGGCAGCGTGGATAAGGTGGAAGAGTGGGGCAAGCGCCGCCTGGCCTATGCCATCGATTATAAGACCGAGGGCTACTATGTGCTGGTGAACTTCCAGGCTGAGGCCGAACTGCCCAAGGAACTGGAGCGTAACCTTCAGATTTCCGACAGCGTCATTCGCTATCAGGTGATCAAGCAGATCGAGCGCAAGGTGGGCATCAAACCCCGTGCTGTGCGGCCCGCCCCTGTGGCCCCCGCCGCCGAAGCTGCGGAAGCTCCCGCTGAGGCTCCTGCCGAAACCCCCGCTGAATAAGGGAGAGAGCGAAAGATGAACAAGGTTTTTTTGATCGGCAACCTCACCCGTGATCCCGAAATGCGCACCACCCAGAGCGGCGTAAGCCTGTGCTCCTTCACCATCGCGGTGAACCGGCGCCGGGGCAACAACGCCGAAGCGGGCCAGCCCGAAGCGGATTTCTTCCGCATCACGGCCTGGCGGCAGCTGGGGGACATCTGCGGCCGGTATCTGGCCAAGGGGAGGAAGGTGGCAATCACCGGTACGGTGTCCGCCTCCGCCTACGTGGGCCAGGACGGTCAGGCCAGGGCTTCCCTGGAAGTGCAGGCGGATGACGTGGAATTCCTGACGCCCAAGGGTGAAGCCGGCGATGCCGGCGCGTACGCCCCCGCGGCGCCTGCCGCGCCCCGCGCCAACAACGCGGGCTATGGCTCCGCTCCTCAGGGCGGCGGCTTTGTGCAGGTGGATGAAGAGGAACTGCCTTTCTGATGCCTGAAGAATCGGAAATTGAAAGAAGGAGGAAACGAAAATGTCTGAGGATCGCGGCGAAAAGCGCCCCCGTCCCCGTGGAAAACGCCCCCGGCGTAAGGTGTGCGATTTCTGCGTGAGCAAGATCGAATATATCGATTATAAAGATGTCAATCGTCTGCGTCGTTCCATCAACGAACGCGGCAAGATTCTGCCCCGTCGTATGACCGGCAACTGCGCCAAGCATCAGCGTCAGCTGAGCGAGGCCATCAAGCGCGCCCGTGCCATCGCGCTGCTGCCCTACACGGTGGAATAATTGTTCAAACAAAGAAGCGTCAGATCATTCTGGCGCTTTTTTGCTTATGGAATCCGACGGACGGGAGGATGCGCGGATGGAACTGATCATTGCCAGCAACAACCCGGGCAAGATCCGGGAATACAAGGATTTGTTTGAGCCCCTGGGCTTCCGGGCGCTGTCCCAAAGCGAAAAGGGAATCCAAATGGAAGTGGAGGAAACCGGGAAAACCTTTGCGGAGAACGCCGTTTTGAAGGCCCAGGCCATTGCTGACCGCACCGGCTGCTGCGTGGTGTCGGACGACAGCGGCCTGGAGGTGGAGGCCTTGGGCGGCGAGCCCGGCATCCTGTCCGCCCGGTACAAGGGCCTGGCGACGGAGCATCAGCGGCGCATGGCCATCCTGGAGGGATTGAATGGCAAGGAAAACCGTCAGGCGCGGTTTGTCTGCTGCATTTGCTGGATCGACTCCCGGGGCCGCCGCTCTTTGTTTCAGGGGATCTGGAACGGGAAAATCGCCCTGGCCGAGGAAGGCGCCAACGGCTTTGGCTATGATCCGATTTTCATTGCGGAGGATTCCGGCGGAAAAACCACCGCCAGTTTGCCCCTGTCCTTCAAGGAGACCCATTCCCATCGCGCGAAGGCGGTGGCGCAGCTGGCGGAATTCCTTCGGGCGATGCAGGAATGAGCGCAACAGCGCGTTGCTTGCCAAAGGGACGGATTTCCTGTATGATGGATCCAACAAAGGAGGCGACACCATGGAAATCAAAGATATTCTGCGTTCCCTGCGGGAGCAGCGTCAAATGACCCAGGACCAGCTGGCCCAGCAGGTGCTGGTGACCCGGCAGGCGGTGAGCCGCTGGGAAACGGGGGAGACCCAGCCCAACACGGACACGCTGAAGCTGCTGTCCAGGCTGTTCGACGTATCCATCAACACGCTGCTGGGTTCGCCGCGGCAGCTGGTTTGCCAGTGCTGCGGCATGCCGCTGACGGAGGACAGCGTTATCAGCCGGGAAGAGGACAACAGCTTCAATGAAGCATACTGCAAATGGTGCTACGCCGACGGGAAGTTCGCGTACGCCTCCATGGACGCGCTGGTGGACTTCCTGCTGGCGCACATGCCCAATCCGGACCAGCAGCCGGAGGCGGAACGCCGGGCGATGCTGGAGGGCGGATTGTCCCAACTGCGCCATTGGCAAAAGCATTAAAGGAAAATGGAGGGAACGCCCATGATCCGGCTCAGGCCGTACCGGGATTCGGATGCGGACATCATTCTGTCCTGGCAGAGGGATGAAAAAGGGTTTTACCAGTGGTGCGCCGGCATGCTGGGCGCTTATCCGCCGTCCCGGCAGCGTTTTGACGCCTTGGGCGCCCTGATGCGCTTTACCGCGCTGGACGAAGAGCAGGTGCTGGGTTTCTTTACCCTTCGGAACCCGGGAGAATCGCAGGACGAAGTGCGCTTCGGCTACGTGATCGTGGATCCGCAGAAACGGGGCAAAGGGTACGGCGCGGAAATGCTGCGGCTGGGGCTGGTTTTCGCCCGGTCGGTTTACCGCGCGAAACGGGCGACGCTGGGCGTGTTTGAAAACAATACGGCCGCGTATCGCTGCTACCGGGCGGTGGGCTTCCGGGAAAAGGGCGAAACGGAAATGTACCCGGTGATGGGGGAAGAATGGGTTTGCCGGGAAATGTTTCTGGATCTGTGAAAAATATCGAAAATGACCTCATCCTCTTTGCAGCAGTTTTTTTCCTCCGCTAAAACGGAAATAGGACGGGCTTCGGCGGCTTTCAAACGTTGCCGGGGCCTTTTTTGACATCAAAAAATCCCCGCGCGGCATGCGCTGCGCAGGGAGTATCGGCTTTATTTGCCGAAATGCGTTTTGTTTATTTTTCCCGGACCCACAGCAGGATCACGGTGCCGGGAGCACAGTGCTCTGCAATGAATTGCTCCATGGGCATGACCACGTCCTCAAAGTCGTCCGCCATATTGAAAAAGCGGAAGGAGCCGTCCTCCTGCCGGATGTAGGAGGTGAAGTGGGGCTCCCGGCCTTCCCGGTAGCGGAAAATGCCGGCGATGCTTTCCTGGGCGTCCATCAGCGCTTCTTCCCGGCCCACCGTTTCCCGGTACTGGGGCACGTACTGTTTCAGGTACTTGCGCATGACGCACATCAGCGTCGGCCCGGGAACCTTCAGGAAGTGCAGATCGTCCAATTCCTGCCGCACCTCGTCAAAGGAAATGCCGTGATCCAGCGCTTTGCGCAGGTTGTACGCGGCGATCCAGCCGCAGCCGTTCAGGTTGGCAGGAATGGTGCGGTACACAAAGGAGGAAAAGCAGTCCTGATCAATGATATAACCATCCTGGGCAAAGCCCAGCTCCAGCGGTTTGGGCGCTGCCATTCCCGCATCCCCCCTCGACATTTCTCGCAGCAATTCGATATTATAATGAAGAAAGGCGAAATTGTCAAATGAACGGAGGAAAAAGCGCCGGTCCATTGGATGGAACGGCGCTGCGGGAAGGGTTTGTTTTTTCGGAATCAGGCTTTGATTTTTTTGCGCAGCGCCCGGGCGATGGGGCGCTCAAACAGATAGGTGACGGCGGTGGCCACCAGGAAAGCGGCGGCAAAGCACAGCAGCGTGTAGGGCAGCCGCCAGGCAGGATCATCGGCCTGGGGCATGTCGTACGCGCTGTAGGGGATATTCCATTCCTTCAGCTTGACGGCCAGCAGCTGGTGGTAGATATAGAATTGAAAGGAAATGCTGCTGAGGAAATGCATCACCGGGTTGCCCAGCGCAAAGCGCAGGACAGGCAGCCCGCAGGCGGCGCTGATCATGGCCACGCACAGCGTGGCGGACAGGGGAAAACGCCTGTCCATCTGCCCCTGCCGGATCCATTCATACCCGTTGGCGGAGGCCTGGCCCTGGGCGATGGCCACCAGCTGGCACAGGCACAGCACAAAGATCACGGTGAACAGCAGGCGGATCCTGCGGTCCCAAACCCCGTCCCCCAGCTTTTTGCGCAGCGCGGTGTACGCGGATGCCGCCAGGAAGCCGTTGGCGTACACATCCAGGAAGGCAGGCAGCTGATTGAAGTACATGCTGGTGTCATCCTGCTGGGCCACCCAATGGCGGAAGGCAAAGGCGGCGCCGGCCAAAAGGATGTACGTGAGCACCGGCTTTTTCCTAAACGCCCGCGCCAGAAAGGGGAACAGCAGATAGAACTGCATTTCCACCCCCAGGGTCCACAGGGCGCCGTTCAGGGGCGTGTTGTGATAGCTGAAGGGGAACAGCGTGTGGGTAAAGGTCAGGTGGGCGGCCAGGTCCTTGGCGGCGTCGGCGGCGGTGGCATACTGCTCCCGAACGCAGGCCAGGATAAACAAAGGCACAATGCACAGCAGGTAGGACGGCAGGATGCGGATCAGCCGCCGCTGGTAGAAGGGCAGGATCCGGGGCAGCTTTGCGCCCTGGGCGTAGGGAAGATACAGCAAAAAGCCGGACAGCAGCAGCATGCCGTCCACCCAGATGTAGCCCGAGCGCAGCAGGAAATCCAGGCTGATGACCCGGCTGCCGATGACGAAGGTGGGCGTCAGCCAGCCCTGCTGCCAGATGTGGTACCAGCCCACCAGAAACACGCACAGGGCTCGCACGCCGTCCAGCACGTCGATACGGCGCGTATCCGGCGCCTGGGTATAGGACCGAAAATGCAGCGTAATCTTTTCCATGGCGTTCCTTCCTGGGACTTACAGGCCGTCGGGGAACGAGGTGAAGCAGTGAGGCTCCCTGGCCGGCAGGCCCCCGCGCGCCTTTTCGGCGGCCACGGCGCGCAAAAGGAAGGCCATGTTATCGCCCAGGGTGCGCATGGTCTGCAGGCCTTCCAGGTCCTTCTCCACGTCTTCCCGGGTGAAGCCGTGCACCATGTTCCAATACTGGCTGGACACCACCGGCATGCCGCTGATGGTGAAATACTTGTTCAGCATATCAAAGGAAGCGGTGTTGCCGCCCCGGCGGCAGGACACCACGGCGGCGCCCAGCTTCATGGTTTTGTCAAAGGGAGTGCTGTAAAACAGGCGGTCCAGCAGGGAAACCAGGGAACCATTGGGAGAACCGTAATAGACCGGCGACCCGACGATCAGGCCGTCCGCGGCTTCAAACTTCGGGGCGATGTCATTGACGAGGTCGTCGCGAAACGCGCAGACGCCACTTTTTTCGCAGGCGCCGCAGCTGATGCAGCCCCGGATGGCTTTTTTGCCGATGTGCACGGTTTCGGTTTCAATGCCTTCCTGCGTCAGCACCCCGGCGATTTCCTCCAGGGCCCGGGCTGTGCAGCCGTTTTTGTTGGGGCTGCCGTTGATCAACAAAACCTTCATAGAGGGACCATCCTTTCCTGAAATACGAAAAATTCCGGACATCCGTCAGGCGGTTCCGGCATTCCTTTGCGAAACGCAGCTTGCATCCACAAACGCTTTTCCTGCTTTATTGTAATCAATTTCCATCCGCTTGTCAATCATAGCCCGGCCGGTACGGGAGCAAACTGTTTCCGGAAAATAAGCCTTTGGCCAGGCGTTTTTCAGCCTGTGACCAGATGACTGGCTGCAGCCTTACTTTAGTTAAAATGTCAACTGGGAATGACAAATCCAACTGAAACTTCGCGCTCGGGCTTTGCCCGAGAAAGCGGCGGCCAAGGAAATTGCTTCAGCAGCATGGATGCCGCAGGCAGACATGCGAAGCGGGATTAAGAGGAAATCAAAAACTTCGCGCTCGGGCTTTGCCCGAGAAAGCGGCGGCCAGGAGAATTGCTTCAGCAGC
>CACYGB010000065.1 GCA_902773895.1 uncultured Eubacteriales bacterium
CAGCAGCATGGATGCCGCAGGCAGACATGCGAAGCGGGATTCAAGAGGAAAACCGAAACTTCGCGCTCGGGCTTTGCCCGAGAAAGCGGCGGCCAGGAGAATTGCTTCAGCAGCATGGATGCCGCAGGCAGACATGCGAAGCGGGATTCAAGAGGAAAACCGAAACTTCGCGCTCGGGCTTTGCCCGAGAAAGCGGCGGCCAAGGAAATTGCTTCAGCAGCATGGATGCTGCAGGCAGACATGCGAAGATACTTATTTTGGGTGAAATAAACCGCCGCGTCGGCCTGCAATAGCAGGATGGCCCGCAGCAGCATCCGTCCGTTGAAGGCCTTGGCGCTGACGGACAGCACCTGTCCCCGGGGCGTCAGGCGCACGGCGGCGGATACCGCGCTGTCTTCCTGCAGGGGCAGGGACTGGCTGAAATCCGCCGGCACCTCGATTTCCTTGAACTGGGCCAGGTCCCCCTGGCTGTACAGCACGTGGAATGTGACCCGGCCGTCGGTGGATACCCGGGTGCCGGTCAGCTCGCCGCCGTTGACGGCCACCGCCGCGTCGGCAAAATACACCCGCGCTTCCTCCCGCAGGCCGCCGGGCAGCGCCACTTCGGTTTCCACCGCGGTCTGCGTTGGCTTGGCGGAAATCCATTGTTCCGTTTCCATATTTTCACGAATCAAATCCATTTTTCTTCCCTCCTGTCGTCTTTCCATGCCTATGAAGGAACACGGCGGATTATGCCGGGAGCGGTTCGTGCACAGCATGGAAAGGAACCGCGCTATCCCGCTGCCGTTTTTCCATGTGGGCAGCCTGAAGGACAGAGGGATGCTTTCTCCTGATCTTGCGCTGCGCATGGAAGAAAGCGGAGGGCCCTTCATGGCATCGCCGGATGGCCTTTTTTGTCCCGGACAGCCGCGTCAAAAAATCCGCATTGGAACAAAATTTTATTTTTCGTCGGTTTTTCCCTTGCGCTTTTCTGCGTTCCATGATATAATCTTTTTTGTCCCTGGGATTATAGCTCAGTTGGTTAGAGCGCCACGTTGACATCGTGGAGGTCATAGGTTCGAGCCCTACTAATCCCACCAAACCCGAAACTGTTGTACATCAGCAGTTTCGGGCTTTTTTCGTGCATTTCGCGCCAAAGATCCTTTGCGGACGCATCAGAAAAGCGGGTGATTGATTCACCCGCTTTCTTGATGAACAAACGCATTATTGGGCGGAATAGAACTCGGTTGTGGTTTGGTTGGACTGGATCAGAACAGAGCTTTGATGGAAAACGCGGATCAGTTCATCACACACCGTATGCACATCATCCAGTTTGGTGTCGCTCAAATAGATCACCAGCGTGTATTCCTGATACGTTGTTCCGTCGTCGCCGATCCAGCCGCCGTTGGCCTCCTGAATGGTATAGCCGCCAAAGTGCCGGATCAGAATGTTTTTCAGCGTTTCCTTGGCTTCCTCCGGCGCGAAAACGGGCTGATTCGTGTCTTTATCATTGGTGCCCAGGTACAGCACATACTGAATGTCCGTTTGCGCCGCGGGCTCCGCGGGAGCAGGCTTTTTCAGCACAAGCACCAGCGTAACGGCGGACAGACAAACCGATACAAGACACAGCGCAACGATTATGGAAACGATCTTTTTGGACATGGCTGATTCTCCTTCTTTTTTATGAGGGACACATCCGCATGAAAAGATGCGGCGGCTTGCGGATAAGGGGACGTTCAAATCCTGTTTGTTGGCAGTAATGCGGGAATAGCAGGCAGCCTTTGGAAGGGCCGCACCGCGGTCATTTTTTGACGGTTGGATCATGCGCCTGTTTCCATTGTTTGATTTGGGCCAGGCGTTCCGCGTAGCGGGCTTCCAGCCCCTGATCGGTGGGACGGTAGTATTCCGTGCCCAGCAGGGAATCCGGCAGGCAGCGCATGTCGGTCAATTTGTCGGCGGAGTCGTGGGCGTACTGATAGCCCTCGCCGTAGCCCACCTGGCGCATCAGGCTGGTGACGCCGTTGCGGATGTGCAGGGGTACCGGCTCGCTGAGCTGGCGGACGGCGTCCTGCTTGGCGGTCTCATAGGCCATGTACAGGGCGTTGGATTTGGGCGCCAGGCTCATGTACACTACGGCCTGGGTCAGGTGCACGGTGCATTCCGGCATGCCCAGGAAATGGCAGGCCTGGTAGGCGGCCACGGCCTGGTCCATGGCCCGGGGATCGGCCAGCCCCACGTCCTCGCTGGCGAAGCGGATCACCCGCCGGGCCACGTACAGCGGGTCTTCGCCCGCTTCCAGCATCCGGGCCAGCCAGTACACCGCCGCGTCGGGATCGGAGTTGCGCATGGATTTATGCAGGGCGGAAATCAGGTTGTAGTGTTCCTCGCCGTTTTTGTCGTACAGCAGGGATTTTTTGGACGTGCACTGCTCCACGATCTCCCTTGTGACGCAGGTGACGCCCCGGGCGTCCACATCGCCGTTGAGCACCGCCATTTCCAGGGTGGACAGGGCCGTACGGGCGTCCCCATTGGCAAACACGGCAATCAGGCGCAGCACGTCGTCCGACACGGTGATCTGCTGGCCGCCGAAGCCCTGGGGGCTTTCCAGCGCCCGGCGCAGCAGGGAAAAAATCTCCTCCTCCGTCAGCGCTTTGAGCACGAATACCTTGCACCGGGACAGCAACGCGCTGTTGATTTCAAACGACGGGTTTTCCGTGGTGGCGCCGATCAGGATGATGCTGCCCTTTTCCACAAAGGGCAGAAAGGCGTCCTGCTGCGCTTTGTTGAAGCGGTGGATTTCATCCACGAACACAATGGTCTTTTCGCCGAAAGCGCGGTTCTTGTCCGCCTGCTGCATCACCTCGCGGATCTCCCGGATGCCGCTGGTGACGGCGGAAAAGTCAATGAACCCGGCCTTCGTCTGGTGGGCGATCACGGTGGCCAGCGTGGTTTTGCCGACACCCGGAGGCCCCCAGAAAATCATGCTGGAAACGGCGTCCTGCTCGATGATCCGGCGCAGGATGCGGCCTTTGCCCAGCAGGTGCTGCTGCCCTACGATTTCGTCGATGGTCTCCGGCCGCAGCCGGGCGGCCAGGGGCTGGGGCAGCGACTGATCCCAAAGGGAGGTTTGATCGTTCACGCGTTCAGCCTTCTTTTTTCAGGTATAAGGTGCAGCCGCCAATGAATTCCCGCAGCAGGGAAAGCGGCGGAATATCCAGCATGGCTTCGTCGGTGGCCGGCAGGATATAGTGCAGGATCTTCACCAGCCTGCGGGAGGCCAGGAACACCGGGTCGCTTTCCGGGATCTGCATCAGCAGGTCGTAGGCATAGCGCTTGAGCACGGCCAATTCATAATGCAGGGCGGAATTGAACACGAAATCCGCCTGCTCCTGATAGGGGAAAATCCATTTTTCCTCGCCGCGGCGCACGCTGTTCCACATGGCCAGCGTTTCCTCCGGCGGGGTGTTGCGGAACTGATGATCCCGCACGATGCGCCGCAGCAGCCGGGCGTCGGTGGTGCGGATGCGGTTGTGGTGGTCCAGGTTCAGGCAGGTCAGCTCGCTGATGTAGATCTTGCAGATCAGCTGCGGGTCGAATCCCACGTGTAGCGCTGGGTTCAGCCCGTGAATGCCTTCCAGCACCAGCAGCTGGTTTTCATCCAGCCGCAGGGGATACAGCGACGGGCTTCGCTTTTGCGTGGTGAAATCGAACCGGGGCATCTTTGTTTCGCGGCCTTCCAGCAGATCCTGCAGGCATTGCCGCAGCAGCGGCACGTCCAGGGCGGTCAGCGCTTCCAGGTCGGGCTTTCCGTCCGCTTCCAGGGGCAGCTGATCCCGGTCCCGGTAAAAATCATCCAGCGAAATCAGCACCGGGCGCAGCCCCAGCACCCGCAGATGGATGCACAGCCGGTTGGCAAAGGTGGTCTTGCCGCTGGAGGAAGGGCCGGACACGAAAATGGCCCGGGCGCCGCGGTCGGCAATGCCCTGGGCGATGCCGCCGATGGATTGGTCATGCAGTGCTTCGTTGACCCGGATGAAATCGGCCAGATGGCCGCCCACGATCATGTCGTTCAGGTCGGCGGCGTTCATGCAGCCCAGGATGTCGCACCACCGGTTGGATTCCGCGAAGGCATTCAGGTGCTTGGGCAGGTTCACGTACGCGGCCGGGTGATCGGGATCGGCGGGGGAAGGCATCTGCACCACCATGCCGGGCTTATGCAGCCGCAGCTTGAAAACCTTCACATAGCCGGTGGAGGGCAGCATGGCCCCATAGAAATACTCCGCCATGTCGCCGCACTGGTAGACGTTGAAATGGTCGTAGGGGCGGTAGGCCAGCAGGCGGGTTTTGTCTTCTTCATTCAGCTTGGAAAAATACTCGATGGCCTGGTTCCGCGTCCAGCGCTCCTTGATGAAGGGCAGGTCCTCCTGCACGATGTGCTCCATTTCGGCCTGCAGACGGTCAATGGTTTCCTGGTCCAGTTCCCCTTCCAGCAATCGCACGTAGATGCCGTAGCCGATGGAATGCTCGATGCGCACGTCCCTGCCGGGCAGCACGCGGCGCACCGCCAGCAGCATCACGAACCGCAGGGAGCGCTCGTAAATTCGGCGGCCTTCCTCGTTCTGGAAGGTGATGGGATGCAGCCGGCAGGATTCGGAGATTTTCTCATTCAATTCCAGCGCTTTTCCGCCCCGGAAGCAGCCCAGCGCCGTGGGCAGCGCTTCGGGCGCCAGCGTTTCAATCACCTTCTGTACCGTCACGTAGGGTTCGAAGGAACCGATCCTTTCCAGCAGCTTGATGGTAATCATGAAGAGACCTCCTTTGTTCTTGCGGGCATGGTGCAAAAAAGCCGCCTTGGGAAGACAGCAAAGCGGCTGTGAATTTCATCAGTCCTCAGCAGCCTGCTGGAGGGCGATTTTCTGTGCCCATTGCAGGTGCTTGGTATGCACGTAAGCCTTGTTCTGCTCCTCGGACAGGGTGGCGGAACGGGTCATGATTCGCTTGCCCTCGTCGTTTTTGCCAAAGGCCAGCTTGACGAAAACCAGGCCGTGCTGGGGACAGTCGGCCAGGGCCATGTACTGGTCGTTTTTCTGTAGCACATATCCCTCCGGCACCTCCATGCGCTTGCCGCAGATGGGGCAGGGCGGATTCATCACGGCGCTGCTCTTCATGGCGTCCTTCATGGAGCGCACCCGCAGGATCGCGGTGTTTTCCCGCTTTTTCTTGTCCAGGTGCTGCAGCTTCCGGGGCACCAGGGGATAATCCAGCACCTTTTGCGGCTCCGGCATCCGGGCGAACACCAGCGCGGTGTAATACGCGTCGTTGACGGCGTTGTGAAAGGGCATGTTTTCCTCGTCCGGATTGATTTCCAACTGTTCCATGGCGGCCTTCAGGCCCTTGCGGTCCTTGGGCTGGCCGGCAAAATCCCCGAACAGCTTCTGCAGGTCGTAGATTTTGGACAGCACCGTATCCACCTGGTAAAAGGTCATGTTCTGGTTCAGCACCGAAATGTCGTCCGGCCCCCAGGTGAGCAGCACATAATCCTGGCCGCACCATGCCGCGAAAGCGGCCAGCGCTTCCGGAAACAGCGGCGCGTCCGCCAGGGATTCCTGGTCAATGTGGGTGATGCGGGCGATGCGGGGATGCAGCTTCACGTAGTGCTGCGGCTGGATCAGCTGGTTGAAGGAATCGGTGACCTCCATCTGTTCGTTCACGCGCACGGCGCCGATCTGGATCAATTCAAACAGGAGCTTGCCCCCCACGCTTTTGTAAGCGGGGGAGTGGTACGAGATGGGCTGATTCCATTCCAGGTCCAGGACAATATAATTCATAGCAGGTTTTACCTCGCAGCTTGATGCTCAGGATGCGCTTTGCCCGGCCAGCGCGCCGGTGGACCAGGCAATTTGCAGGTTGTAGCCGCCGGTGTGGGCGTCCACGTCGATCACTTCGCCGGCAAAATACAGCCCGGCGATTTTTTTGCTTTCCATGGTGGCGGCGTTCAGCTCTTTCACGTCGACGCCGCCCCGGGTAACGATGGCCTCGCTGTAATCCCGGGTGCCCGTCACGGTCAGGGGCAGCGCCTTGAAGGCGCGCACCAGCGCCTGCCGCGTTTTCCCGTTCACCTGGCTGCAGGGCGTTTTGCCGTCTGCCCCGATCAGCGAAGGAAACAGGGCGGCGAAGCGGACAGGCAGCAGCGTTTGCATGACGGTGGCCAGCTGCTTTTTTCCGGCAGCGGCCAATTCCCGGTCCAGCCGCTGGCGCAGCTGATCCTCCGTCAGCGCGGGCTTCAGGTCCAGCGACAATTCGGCGTTTCTCTGCCCGGGCAAATGGGCACTGCACTCGATGGCCAGCGGGCCGGATACGCCGTAATGGGTGAACAGCATTTCCCCCAACTGGGAATATATTATTTTACCACAGGAACGGGCGGTTAGGCAAATGTTTTTCAGCGTCAGCCCCTGCAGCTGCGCAGGCCAGGGCTCTTTGGTTTCCAGCCCTGCCAGGGAAGGGGCCCGGGGCGTGACGGCCAGGCCTGCCTCTTCCGCCCAGCGGTAGCCGTCGCCGGTGGAGCCGGTGGAGGGGTAAGACAGCCCGCCGGTGCACACGATGACCCGCTCCGCCGCCAGCGTTTCCCCGCTTTTCAGGCATACGCCTTCGATCCGGCTGTCCCGGATCAGCAGCTGATCCGCCTCCGCGTGGAAACGGATGCGCACGCCGCAGCGCCGCAGCCCGTTTTCCAGGGCCTTCGTTACGTCGCTGGCGTGGTCGGACGCCGGGAAAGCGCGCCGGCCCCGCTCCACCTTGGTTTCGCAGCCCAGGCTGTTCAGCAGCGCCAGGAAGGCTTCCGGGTCCAGCAGCTTCAGCGCGCTGTACAGAAACCGCGGGTTCCGCGGCACCTCCTGCAGGAAGGCCTGCACGTCGCACAGGTTGGTGCAGTTGCAGCGGCCTTTGCCGGTGATGTACACCTTTTTGCCCAGCTTTTCGTTTTTTTCCAGCAGCGTCACCCGCGCGCCGTTCCGCGCGGCAAACAGCGCCGCCAGCATCCCGGCCGCGCCGCCGCCGATCACGATCACCTCATTGGTTTTCCCGGTTGATGTACACACTGTATGCGTCCCAGATTCCTTCCAGTTTTTCAAAATGGCGGTTCAGATCGTCCTTCTTTTTCAGCGCCAGGGCCACCAGCAGCGCGTTGATCAGCGACAGCGGCGCCACCAGCGAATCCACAAAGGAAGCCATATCCGTCCGGGCGGACAGGCAGATGTCCGCTTCCCGGTTCAGCGGGCTCATGGGCCCGTCGGTGAGCCCGATCACCTGGGCGCCGCTTTGATGGGCGAAGCGCATGGCCTCCAGGGTCCGGGTGGAGTAGCGGGGAAAACTGATGCCCACCAGCACGTCCGTTTTGCGGATGCGGGAGATGGTTTCAAACACGTCGCTGGTGCCGCTGGCCACGACCCGCACGTCGTCAAAGATAAAGTGCAGATAATAGCCGAAAAACTGCGCCAGGGGCGCGGCGGAACGCAGGCCCAGCACGTAAATGGACTGGGCGGACAAAAGCCTCTCCACCACGTCCGCAAAGGCCTGGCTGTTCATGCCCTCCACCGTGTGGCGGATGTTGAGCATATCCGCTTTCAGAACAGTGGGCAGCACGTCCTCCTGGCGAATATCGCTGCTCATTTCAAAGCGCTGCACCGCCGTGAGCCGGTGGTGCACCAATTCCTGCAGGGAATGCTGCAGCTGGGGATAGCCTTCGTAGCCCAGCGCCATGGCGAAGCGCACCACTGTGCTTTCGCTGACGCCCACCGCTTCTCCCAGGGCCGCGGCTGTCATGAACACGGCCTTGTCGTAGTGCTGCACGATATATTCCGCGATGCGGCGATGGCTTTTGCTCAGCTTTTTGCCGCTCAGGTTCAGCAGACTGATCAGATCCTGTGTACTTTCCATGTATTCCTCCTGGAATCTGAAAAAAGATCCAGCGGTATTATATAGAAAGCGGAACGGAAATGCAAGCTTATTTCAGGAAATCCTGCATTTTATCGGCAAAATCCCCATTATAATCCCCAAATGAGCGGAGGAAAGTGCAAGTTACGTGTCCGTCCTGCAAAAACGCGTAGTCCGATCCGGGCTCCGGCGTTTCCATGGGCACGCCGGAGGTGTCGTTGGCCGCCAGCCACAGGTAGGTCTGCCCCAGGGGACTGACCCGCTTTTCGTAGCTGTCCAGGAAAAAAGCCCGGGAAAGGGGACACATCACCATGTTCTTCCATTCCGAAACAGGCAGCGCCGGGGCGTTCAGGTTGATGACGCAGAACCGGGGCAGCGGCGTTTTTTCAAGATGCTCCGCCAGGGAAACGGCCAAATCGGCCAGATGAGCGCGCATGGCGTCGTCGGCGCCCACGCGGATGGATACCGCCATGGCCGGCATGTACAGCATGGCGGCTTCCCGGGCTGCGGCCACGGTGCCGCTGTAATACACGGCGGAGCCGGCATTTTCGCCGCGGTTAATGCCGGAAATGCAAAAATCCACCGGGTCGTCCAGCAGCGAGGGGACGACGCGCACGCAATCCGCCGGCGTTCCCTCCACGGAATAGGCGTGTTCGACGCCTTGCCATTTCAGTTCATGAACCAGCAAAGGATGCGTCAGGGTGATATGCTGGCTGTTGGCGCTGCACTGGCCGTGGGGCGCGGACACGGTGACCCGGTGCCCCCGGCGCAGGGCGGCGTCCACCAGCGCCTTCAGGCCGACGGAGTGGATGCCGTCGTCATTGGTGATCAGGATGTGCATGGCGGTCTCCTTTCTTTCCTTTCCCTTCCATTATACCGGAAACATCCCGGCCGCGCAAGCATGGAAACAGGCCGATTCGTATAGATTGCAGGGGAAAGCGGGGGATGAGGATGGAGACGCTGGGGTATCGGCTGATGGACGGCAGGCAGGGCGCCTGGGGCTGCATCTGCACCCGGGACGGCGCGCAGCATCTGTCGGCGCAGGGCTTGCAGCCGGGGGCGGATTACACGCTGTACTGTCTGGATTCGGGAAAACGCCTTGCCCGCGTGACGGCGGACCGGGACGGCGGCGTCCGCTGGTCCGGAGGCCTTCCGGACGCGGCGTTCCTGGGCTTGGAAGAGCAGGTGATCCTGTGGGAGAGGGGAGAGGAAGGCTTCTGCCGGGCGTCCGGGATCCTGCGGGACGCGCGGGCGGCGTCCCCGCGGAACGGAAGCGAGGCCCCGGAATCCCGGGAGGAAAGCGGGGAAGAGGAAACGGAAAAAGAACCCAGGGAAACACAGCCGCCCGAAAACAGCCCGGATGGAGCGCGGCAGGGGAGCGAGCCGGTGCCTGCGGAAACCATCCTGCTCAGGGCCCCGGGCACAGGGCGGCCGGTGGACAGCCTGCCGGCGCTGGCCTGGCCCGGGGAACGGAAAAAATGCGGCGGTTGATCCGGTCCTGTCCGCCCGTTGCACCGTTTGACGCGCCGGGTTGGCGCTTTGTGCGCACGCCGCCGCCTGTTCCGCAGGCAGCGTACGGCGTGCTGGGCTATTGCGTGCGGGAGGATCGGGTGACGGGTCTGGTTTGCGCTGTGCCGGGCGCGCCCTATCATCCGCCGGCGGGGCTGTCCGGCTGCCGCTGCCAAATGGGAAGGAACGGCACGGGGTACAGGGTGCGTCCGCTGGAAATATAAAAAAATCCCGGCGAAAGCCGGGATCGGATGGATAAAAACACCGGGATGGAGCGGCTGTTTACCAGGACGCGTTCATGGCGCGGGCCACACAGGATTGATGGGCGCTGTCCACGCGCTTGGTGCCGTGGGTCTTGCTGCCGTAGAAATGGATGCAGAAGTGGCCGGGCCAGTTGTTGTTGATGGTGCTGGTGCCGTGGGGCATGCCGTTCATGGAGGCGGCGTACACACGGCCGTTGTACTTCACCAGGATGGCGCGGCGGTTCCAGCTGTAATGGCCGCCGTACAGGGATTTGAGGGTGGCGGAGTCCTTGCTGGTCAGGGGTTCGGAGTCCATGTGGTTGGCGCCGAACAGACGCCGGGCCGAGAAGGTTTTGCCGGTCAAAACGTCCTTGACGGTGAAGGAAGCGCCGTTGGGGATGCGGCTGCTGCCGCCGTGGAACCAATCCAGACGTTCGGTGACATAGGTGTAGTTGGCGGCGTTGGTGCCGAAAAGCGCCTTGATGGTTTTGTTGCCCGCCACGCCGTCCACGTACAGGCCCTTGGCCTTCTGGAAAGCCTTCACGGCTTCCACGGTGTTGTCGTCGTACTTGCTGTTAATGGCCGCTTTATAATAGCCTTTGATTTTCAGCGCCTGCTGCAGGGCCAGCACGTTTTTGCCGGTGTTGCCCTTCCTGGTGGTGCTGGGCACGGTGATCTGGCTGATCTTGGTGATGCCGTTCATCTTGGAGTCCGTGGATACCGTGGTGGTATTCGTCTTGGGAACGGTCGCCTTGCCCCAGAGCACGTTCAGGGTGGTTCTGTCCGCCGTACCCGTCTGGTTCAGCCCCACAGCCTTCTGGTAGTTTTTCACCGCGCTGGCGGTGCCGTTTCCGTACAGCCCGTCCACAGTGGTACGGTAGTATCCCTTGATTTTCAGGGCCTGCTGCAGCTTGGCCACCGCGGCGCCGGAGGAGCCGACCTTGGTGGCTGCGGGCACGCTTCCCAGCGCGGAAATGGTTTTGGCGGAGGTGTATTCGCTGTATTTGCCGGAAGCGTTTAAGGAACTGCTCTGCGTGCCGCCGCCGACGGTGACGAATTTTTTCATGATATAGCCTTTTTGGCTGTTGCAGGTCACCGCGTAAAAATCGCCGCTGGTGCCGGTAATGGTGACCACGGTCCCCTTTTTCAGCAACGCGTGATAATCACTGCTGGTGCTGGCCTTCACACGGAAAAACACCTTGTCGGTGTTGACGGTGCCGGTGGACGCAGCGAAAGCGGATGGGATCATGAGACAAATCAGCATGATCGCCAGAGCCAGGGCAAAGCTGCGATGGAAAGCCTTCATGAGGATTCACCTTCTCTTTCTGCAAGGTACGAGAGCATTATATTACAAAATTATTAAAAAATCAATACGTAAATATCACGAAATTTGAAGAATTTACAATATTTTTTGCTTTTTTGGTACAAAAATATAACAAGAAGCCAGAAATAATTCGAAAATCGCGTAATAATTTACACTCTTGACACAGCGGAGACCGCCCGTTATAATGCAAAAAGAAATTTTTGGCGCGGAGGATCTTTTGAAACTGTATCAGCAGGTGATCCGGGGAGAATTCATCGATCGGCCCAACCGCTTCATTGCCCGGGTCAGGCTTGGGGACACGGTGGAGGTCTGCCACGTAAAAAACACCGGGCGCTGCAGAGAACTGCTGCTGCCCGGTGCTGCGGTGACGCTGGCTGTTTCCTCCCGGAAGGAACGCAAAACGCGGTGCGACCTGGTGGCGGTCCGAAAGGGAAATTTGCTGATCAATCTGGACAGCCAGGCCCCCAACCAGGCGGCGCGGGAGGCGCTGCCCCGGCTGTTTCCCGGCCTGTCCGGCATCCGGCCGGAAACGGTTTTCGGCCGTTCCCGGCTGGATTTTTCGGCGGAGTGGGAAAGAAAGACGCTGTTTGTGGAGGTCAAGGGCGTAACGCTGGAGGACGGCGGAACGGCGCTGTTTCCGGACGCGCCCACGGAACGGGGCACGCGGCATTTGCACGAGCTGGAAGCGTGTGTGGCGGCGGGCTGCCGCGCCGCGTTGCTGCTGGTGATCCAAATGAAGGGTGTCACGCAGTTTCGTCCCAATGCCCGCACGGACCCCGCGTTTGCCCGTGCTCTTCGCCACGCCCGGGACGCCGGGGTT
>CACYGB010000066.1 GCA_902773895.1 uncultured Eubacteriales bacterium
CGATGACCACGATGATGACGGCAGCTATAAAGGTTCCCTGAACCATGGTGTTTCCTCCTTTTATGAAGGGGCTTGTCAGCCCTCGATTTCCCGGACGGTAATTTTGGTGCCTTCCACCTGGGTGACCTTGACTTTCTTTCCTTTTTCCAGATAGGTGCCTTCCGTGAGCACGTTCAGCCGTACGCCGTCAAATTCGGCGATGCCGACGGGGTTGAGCACGGTGGCGGTGATGCCCTCCTTGCCCAGCAGCGCGGCGTTTTCCTCATGCTCCACCGTTTGTGAAACGTCGCTGAGGAACAGGGCGGACCGGGACATTTTGCCGCTGGCGGCCGATTTGACGGATATGGATATGGAGATGCCGGCCAAGGCCAGGGCGATGACGGTGACGGCCAGCCCGGCCACGGCCCCGTAGGTCCTCCAGGTGATGACCACGCCTGTAGCTACCAGGATCAGCCCGGAGATGCCCGGCAGCCCGAACCCCGGCATGAACACCTCCACCACCAGCATGGCCACGCCGAAAACCAAGCACAGGATCAGGGGCAGATTGGTGATAATGAAGGATAGCACACCATCCATGTTCTGCATTTCACTTCCTTTCTTTTTGCTTACGGTTCTATGATACCATGTTTGCCGGAAAGAGAAAAGGGGCTTTGCCTGAAAACCGCATTTTTTCGCTTCAAATGTCACAAAACCTCTGTGCCGTGGCGCCTGCGTCCTGCGGACAGGGGAAAGCAAATTGACGGGGCGGGAAAATCATCGTATAATAGGCGTGACAAATGAATAGCCGATGGATCTGCGCAGAAATGCGCGGCGCGCGGGAAAGCTTCCCTGCGCGTCATAGGAACCGGGTGAGATTCCCGGGCTATCCCAGTAACCGTGAAGCGGACGACGGGGCACGGAACGCCCACAGGAGCGTTTCAGCCATTGCGGGCCACAGGCCTGTGAGAAGGAGCCCCAGGTAGGATGAGGCCAAGCCGGGAGACTTGTTTCCATCGTGAATTGAATCCCCTGGGGGTGGGAGGAGCTATTTGAACTTTGGCGCTTTCGCCAAGGTTTCATTGGTGTTCCTCAGGGAGGAACGCCTTTTCTGTTTCCGGAAAACGCGGGCCTTTCGCTGATTCATTTGATCTTATCTTACAGGAGGGGATGTACCCCATGATCAGGAAACTGGTGACCCTGCTGCTTTGCGCGGCGATGCTGGGCGGCTGCCTGCCCGCTGCGCTGGCCGAATCCGTGGATTTCACGGATATGATGAACCGCCCCATCCACCTGGATGGCCCGGTGGACCGCATCGTGGCGCTGACCGCCGCCGACTGCGAAATCCTCTACGCCCTGGGCGCCGGGGACAAGCTGGTGGGCCGCGGCGAATACTGCGATTATCCCGCCGAAGTGCTGGATAAGCCCGTGGTGAAGTCCGGCGCGGAAACCAACCTGGAGGAAGTGCTGGCCCTGAACCCGCAAGTGGTGCTGATGGGCACCATGGCCCAGACCGCGGAGCAGGTGGAGGCGCTGGAAAACGCCGGCGTGAAGGTGATCGTTTCCGACGCCCAGAACCTGGCGGGCGTGTACGACGCCATCGCCATGATCGGCACCGTCACCGGTAAAAACAACGAAGCCGACGGGCTGATTCTGAAAATGCAGGAAACCTTCGCCAACATCGCAGCCCAGGCGGAAAAGACCGGCAAAACGGTCTACTTTGAAGTATCTCCCCTGCAGTGGGGCCTATGGGCTGCCGGCAAGGGCACCTTCATGGATGAGCTGGCGGAAATCTGCGGCCTGGAAAACGCCTTTGCCGACGTGCAGGGCTGGGGCGCCGTGTCGGCGGAATCCGTGCTGGAGCGGGATCCCGACTTCATCGTCACCACGTCCATGTACTGGGGCGAAGGCCCCACGCCGGTGGAAGAGATCCTGAGCCGCGACGGCTGGGGCGTGCTGAAGGCCGTGAAGAACGGCGCCGTGTTCAACGCGGACAGCAACGCCATCACCCGGCCCGGCCCCCGGCTGATGGAGGCTGTGCAGGCGCTCTATGAATTCATTTCCGCGCCGGCGGCGCTGGAACCGGCTGCCTGACGCGGCAGGCGGGCAGGGCGCGTTTCAGGCGCGCCCTGCATCGCCGCCCGGCAAACGGCGGATCAGCGCGACTGCCGGGAAAAAAAGGATTTCAAAGCAGACGAACGGAAGGAACGTATGAAGAAGCAAGACGGTTTTCCCTGGTATGGCTGGATCGCGGGCCTGGCGGCGGTGCTGCTGACGATGCTGCTTTGCGTCTGCAGCGGCAGCGCCCAGTTGGCGGCCGGCGAAACGCTGTCCGTGATTGCCCGGGCCATCGGCGGGCTGCCTGTGGAGGACGGGCTGTACAAGTCCATCATCCTGTCCATCCGGCTGCCCCGGGTGCTGAGTGCGGCGCTGAGCGGCGCGGCCCTGGCGCTGTGCGGCGGCGCCATGCAGGGGCTGCTGCGCAATCCCCTGGCGGACGGCAGCACCCTGGGCGTATCCAGCGGCGGGGCACTGGGGGCGGCGCTGGCCATCGTGCTGGGCATTTCCATCCCCGGCTTGCCGCTGGCGGCCAGCACCGGCATGGCCATGCTGTTTTCGTTCGGCTCGCTGGTGATGATCCTGTCCCTGGCTTATGCCATGGACCGTTCCCTGGCCACCTCCACCATCATCCTGATCGGCGTGATTTTCTCCATGCTGGCCAGCAGCCTTCTGAGCCTGCTGATCACCTTTTCCGGGGAAAAGCTGCGCTCCATCACGTTCTGGACCATGGGCTCCCTCAGCGGCAGGAATTACACCCATGTGCTGATCCTGCTGGGGGGCCTGGCGGTGTTTGGCACGGTGCTGGTTTCCCAGGGCAGGGAAATGAACGCCTTTGCGGTGGGGGAGGAAAACGCGCGGCACGTGGGCGTGCCGGTGCGCAGGGTCAAGCTGCGGGTGATGATCGCCGCGTCGGCGCTGATCGGCATGTGCGTGTCGGTGGGCGGCAGCATCGGCTTTGTGGGGCTGATCGTGCCGCACATGGTGCGCCTGGTTACCGGGCCCAACCACCGCCGGATGCTGCCGGTGACGATGTTTGCCGGGGCGGTTTTCCTGATGCTGACCGACCTGCTGGCCCGCACGGTGCTCAGTCCCATTGAATTGCCCATCGGCGTGGTCACGTCCATGATCGGGGCCGTGGTGTTCGTTTCTATTTTTTATCACAGCCGGAAGGGCGGAAAAAGCGCATGCTGAACGCGGAGAATATCACCGTCCGGTACGGGGAAAAGACGGTGCTGGACCAGGTTTCCTTTTCGGTGGATAGCGGGGAATGGTGGATGGTGGCCGGGCCCAACGGCGCGGGAAAATCCACCCTGCTGTCCGCCGTCACCCGGGGCGTGCCCTGCGCGGGGCGGATCACGCTGCTGGGCCGGGATGTGTCTTCTTACCGGCCGGAGGAGCTGGCCCGGCAGGTGGGCATGCTGGAGCAGAACCATGCCGCCGGCTATGCCTTTACCGTGGAGGAAGTGGTGGCGCTGGGGCGCTACGCCCACCGCACCGGCTTTTTGCGCCGGGGCGACGCGGAAGGGGAAGACAAGGTCCGGCAGGCGCTGGCCCTGACGGGGCTGCAGGAACTGGCGCGCCGCAGCGTGCTGACCCTGTCCGGCGGCGAAATGCAGCGGGTGTTCCTGGCCCAGGTGCTGGCCCAGGATCCCCGGCTCCTGCTGCTTGACGAGCCGGCCAATCACCTGGACCTGATTTACCAGAAGCAGCTGTTTTCCCTGATCGGGGACTGGCTGAAAACGCCGGGACGGGCCGTGATCAGCGTGGTGCACGACCTGGCCCTGGCCCGGCGCTACGGCACCCACGCCCTGCTGCTGCGGCAGGGGAAAACGGTGAGCGATGGCAGGACGGCGGAGGTATTCACTCCCCAAAACCTGCAAACGGCCTACGGCATGGACGTGTTCGCCTGGATGCAGGGCTTGTACGCGGCCTGGCAGCAGTAGGGCGATTGGTCGACGGTAAGGATGGAGGAAATACCGGAACCGACATATCATTCAAGTATAAACGGTTTTTTCTCAGTTGGAAGTGAAACAGATGTACAACTTGACGGTAAGCCAGGAAAAGAAACTGCGGGAAGCCATTCCCAATATTGATGAAATCATTGGGAATCGCAATCTGTTTGACGTAATGGAAGTACTTAACGATCAGATTATTGATGCGCTTGATGAAAATCAGGACATGACTGATGAAAGTATTGCGTGGGAAAGAATTTATGATACGGTTATGGACTATTTGGATGATGAAGGATGGTTTGATAAAGAATGAGTAAAACCGCTTGCCCATACCATTATTTATGATTTATTCAGAACTGCATGGCCTGGCAAGCGCAGAGCGAACAGGAACGGTAAAAATGTTGAAGTTTCCCGAAGGATGACGTATAATAAAGCCGAAGGAAGGAGGCACAAGAAATGGGCGTGCTAAACTCAACGATTTTTTACGCTATTGAAAAAAGGAAGCCGCTTGAACCGGAATTGAAGAAAGCAATCCTGAAATATCTTCAAAACGGGGAACCCTGCGCGTCCTCCCCTATGAGCATGAAAGACCGCGAAACCGGCAAATATACCGGCATCGAATGCCTTGTGTTTCGTGACGGTGAAAAATTGTGGACAGCGGATTTGATTTACCATTTTGACAAGTATGATTATGAACTGCCGAAAGAATTGCTGGATCATGTAAAAAGGAAAATTGGCATTCAGTAACATCTTCAAGCCGCCATCGGGCGGCTTTTTGATTGAAAAAACGATTCCGGACAGGCGCATCCGGAATCGCTGGAATATAGGGCAGTTCAGGAGGGTTCCCTGCTGCCCGGCCAGGGGAAGGGCGCTTCCTCCCAGCCCTGGTCGTAGGGAACCTGGGCGTCGGCGTCGAAGGCTTCGGGCCGCAGGAAGGCGGCGCCGGCTTTCAGCTGGGCGATTTCCTCCTTCGTCATGGCGGTGCCGGTGCCCTGGCAGGCGTAGCAGCGGTACAGGCATTGGGGGCACACGCAGGCGTTGTCCCGTTCGGAGTGCACCATCCAGGTTTCCGTTTCGCAGTGGGGGCAATGGCAGCGCATGGTCAGGCATCCTTCTTTCATTCGGGCTTTACGGGCAGTATAGCACGGAATGAAAGAATTGTAAATCATGGACCGCCGGGTTTGCCTTTTGCGGGGGATTGGGCTATAATGAAGACGAAATTCTGATCCCCGGAGGGATTTGTCATGCTGGCGATTTTGTACTGGCTTTTGTTTACGGCCTGCGGCGCGGCCATCGTTACGTTTTTATTGCCGAAAAAAAGTCCGCTGGTGCGCGCCTGGCTGGGCGCTGCCCTGGGGCTGGCGCTGGAAATGTGGCTGCCGGCGCTGGCGGCGTTTTTCCTGCGTTTCACGGCGGCGGCCCAGGCGGCGGCGCTGCTTCCCCTGGCCCTGCTGACGGCGGGGGCGTACCTGGGCAGAAGCCGGGAAAAGCGGGCGGCCTGGACCCGGGACGACACCCGGCTGGCGCGGCTGCTGCTGTGCGTGGCGCTGCCGCTGACGCTGGTGGGCGCGTATCTGCAATGGACCCACAACATCGCGCCGGCGGCCGACGGCGGGCTGCACGTGGGGCAGAGCACCTACGGCGACCTGGCGCTGCATCTGGCCATCGCTTCGGGCCTGCGGGGGGCTTCCTTCCCGCCGGATTATTCCATCCTGCCCGGCGCGCTGCTTTCCTATCCTTTCCTGGCGGATTCCCTGTCCACCACCTTCATGCTGCTGGGCTTTGACCTGCGCGCGGCCATCGTGTTCCCCGGCGTTCTGATGACGGCGCTGACCTTTTCCGGCTACCTGATCCTGGCCGCCCGCATGGCCGACACGAAAAAGGGCGCGGCGCTGGCTGCCCTGTTCTTCTTCCTCAACGGCGGCCTGGGCTTTCTGTACCTGGTGGATATGCAGGGCGCGGTGCTGGGCAGCAGCGGCAGCAACGAGCTGCAAAGCGTGAAGGGGCTTTGGGAGCGGGTCCGGCTGGTGCTGAACGGCTGGTACCAGACCCCGGCCAACCATGCCGAATTCACCACCTATAACCTGCGCTGGAGCAACGTGATTGCCGATATGATGGTGCCCCAGCGCACCACCCTGGCCGGCTGGTGCCAGGTGATCCCCTGCATGTACCTGCTCTATGACGCCCTGCGGCCCGGCGCGCTGGCCCGGCCGGAGGAAAAGCGGGATCTGCGGCAGATGATCCTGCTGGGCGTGTGGGCCGGGATGCTGCCCATGGTGAACACCCACTGCTTCCTGGCGCTGGGCCTGATGAGCGCCGGGTGGATGGCGTACGATCTGATCCGAAACCGGAAACGCTTGCTTTCCTGCCTGGTCCCCTGGGCGGCATACGGCCTGCTGGCAGTGGCCCTGGCCGCGCCCCAGCTGTTCCAATGGACGTTCAGCCAGTCCGTGGGCAACGAGCAATTCCTGAATTTCCGCTTCAACTGGGTCAACGGCGACCAGGGAATGCTGGACGGATACCTGTGGTTCTACATCAAGAACATCGGCCTGCCGTTCCTGCTGATCCTGCTGGCGCTGCTGGAAAAGAACGAAAAGCGCCGGTTCCTGGCGGCCGGGGCGTTCCTGATCTTCCTTCCGGCGGAATTCATCCAGTTCCAGCCCAATATCTACGATAACAACAAGCTGTTTTATATCTGGTACATGCTCTGCTGCGTCATCGCCGCCGATTACGGCATCGAGCTTCTGGGCCGCCTGAAGGGCATGCGGGCCCGGCCGGTGATCGCCGTGATGGCCTGCGTCGCCTGCTTTGCCACCGGCGTGCTGGCCGTGGGCCGGGAATGCGTCGGGGATTATGAACTGTTCTCCGCCGGGGATGCCCGGGCGGCAGCCTATGTGGAGGAGAACACCGATCAGGACGCGCTGTTCATCACCGGAGACCAGCACAACAATTTCGTGTCCAGCCTGGCGGGCCGCCGGGTGGTGTGCGGCCCGGACCTGTGGCTGTACTGGCACGGGTACGACCAGGAAACCGGCGTGCGCCACGGGGAAATCCGCCTGTTTTACGAGGACCCGGAAAACAACCTGGACATCCTGGAAAAATACGGGGTGGATTACATCCTGGTGTCGGAACACGAACGGTACAATTACGACGTGATGGAGGACGAGCTGGCACGGCTGTTCCCGGTGCTTTACGACCGGGACGGCATCGCGGTCTATGACGCCCGGGGGAGGAAAGGATAAATGGTGCGCCGGTTTCTGACGTATTCCCTGGACCATAACCGGCCGGTGAAGGTGCTGTTTTCCGACACCATGCGGTATAAAAACATCACCGTGGTGCTGCTGGAGGGGGAAACGGTGGGATACCTGACTGCGGGGCGGAAAAAGCCGCTGCTGACGACGCTGGACAACATCCTTTCCGCCTCGTACGCCCGGGGGGACGACGGGGATACCCTGCAATATGCGGGAAAAGAAGAAAAGAGGGACCAGGTATGAAAAATGCGCGGGTTCGGGAAATTCTGCGCTTTGTGATCACCGGAGGCGTGTGCTTCCTGGTGGAGTTTGCCGCCCTGGTGATTTTGAGGGACAAGCTGGGGCTGGATACCCTGGCGGCCGTTCCCATCGCCTTTCTGATTTCGGTGATCCTGAATTACCTGCTGTGCATCAAGTGGGTGTTCACGGGGGACAAGGACCAGGGCAACGCCGCCAAAATGGGCTTCCTGATCACCAGCGTCATGGGCCTTTTCCTGAACGAAGGGCTCATGTACCTGTTCCGGGTGCTGTTTGGGGAGGATCAGGCGGTGCTGACGGTGTTCGGCTTCACGCTGACCATGTACATGGTCAGCAAGGCGCTTTCCACCCTGATCGTGATGATCTGGAATTACTTTACCAAGCGTGCTGTGCTGAAAAACGGCTGGTTCAAAAAATAAGAAGGAAAAACAATGAACAAAAGAGTGCTTTGGGCGGCGCTGCTGCTTTCCTGCCTGCTGTGCGCGCGGCCGGCCGCCTCGGCGGAGGTGTATGCTCCCGGGAAAAACCAGGACTATCTTCTTCTGCCGGAGGAAGAAGTGCAGCTGTGGATGTACCGCATGAAGGAATGGACCCTTGTGACGCCGGACACCATGGAGGAGCACATGGCGCTGCTCACCTCCCGGGGGGACAGCGAGGAGGACGTGCGCTACCGCTTTGCGCATGGGAATATCCTGCTGGAAGCGTACCATGAGAAGCTGCCGGACGGCCGCATGCGGGTGCAGGTGTTTGAGGACGACCAGAGCCGCAGCGTGTGGGACCTGAAGATCCTGACGAAGAAGCAGTACGTGGCGCTGAAGAAGGAATTGCAGGAACGCCTGTATCAGGGATATCTGCACCTGTTCAATGTGAAAGGGTATGCCGAGGAATACCGCACCCGGGACTACACCGGCTCCGTTATTGCGTATCCGCCCTTTGCCTACGAATCGGGCCTGTTTATGCTGCGGTTTTTCAACGGCAGGGCTTATCTGGTCACCTATACTCAGCCCGTTCCGGGCAGCAGCGCAAAGCTCTACGACGGCACCATGTTCGGCCGTGTGCAAGGGTTTGTGCTGAAAAATCATCCGGAACTGGTGGGAAAGGAACGCGCGGCCGCGGCGGACCTGATGCACGACCGGCGCCTGATCCTGAACGCCCATTCGGGGCCGTACACATTTGTGGGCGTTTCGGAAAAAGGCGCTTCCGTGACGGTGGAAACCGGGGGCAGGAAAGTGACCGCCCAGGTGGACGGCGACGGGAAATACACAGCCCGGATCACCCTGGCGCCGGGGGACAACGCCGTGGTTGCCAGGGCCCAAAAGGAAAAACTGGCGGACAACGCCCTGACCCGGGTGATCCCGGTGAACGACGGCATGGCGGCCCTGGAGCTGACGGATTATCCCTATGACGCGGTGGACCGCGGGAAGATGAAAGCTGCGGGCAGCACATCCCCCGGCGCCCGGGTGACGGTGAAAATCGACGGGGGAAAGCCGGAAAAGGTGAAAGTGAAAAAGGACGGCAGCTTTTCCGTGAACGTGAAGGCGGAGGACTGGACAGAGCACACCATCGAGATCACCGCCTCCGAAGACGGGCTGACGGACTGCACGGCGAAATTCACTTTCCGCCCCGTTTATGAGGACGCGGCGAAGGGTATCCAGGCGTTCCAGAAAACGCTGGACAAGGGCGTGAACGGCAAAAAGATCAACGCCGATCCCGGCGGGTATGTGGGCAAACGGGTGAAAATGGAAGTCTATACCACCAAGGCCCAGCGCCGGGACGGCCGGCTGATCCTGCATGGAAACATCAGCAGGGACAAAAAGATGCCCGTTATCCTGGTGTGCCCGGATTACCTGGAGGACAGGATCCAGGACAAAATGCTGCTGACGGTGTACGGCACGGTCACGGAGCCCAGCCGGGCGGACCCCGCGGTGCCCCGGCTGGACGCGGAATATATCCGGTACCAGAAGACGGTGTATAAACGCAATCCCTATCCCTGGTAAAGAAAACAGAAAGAAAAATGCCCACAGGCGGGATAATTCCTGCCCGGGGGCTGTTCAAATGGAAAAATTTCGTGTATAATAAATCGGATTCCCATTGAAGGAGGATGATGAATATGGCTCTGGTGACGACCAAGGAAATGTTCAAAAAGGCTTATGACGGCGGCTATGCCATCGGCGCATTCAATGTAAACAACATGGAAATCGTGCAGGGCATTACCGAAGCGGCCAAGATGGAAAACGCCCCCGTGATCCTGCAGGTCAGCAAGGGCGCCCGCGCCTACGCCAACCACACCTACCTGGTGAAGCTGGTGGAAGCGGCCATCAAGGAAACCGATCTGCCTATCGTGCTGCATCTGGACCACGGCCCCGATTTTGAAACCTGCAAAAGCTGCATCGACGGCGGCTTCTCTTCCGTCATGATCGACAAGAGCGGCCTGAGCTTTGAAGACAACATCAAGGAAACCCGCCGCGTGGTGGAATACGCCCACGATCACGGCGTGGTGGTGGAAGCGGAACTGGGCACCCTGGCCGGCGTGGAAGACGAGGTGAAGGTGTCCGCCGAGGATTCCAGCTACACCCGTCCCGAAGAAGTGGAAGAATTTGTGACCCGCACCGGCTGCGACTCCCTGGCCATCGCCATCGGCACCAGCCACGGCGCGTACAAGTTCACCGCCGCCCAGTGCACCCGCAATGCCGAAGGCATCCTGGTGCCCCCGCCCCTGCGCTTCGACGTGCTGGAAGAAGTAAGCAAGCGGCTGCCCGGCTTCCCCATCGTGCTGCACGGCGCTTCCTCCGTTCCCCAGGAATTTGTGAAGATCATCAACGAACACGGCGGCAAGATGCCTGATGCCGTGGGCATTCCCGAGGAACAGCTGCGCAAGGCGGCCACCATGGCTGTGTGCAAAATCAACATCGACAGCGACCTGCGTCTGGCCTTCACCGCCATGATCCGCAAGCATTTGGACGAGCATCCCGATCACTTCGATCCCCGTCAGTACCTGACCGATGCCCGCACCGCGCTGCGGGATATGGTGCGCCACAAGATCGTGGACGTGCTGGGCTGCAACGGCAAGGCGTAAAACGCCGCGTCAAACCCCGCCGGCCCCGCGGAAACCCTGCTTTGCAGGCTTGCTTCCCGCAGCTGCCGGAAGAACGAAAA
Source organism: uncultured Eubacteriales bacterium (assembly GCA_902773895.1). GTDB lineage: Bacteria > Bacillota > Clostridia > Christensenellales > Aristaeellaceae > RUG563. The sequence continues at coordinate 10,655 of CACYGB010000066.1, forward strand.
TCAATCAAGCCCGGGCCGGCCGGCCCGGGCGTTTGTGTACAAAAAATGCCGGAGATTTCCGAAAAACCAAGCGGGCTTGTTTTTCAGGAAACTTCCGGCATTTTTTCTTGCTCGGGAACGCAGGGAAAGAAGCCTTTTCTTCCTTTCACAGGGCCGTTTCGGTCAGCAGGCACACGTCATACTGCGTTTTCAGCGTGTTCCAGGCTTCCCGGGCGCAAAGAACATCGTCAAAGGCGCCGAAAACCACGGAGCCGGAGCCGGTCATGCAGGCATACCGGGCGCCGCAGCGCGCCAGGCTGGATTTGGCCTGGCGGATTTCGGGCCGGAGCGGGATCGACGCGCTTTCCAGCACGTTGCCGCCGGCTTGCGCCAACGCGTCCAGATCGCCCTTTTCCAGGGCGGCCGCGGCACGGGCCGTGTCCGGCGAAGGCAGGGCGCTTTGATGGAAGGCGGTAAAAACCTCCCGGGTGGACAGCGCCGCGCAGGGCTGCAGCAGCACCAGGGGAAACGTGCGGCCCACGGCCAGGGGCGTCAGCTGCTCGCCGATGCCCTGAACGCGTCGGGGCGCGTCGTGCAGGCAGAAGGGAACATCGGCCCCCAACTGTTCCCCCAGGCGGCACAGGCAGCCAAAATCCAGGTTCAGCCGCCAGAATACGTTCAGCCCCTTCAGCGCCGCGGCGCAGTCGGCGCTGCCGCCGCCCAGGCCGGCGCCCATGGGGATACGCTTTTTGAGGGTGATGGCGGCGCCGGAACGGGTTTGGGAAATCTGCTGCAGGGCCCGCGCCGCCTTCAGGATCAGGTTGTCATCCCCATGGGACAGGGACGGCGCGCCGGCGACGCGCAGGGAAAGCTCCTCCGACGGCGCGAAAGTCAGCGTATCGTGCAGCGCCAGGGGCTGCATCAGGGTGTCCAGCAGGTGATAGCCGTCCTGCCGCACGCCCACCACGTCCAGCGTCCAGTTAATTTTCGCCCGCGCCTGAATTTCCATGGCTGCCTCCGGGTTGTTTCCCTTCTTCCAGGGTGATTTCAAATTCCGCGCCGTTTTCGCCGCTGACCAGGCGGATGGTCTGCCCGTGCTTTTCCATGATGCGCCGGCAGATGGCCAGGCCCAGGCCGG
>CACYGB010000067.1 GCA_902773895.1 uncultured Eubacteriales bacterium
CCGACGAGGCCGTATTTGACGACGTGGTGCAGGCGGCGGCAGGCCGGGATCACGTGGCATTGCTGCATCGCGGCGGAACGGTCAGCGTTGCGGGAATGGAGAAGGCTCATTTGGCCGAAGCGGAAACCTGGACCGATATTCGGCAGATCACCATGGGCCGGTATCACCTGGCCGGGGTGACGAACCAGAACCGGGTGCGGTATGCCAGCCGTTTTTTCAGCGCGAAGGAGGCGGAAGGCTGGCGAAACATCCGGGAAGCGACGGCACAATGTTATAATGATTATTTGGTTGGGATCACGGCGGACGGCAGGACCGTCAGCGACTGGCACGGCGATCCACCGCTGTACTTTCCTTCCTGGCCGGATGCCGTGCAGCGGTTTTACGGCGAAAAATGGAACGCGTACCTGACAGCGGACGGTATAATGCACGTAGTTCGGGAATGCCAGGACATTCCTCAAGCCCTGCAGCGCATGGACGGACTGACCGGCGTTGCCCAGTTTGCGGCGGCGGAGTATGCGGCCGCCTGCCTGATGCGGGACGGCACGGTGCGCTGCTTTGCGGAAGATCCGCGCAGCGCCATCGGGACAGCCGAAACGTGGACGGACGTCCGGCAGATCGCCATGGGAGACGGGGATTTTGTGCTGGGGCTGAAAGCGGACGGCACGGTGCGCATGGCCGGCACCATCAGCAGCGTGGACCTGAACATGCGCCATGAAAGCCGGGACATTCCGGTCAACCTGTCCGATACGGGGGAGCTGGACGCGTGGACGGATATTGTCTCCATTGCCGCCGGCCCGCTGCTGATCGTGGGCGTTCACAGCGACGGCACGGCGGAAATGCTGGGCGCGTTCCGGTATCAGTAGGGAAGCGGATACGGAAGGGCAAAACCAGAGAAATAATGGGCGGAAACCTTGCAAATTATGTTTTCTTCCTGTATAATGAGGAATGGTGAACCTGAGAAAAATAAGGGAGAGAGCAAATATGAAAATTTTGATCGTCAACGCCGGTTCTTCTTCTCTGAAATATCAGCTGATTGATATGGACAACGAAGAAACCCTGGCCAAGGGCCTGGTGGAGCGCATCGGCATGGGCGTTCCCGGCCACGCCAATATGAAAGTGGACGATAAAACCGTCTGCGACGTGGAAGAACCCATCGAAGACCATGTGAAGGCCTGCCATCTGATGCTGGGCTTCCTGACCGACCCGGAAAAGGGCGTGGTCAAGGATATGAAGGAAATCGGCGCGGTGGGACATCGTGTGCTGCACGGCGGCAACAAATTCTCCGAGTCCGTGATCATCAACCAGGCGGTCATGGACGCCATCGAGGAATTCATTCCGCTGGGGCCGCTGCACAACCCCGCTAACCTGATGGGCATCAAGGCCTGCCAGGCGGTCATGCCCGGCACCCCCATGGTGGCCGTGTTCGACACCGCCTTCCACCAGACCATGCCGCCCAAGGCTTATATGTACGGCGTGCCGTATGAATACTATGAACGGCTGCACGTGCGCCGCTACGGCTTCCACGGCACCAGCCACCGTTACGTGAGCAAGCGCACCGCCGAGTTCCTGGGCAAGGACCCCAAGGACCTGCGCATCATCGTGTGCCACCTGGGCAACGGCTCCTCCCTGTCCGCGGTCAACGGCGGCAAGTGCGTGGACACCTCCATGGGCATCACGCCATTGGAAGGCATGATCATGGGCACCCGCTCCGGCGTGATGGATCCCGCCGTGGTGCAGTACATCTGCGACAACGACCACATCAGCGTGGATGAAATGCTGAATATTTGCAACAAGAAGAGCGGCTTGCTGGGCATCTCCGGCCTGTCCAACGACATGCGCGACATCGACAAGGCGGCCCGGGAAGGCCATGAACGGGCGAAGCTGGCCCGGGATATGCTGATCTACGGCATCCGCAAGTATATCGGCCAGTATTCCGCCGCCATGAACGGCGTGGACGTGATCGTGTTCACCGCCGGCATCGGCGAAAACAACATCGAGCTGCGCCGCGACGTGATGGCCGGCTTCGAGTATATGGGCGCCAAAATCGACCAGGAAAAGAACGCCGCCATCAAGCCCGGCCACGCCTACGAAGCGGATATTTCCGCCGCCGACAGCAAGGTGAAGATCCTGGTGATCCCCACCAACGAAGAAATCGCCATCGCCCGGGATACCCTGGAGCTGGTGACGAAGGGATAATTGAATCAAAGCACAGTCCGTCGGGGCGTCCTCCGCAGGGAAGGCGCCCCGGCTTTTTGTTTGCGCCGGGATTGGACGGATCATCTGCCGCAGAAAGAACGCGGCAAACAGGAAACCGTCCTGTTGTTGCGCAGAGCGAAGCGTCTTTCTCGGGATTGTCTTTTTATGATCTTTATCTTGCAAAAAGAATCAAAAACTATTGAATATTCTGCAAGAAAATGATATAATAAGAAAAAAGGGAAACACGGAGGGTGATCCATCATGCAGGTTCACGTGTATGATACAGAAAAACAGGTCAGCACAGCCGCCGCCATGCTGCTGGCAGCCCAGGTGATCCGCAAGCCGGACAGCGTGCTGGGCCTGGCCACCGGCTCATCGCCTGTGGGGTGTTATCAGCAGCTGATCCAATGGTACCGGGACGGCGTGCTGGATTTTTCCAAATGCATCAGCTTTAACCTGGACGAGTACTGCGGGTTGCCGGTGGAGCATGAATGCAGCTATCACGCGTTCATGAAGGAGCAGCTGTTTGACCACATCAACATGAAGGCTTCGTACCTGCCGGACGGCAACGCCCCGGATCTGCAGGCGGAATGCCGCCGCCATGACGAGGCCATCCGGGCGGCAGGGGGAATCGACCTGCAGGTGCTGGGCATCGGGCGCAACGGCCACATCGGCTTCAACGAGCCGGCAAATCAGCTGGTGTACGGCACGCAGATCGTGCGGCTGACGGAAAGCACCATTCAGGCCAACCGCCGTTTCTTTGACAGCGAGGACGCCGTGCCGCGCCAGGCCATCAGCCTGGGCATCGGCGGCATCATGAGCGCCCGGGAGATCCTGCTGATCGCCATGGGGGCGGACAAGGCCCAGGCCATCCAGGAAACCATCATGCACGATATTACGCCGCAGGTGCAGGCGTCCATTTTGCGGGCGCATCCCCATGTGACGATTCTGCTGGACAAGGCGGCGGCCAGCCGGCTGTGACGCGGAGCCAACGCCCGGAGGCAGCCCCTCCGGGCATTCATGCCGTCGGCAAAGTGCCCCGGGAAAGGATGAAGGGGCCGCAGCCTCTTCATCAACAATCCGCAGGGCCGGGTTTGCCGGCCCGAGGAGCGGTTGAAATACCGCTTCCTATATCAATTTCTGACCGTAAAAAGAGCGTTCCCGGCGCCCCATGGGTGCCAGGAACGCCTTTTTACAAGAAATTGATGTTCCCATGGAAAGGCTGTTTACTGGCTTTCCATGGCAGAGCAGCGGCATTGCCGATGCTCTGAACGCCCGGAGGCAGCCCCTCCGGGCATTTTTGGCTTGACTAATTTGGGGCAGATGGTATAATAAATCCGTTGCGAGTGTGTTGGAACTGGCAGACAACCGAGACTTAAAATCTTGTGCCCTCTGGGCGTGCGGGTTCGAGCCCCGCCACTCGCACCATGCGGCAGGCCTGCGGGGCTTGCCGTTTTTTTGATTCGGAAAGGAGATCGCGATGAGGATCCTGATTGTACGGCACGCGGAGCCGGATTATGCGGTGGACGGACTGACGGAAAAAGGCCGACGGGAGGCGGCGCTGCTGGGGGAAAGGCTGGCGCAGGTGCCGGCCAGGGCGTATTACGTGTCGCCCCTGGGCCGGGCCGTGGAAACGGCGGAATACACCCTGCGCCTGGTGCACAGGCAGGCGGAAACGCTGCCCTGGCTGGCGGAATACCGGGGCAGGACGGTGGATTCCGTGACGGGCAGGAGCCGGGTGCCCTGGGATTTCCGCACCACGGCCTGGTACGACAGGCCCCTGCTGATGGACCGGGAGCGCTGGACGGAGGACGATTTGGTGGCCAGGGGCGACGTGGCGGACATCTGGGCGGAAACCAAACGCGGGGTGGATGAACTGCTGCTGTCCCACGGATACCGCCGGGACGGCGGCGTGTACCGCTGCGAATGCAACACCGACGATACGCTGGTGCTGTTCTGCCATTTCGGCATCGGCATGGCGATCCTGTCGTACCTGACGGGGATGCCGCCGGTGCCCATGTGGCAAAGCTTCCTGTTCGCGCCCAGCTCCGTGACCACCGTGATCACCCAGGAGCGGGTGAAGGGCGAAATCGAATTCCGCTGCCTGTGCGCCGGGGACGTGAGCCATTTGCTGCAGCACGGGGAGCCGGTGTCCCTGGCCGGGCTGTACCCGGAATGCTATAACGGCGTGGAATCCACCGACCCCAACCGCTGGCCCCGAATCCCGGAAAACCCGGCGCTGCGATAAAAATACGGAATAGAAACGGGAAAGGGATCGCTTTTTCCGGGCCGGTATGGTATAATCGAATCACATGTTACCCAAAGGAGGGTTATCCGATGAGAAAGATGCTTGCTTTGCTGCTGGCGCTGTGCCTGATGCTGGGCGCCGTGCCGTCCGGCCTGGCGGAGGAGACCGCCGCCGCGCTGCCGAAAATCGGCGACGTGGTATACGGCTTCGAGGCCAAGGAAATGCGGGAATTCCCCATGCTGGGCGCGCAGATCGTGCGGTTTGAGCACCAGCGCACCGGGGCCGAATTGTTTTACGTGGCCAATGACGACACCAACCGGGTGTTCGACCTGACGTTCTTCACCGACGCCATCGACAACACCGGCCTGCCGCATGTGTTTGAGCACAGCACCCTGGACGGATCGCAGAAATATCCGTCCAAATCGCTGTTCTTCAACCTGATTTACCAGACCTACAACACCTACATGAACGCCCAGACCAGGGACAGGATGACCACGTACCCGGTGGCCAGCCTGTCCGAAGCGCAGCTGCTGAAATACGCCGATCTGTACACCGACAGCTGCCTGCATCCCATGATCATGGAGGACGAAAGCATCTACCGGGAGGAAGCCTGGCGCTACCGCCTGGAGAACGCCGACGCGCCTTTGACACTGGAGGGCACGGTGTATTCCGAAATGCTGGGCGCCACCACGCTGCAGAGCGCCGCCGGCCAGAATATCCTGCGGGCCGCGTTCCCCGGCTCCATGATCGGCAACAATCACGGCGGCGAGCCGGAATCCATTCCCGATATGACCTGGGATATGCTGAAGGATTACCACAACCGGTTTTACCATCCCTCCAACTGCGCCGTGTACCTGTACGGCCAGTTTGAGGATTACAGCGCTTTCCTGAAGCTGCTGGACGACGCGTTCGCGCCCTACGAAAAGCGCGAATTCGTCCGGGAGGACAAGGGCTACACCCCCATCACCGAGCCGGTGGAGGCGTATTTCCCCTTCCCGGTGGAGGCGGATTCCAGCACGGAGCATACCTCTATGGCGTACTACGCCATTGTATGCCCGGGCCTGAACGCCGACGCGGAGCAGGAAATGCTGCTGAATACCCTGACCGACCTGATGACGGACCAGGCCTCCGTGCTGCAGCAGAGCCTGAAAAAGGCGCTGCCCTACGGCAGCTTCGGCAGCTATATCCAGACTTCCGGCCCTGAGGACGCCATCACCTTCTACGCTGTCAACATCAACGCTGAGGACGGCCCTGTGTTCAAGGCCACGGTGGAGGCGGCCCTGAAGGAAATCGCGGAAAACGGCTTTCCCCAGGAGCAGGTGGACGGCATCATGACCAGCCTGTCCATTGACCTGCTGCTGGCCCGGGAAACCACCGGAACCGATTTTGTGGACAATATCCTGCTGTCGCTGCCCGGCTCCTATTCCTCCTCCGGCAACTGCTGGGATTATCCCGATTACGTGGATGCCCTGGGCCGGATGGACGAGTGGAACCGGCAGGGCCTGTATGCCCAGGCGGTGTCCAAATGGCTGATCGGCAGCCAGACCACCGCGCTGGCCGTCACCTATCCGCAGCCCGGGCTGAAGGAAGAAAAGGACGCGGCGCTGGCGGCCAAACTGGCGGACATCAAGGCCGCCATGAGCGAAGAAGAAATCGCCGCCCTGGTGGCGTCCTCCAACGCCAAGGAAGAGGCGGACGACGCTTCCCGGTATGTGCAGCAATTGCAGGCTGTGACGGTGGAATCCCTGCCGGAAGAAGTGAAAACCTATGAAGTGCGGGACAACGTGAACGAAGCGGGCGTCCGCCACATTGACGCGGTGGCCGGCGTGGACGGCGTGGGCCAGGCCAATCTGTTCCTGGATGCCGCGGCGCTGCCCCAGGAAGACGTGCACTGGCTGAAGCTGTACACCGGGCTGATGGGCGAAATGGACACCCAGACCCACACCTATGAAGAACTGACCACCCTGATGAGCCGGTACTTCTATGATTTCCATACGAATATTTCGCTGATCGGCAAAAACGACGCTTTCCACCCGTACCTGCGCATGCGCTGGACCGCCCTGGACGGCGACCTGGCCATGGGCTACGACTTGCTGAAGGAAATCGTGTACACCACCAAGGTGGAGGACACCCAGAAGGTGCTGGAGCGGGTGCAGAGTATCAAGGCCAGCCTGAAGAGCAGCATCAACGGCGCTCCCTATAACACGCTGCTGTACCGGGCGCTGGCGATCCGGTATCCGCTGTACCGGTATTACAACTACGCCAATTTCCTGGAATATTACCAGTTCCTGGAGCAGACGGAGCAGCAGCTGGCCGACAATCCCCAGGCCGTGGCCGAAAAGCTGCTGGGGATCCAGCAGTTCTTCCACAACAGCGCCAACGCCATCGCGCTGTATGCCGGCAATGAAGACAGCATCGCGGTGAACACGCCGCTGGCTGACGCTTTCCTGGCCGGCCTGGAAAAGAAGGACGCGGAGCCGGCAGTGTACGATTTCCCGGCGCCCGCGGCCGGCGAAGGGCTGATCGTGGACGGCGCAGTGCAGTACAACCTGCTGGTGGCGGACAACGAAGCCCTGGGCCTGGCGGAATATGACGGCGGCCTGAGCGCCGTTGCCAGCCTGGTGCTGGATAAGCTGCTGATGCCGCAGCTGCGCGACCAGTACGGCGCGTACGGCGTGTTCCACGACGTATTTTCCGAAGACGGCGCTTATATCATTTCGTACCGCGACCCCAACGTGGACAAGACCTTCCAGGTGTATGACGGGCTGTATGACCAGGTCAGCCAGCTGAACGTGGATCAGGCGACCCTGGACGGCTATATCCTGTCCTCCTACGTCGCGTATGCCCAGGCGGAAGGCGAACTGACCGGAGCCGTTGACGCCGCGGTGAGCACGCTGCAGGGCGACGCCCAGGACCGGGCCGTTCAGTGGATGCGGCAGCTGAAGGCCGTGACGCCCCAAACCCTGGAAAAGTACGCGGAGCTGTATCAGAACCTGGCGAAAAACGGCGTGCGGTCCACGGCCGGCGCGGCTTCTGTGATCAACGCAAACGCGGCGCTGTACCAGCAGGTCCTGAACCCCTTTGGCACCCAGGATTTCTCCCAGATGGAAATCAGCGACGTACCGAAGGATCATCCCTACTATGACGCGGTGCATTTCGTGCTGGAGAACGGCCTGCTGGCCATGGCTACGGAGGACGCCTTTGGCGTGGATCAGCCGGCCACCAACAGCGATCTGGTGACGTCCCTGTACGTGCTGCTGGGCGGCGGCGCCGACGCGCAGGAAGCCCTGGCCCTGTTCGCCGGGCACGGCCTGCTGCCGGCGGACACCGACCTGGCTGCGCCTCTGGAGACGGCGAACGTGTCCGCGCTGATGTCCGCGCTGGTGGGCCAGGAGATTCCGGCTACCACCGATCAGCCCGGGCTGACCCGCGGCGAATATGCCGACGCGCTGACAGCCTTCGTGCAGTCGCTGCAGTAATTCCGATCAAGCCTTCCCGCTGAAAAACGGGAAGGCTTTTTTCCTTCCGGATCTTCCCGCTTTTTCCCGCGCATGATACCGGGGGAAGGGAGCCCGAAGGAATTTTCCCTGCTAACCGGATGAACATGTAAAAAACAATTGAAAAACAACCAGAACGGTTGACAAGCGGTTCAATTCATAGTATGATACAGCCATCAACCAAACCTGCGATGGAGAAGAGTAGCTTCCCCGCAGCACGGCAAAGGGAGTCGCCGATAGTGGGACGGCGATGCGTGCGGAGGATGTGAATGGACTCCGGAGGGCGCTCCGAAAGCAAGGCGAGTAGGCAGCGACGGGCAACCGCTCCCGTTATCCCGGCGGCGCATATCATCGGTATGCGGATGAGCGTGCTTCCGTAAAAGGAAGCAAAGCTGAGTGGCACCACGGAAATTCCGCCTCAGCGCACAGGCAATGTGCGTTGGGGCGTTTTTCATTCCTCTGTGTCACGGCCGTCACGGGGGAAGCAGCAACGAATGGAAACTCATCTGTTTTGAAAGGAAGGTATCCGGTTATGAAGAAATTGGTCGCTTTGGTTCTGTCCCTGGTGCTGGTTTTCTCCCTGGTCTCCCTGTCCCTGGCGGAAGAAAAAAAGTCCTTTAAGGTAGGTATCTGCAACTTTGTGGACGACGCATCCCTGAACCAGATCATCGCCAACATCCGCCAGCAGCTGACGGCTGTGGAAGCGGAAAAAGGCGTGACCTTTGAAATCATGGAAGATAACTGCAACCTGGACGGCAGCGTGATGCAGCAGATCATCCAGAACTTCATCAGCAGCGACGTGGATCTGATGGTGGGCGTGGCGACGCCCGTGGCCATGACCATGCAGGCCATGACGGAGGATAACCAGATCCCCGTGGTGTTCGCTGCCGTGTCCGATCCGCTGGGCGCGGGGCTGGTGGACAGCATGGAAAAGCCCGGCGCCAACATCACCGGCACCAGCGATTATCTGGACACCAACGCGGTGTTCAACCTGATTTTCGCCGCCAATCCCAACGCGTCCAAAATCGCCCTGCTGTACAATCCCGCTGAGGACGCCTCCAACGCCCCCATTGCCGCCGCCAAGGAAATCCTTACCGCCAAGGGTGTGGAATTCAAGGAATATTCCGGCAGCAACATCGCCGAGGTGATCCTGGCCGCGGACGCCATCGTGGCCGACGGAATGGACGCCGTGTTCACCCCCACCGACAACACCATCATGGCCGCCGAACTGTCCATCTACGAAAAACTGGCGGAAGCCAAGATCCCCCACTACACCGGCGCGGACTCCTTCGCCCTGAACGGCGCTTTCCTGGGCTATGGCGTGGACTACGCCAACCTGGGCAAGGAAACGGCCAACATGATCGTGGAAATTCTGGTGGACGGCGCCAACGTGGCGGAAGTGCCGGTGAAGACCTTTGATAACGGCACGGCCACCGTGAACACCGAAACCGCCGCGGCCATCGGCTTTGATTTCGACGCCCTGGCTGCCGCCTTCGGCCCCTACTGCACCAGCGTGCAGCCCATCACCACCGCCGAATCCTTTGACGACCTGGCCCAGTAAATCTTATTTGGGCCCCTGCGCCGAAGAGGAAGGAAACGCTCCTTCCTCTTTGGCGCGTCTAAATCAACAAATGGAGCAGGAACATGAGCTTTGACAAATTTCTGGCCCTGGGCCAGACGGCCCTGGAACTGGGCCTGGTGAACGGCCTGACGGTGCTGGCCCTCTTTTTAAGCTATTCCATGCTGAACGTGTGCGACCTGAGCACCGACGGCTGCTTTACCCTGGGCGCCGTGGTAGGCGCGCTGGTGGCGCTGGCCGGGTATCCCTGGCTGTCCATTCCGGCGGCTATGCTGGCCGGCATGGTGTCCGGCTTTGTGACGGCTACGCTGCAGATGCGCATGGGGGTGCAGAGCCTGCTGGCCGGCATCGTGGTCAACACCGCGCTGTACTCGGTGAACATGGCGCTGAGCGGCAACAAGGCCACCCTGAGCATGAACAAAACCACCACCGTGTTCACCATGGCCAAGGGCTTGCTGAAAAATACGCCCTTTGCCGGCCAATCCACCCTGTTTGTGATGCTGATCGCGGTGGCGCTGGTGGTGCTGTTTTTGTGCCTGTTCCTGCGCACCCGGCTGGGCCTGGCCATCCGGGCCACCGGCAGCAACGCCGATATGGTGCGTTCCTCCTCCATCAATCCTTCCTTCACCACCACTGTGGGCCTGTGCGTGGCCAACGCGTTCACGGCCCTCAGCGGCTGCCTGATGGCCCAGCAGCAGAAGAATTATGAGGTGAATATGGGTTCCGGCATGGTCACCGTGGCGCTGGCTTCCCTGCTTATCGGCGGCGTCTTTTTCGGCAAGCACCGGTCCATTCCGCTGCGGGCCCTGGGCGCCGTGCTGGGCGCGTTCCTGTTCCGCCTGGTGTACGCCCTGGCCCTGCGGATGAATATGCCGGCGTTTATGCTCAAGGCGGTTTCTTCCGTCATCGTGGTGCTGGCCATTTCCGGGCCGTACCTGAAAAACCAGGTGCCGCTGATGCTGCGGCGCTGGAAAATTACCCGGGAGAGGAGGACGAAACCATGCTGATCCTCCGGAATGTATCCAAAACCTTCAACCCCGGCACGCCGGACGCCAAGCAGGCGCTGGACCAGGTGTCGCTGCATATCCATGAGGGCGATTTCGTCAGTATCATCGGGGCCAACGGCGCCGGGAAATCCACCCTGTTCAATGCCATCAGCGGCAGCTTTTATGTGGATCAGGGCAGCGTGCTCCTGGGCGGCCAGGACGTGACCATGGTGCCGGAGCACCAGCGGGCCAAGGTGATCGGCCGCCTGTTTCAGGACCCCATGCGGGGCAGCGCGCCGGATATGAGCATTGAGGAAAACCTGGCCCTGGCAGCCGGCAACGGCGGCTGGCTCAGCCGGGTGACGGCCGCTGATAAAAAGGCCTTCCGGGACAGGCTGTCCCTGCTGGGCATGGGGCTGGAAAACCGCATGAAACAGCCCGTGGGCCTGCTGTCCGGCGGCCAAAGGCAGGCGCTGACCCTGCTGATGGCAACCTACCACGTGCCCAAGGTGCTGCTGCTGGATGAGCATACCGCCGCGCTGGACCCCGGCACGGCGGAAAAAGTGCTGAACCTGACGCGCAGCATTGTGGAAGAAAACCGCATTACCTGCCTGATGATCACCCACAATATGCAGTCCGCCCTGGATCTGGGCAACCGTACCTTGATGATGGACCGGGGCCGGGTGATCTACGATGTGACGGGGGAGGAACGCGCGAAGCTGACCATCCGCGATCTGACCGAAAAGTTCCGCCAGGCCAGCGGCCATTCCCTGAACAACGACCGGATGCTGCTGGGCGTCGCCGGCGGCGGGGAAGCGTGAGAAAGGAACGCGGGAGACGAAGCGGGGGCTTCTTCAGCCCCCGGACCCCCGAACCAGGGACATCGGTCCGCAACCTCAATCGGCGCCACTCCCCACAGGGGAGATTGCTTGTTTCGGTTGATCACACCGCAGGCAAAGCATCCGCCACAAGCGGTTGCCTGCGGTTCCTCCCTG
>CACYGB010000068.1 GCA_902773895.1 uncultured Eubacteriales bacterium
CCGTCTGCTGTTCAAGGATCCATTCCCGGGAAAAGAAAGCGGTCCTTTGCCGACGGAGGATGGAAGGATTTTTTGCCGCGGCGGAGAATGCATATTGAACAGGCAAAAGCCGCGCAGGTTTTGCGTCAAGCAAGGAGGCCGCTCCGATGGAAATCAAAAACAGCGCTTGGATCACAGTCACCCAGGATACCAGCGATATCTGCCCGGTATTCCGCAAGCAGTTTGATGCGAAAAAAACGATTGAAAAAGCCGAATTGCAAATCACGGCCCTGGGCGTCTATCAGGTGGAGATCAACGGCCGGCGGGTCGGCGATTTCGTGCTGGCCCCCGGCTGGACCAGCTATGATCACCGCCTGCAGGTGCAGACGTATGATGTGACGGCGCTGCTGCAAAAAGAAAACGAGCTGTGCATCACCGTAGGCCGGGGCTGGTTCCGCTCCCCCATGCCGGGCTGGCTGAACAGCGAGGACAAGCGGCGGCGGATGGCCCAGCCCTGCGGGCTGATCGCTTTGCTGCATCTTTATTATGCCGACGGCACAGAAAAAACCATCCTGACGGATGAAACCTGGCAATGGGCAAAGAGCCGCATCCTGTTCAGCGAAATCTACGACGGCGAAACCTGCGACGCCCGGATCGAGCCGAAGGATTGGCAGCCGGTAAAGCCGCTGGCATGGAGCAAGGATATCCTGATCCCCCAGGAGGGCGAAGAAATCCGGGAGACCGAGCGCGTCGCCGCGAAGCACGTTTTCAAAACGCCCCAGGGCGACACCGTGGTGGACTTTGGCCAGGAGGTCACGGGCTACGTGGAAATCACGCTGGACGCTCACGCGGGCGATGAAGTGCTGTTCGATCACGCCGAGGTGCAGGATAAGGACGGCAACTGGTACAACGAAAACTACCGCAGCGCCAAGGCTCAGGCAAGGTATATCTGCCGGGATGGAAAACAGATCTGGCATCCGGAGCTTACCTTCTTCGGCTTCCGGTACATTCGGCTGCTGTCCTGGCCGGGTGAAGCCAAGCCTGAAAACTTCACCGCCATTGCCGTGCATTCCGATATGAAGCGCACCGGCTGGCTGAAGAGCGGAAACGCCGAGTTGAACCAGCTGTTTTCCAACATCGTGTGGGGTCAGCGGGGCAACTTCCTGGACGTGCCCACCGACTGCCCCCAGCGGGACGAGCGCCTGGGCTGGACAGGAGATGCCCAGGTGTTCATCAAGACCGCCAGCTATCTGTTCGACACGGAAAAATTCTTCAAAAAATGGCTCCACGACCTGGCCGCCGACCAGCGGGAAAGCGGCGAGGTGGGCCAGGTGATCCCCGACCTGATGCCGGAAGCCCCCGGCAGCGCTGCCTGGGGCGACGCCGCCGCCATCTGCCCCTGGCAGGTGTACCAGACCTACGGGGACCGGACTGTGCTGGAAGATCAGTTCGAGAGCATGCGGAAATGGGTGGACTTCATTGGCTCCGTTACCCAAACCCCTAACCTGTGGATCGAGCATTTCCATTTCGGCGACTGGCTGGGCCTGGACGCGCCTGACGGCAGCTATAAGGGTTCTTCCCGGGAAGATTTCATTGCTAGCGCGTTCTATGCCCATTCCACGGCATTGGTGGTCAAAGCCGGAAAACTGCTGGGCAAGGACGTCTCCGCCTATGAAAAGCTGCATCAGAATATCGTCGCCGCTTTCCGCAAGACCTTCCCGGAATACAAAACCCAGACCGAGCATGTGCTGGCTGTTCATTTCGGCTTGGCAAAGGATGCGCAAAAGACCGCCGACGCCCTTGCGGATATGGTGAAGTCAGACGGCGTGCAGCTGCGTACCGGCTTTGTGGGCACCCCTTATATCCTGCACGTGCTGAGCAATTACGGCCACGCGGATTTGGCCTGGTCGCTGGTGCTGCGCCGGGAATATCCCGGCTGGCTGTATCCCGTCACCAAGGGCGCCACCACCATCTGGGAGCACTGGGACGGTATCAAGCCCGACGGCTCTTTCTGGAGTAAGGATATGAATTCCTTCAACCATTATTCCTACGGCGCGGTGGCGGACTGGGTATTCGAGCAGGCGGCGGGCATTCAGCACACCGAGGACAAGCCCGACTTTGAGGAATTGATTTACGCCCCGCAGCCCGACAAGCGCCTTGGCTGGCTGCAAGCCAAGCTGGACACCCGTCACGGCACGGTCAGCGCCCTGTGGGTATGCCAGGAAGATGGAATTCGTTATGAACTGGATACGCCGGTGCGTACGAAGGTTTGCCTGAATGGGAATGAAACCTGGGTGAACCCCGGTAAATATACCTTCTGGACAGAGAAGTAAGGAGGACGTAAGCCATGCGCAGCATGAAAATCAATCGGGAATGGGATTTTGGGTTTGGCCTGGTGGATCTGGGCCAGCGCCTGCATGGGGTCTTTGGGGACCGGAAGGTCAACCTGCCCCATGATTATATGGTTGAGAACGACGTGTACGAAGGCGCTCCCTCCGGTCCGGCAAGCGGCTATTATAACGCGGGCGTGGCCCATTACGCCAGGGAGATCGACATCCCCGCGGATTGGGAAAACGATCAGATCTTCCTGCGTTTCGACGGGGCCATGATGAACGCCACCGTGGAAGTCAACGGCAATCTGGCCGCCTTGCAGCATTACGGCTACGCGCCGTTTGAGGCGGACATTACTCATCTGGTCTATCCGGGGCAGAAGAATCGCGTCGTCGTCACCGTGAACCCCAGCATGCAGCCAAACTCCCGCTGGTTCTCCGGTGCGGGCTTGTTCCGGGGCGTGGAGCTGGCGCACACGCCCAAGCTGCATATAGCCTTCGGGGGCCTGGCCGGGTATACGAAAAAGATCGAATACAAGGCCGACGGCACGCCCGAGACCGCCTATCTGCAGGTATCCGCTGAAGTCAAAAACGAATATGCCGAAAGCCGGCTGGCGGAGGTTACCTTCGCCCTGATCGACGACAAAACCGGCGAGACGGTCAAGACCGGCAAAACGCTGACCCAGGTGCAGGCCATGAGCGTCGGCACGGCCTATACGACCCTGACCGTGGACGAGCCAGTTCTTTGGGACGCTGAAAACCCCAATCTGTACCGCTTACAGGCGACAGTGAAAGACGTTGGCACCTTCAAAACGCATATCATCTCCAACGAACACCCCACGGAGGACACCGAAAACGTGCTGTTCGGCATCCGCACCATCGAAGCGGACGTGAAGCACGGCCTGCGCATCAATGGCAAGGAAGTCAAGCTCAAGGGCGGCTGCCTGCATCACGACAACGGTCCCATCGGCACCGTGACGGTGTATGACGCCGAGGCCCGGAAGGTAAAAAAGCTCAAGGAAGTGGGCTTCAACGCCATCCGCACCACCCACAACCCGCCATCCTCCGCCCTCATCGAAGCCTGTGACCGGCTGGGCATGTACGTGTTCGACGAAGCCTTTGACGCCTGGGGGATGGGCAAGCAGCCCGGCGATTACAACCAGTATTTCGCCACCGACTGGGAAAAGGATCTGACCGCCTTTGTAAAGCGGGATCGCTGCCATCCCTGCGTGACGCTCTGGTCCACCGGCAACGAGATCACCGAACGCGGCGGCCTGAACGACGGCTATGTGTGGGCAGTAAAGCTGGCGGACACGATCCGCAGGCTGGACCCCAGCAGGCCCATCTCCAACGGCATCTGCTCCTTCTGGAACGGGCTGGATGATTTCATCATGGCAGAGCAGATGAAAAAGCGGATGGAAGGGCTCTCCGGCGGATTGCAGAACGCCGACATCGGCGGCAAGAAGGACCTGCTCTGGGAGCAGTACACCGAAGCCTTCGCCAACGGCCTGGATGTGGTGGGCTACAATTACCTGGAGGGGAAATACGAGCAGGATCATGAAATGTTCCCCGAGCGGGTGATCCTGGGCAGCGAAAACTATCCCAAGGAAATCGGCATCCACTGGCCCATGATCGAAAAGACCCCCTGGATCATCGGCGATTTCACCTGGACGGCCTGGGATTACATCGGCGAAGCGGGCATCGGCAAGGCCACCTTCTACGAGCCCGGCGACCCCAACATCGGCAATCCCTGGGGTGCGCCTTCGCCCTTCCCTTGGCGCACCGCCAACGACGCGGACTTTGATGTGACCGGCGTCATTCGTCCCCAGGGCGTCTATCGCCGCATCGTGTGGGGCAGCAAGGAAACCGGCTTGTTCTCCTATGACCCCGCCGTGATCGGCAAGGTGGAAACTTTATCGAACTGGGGCTTCCCCGGGGTGTGGAAGCGGTGGAACTGGCAGGGCCAGGAAGGCAAGCCCGTGGATATTGCCGTGTTCAGCAGCGCGGAGGAAGTGGAGCTGTTCGTGAACGGTGTCAGCGTCGGCCGCAAAAAGGCCGGCGAAGCGCTGATCCACGACATGCCCCTGACCTTCCTGTTCCGGGCGGAATACCAGCCCGGCACGGTGGAAGCCGTCAGCTACACGAATGGCAAGGAAGTTTCCCGCACGGCGCTTCATACCACCGGCAAGCCCGTTTCCATCCGCCTGACCGCGGAAATGGAAGCAATGAAAGCCGACGGCGAATCTCTGTGCTATGTGAACGCGGAACTGATCGACGAAAACGGCCAGGTCGTGCCGGACGCCGACATCCTGTTGAAAGCGGAAGTCAACGGCGCGGCGGAACTGCTGGGCTTTGGCAGCGGCAATCCCATCACCGACGAGAATTACAGCAAAGGCCAGTTTACCAGCTATCTGGGCCGCGCCCTGGCGGTGCTGCGGGCCGGTTATGAAGCAGGCGAAGCGAAGCTGACGGTCTCCGCCGAAGGATTGGGCCAGGCCGGGCTTGTTCTTCCCGTCAAAATCTAAAAAAGCGGAAGGGCCTGAACGGAGCCTTTCAGAAAAGAACTGGGGGAAATCTCTCTTGGAAAGCGAGAGGTTTCCCCCAGTTCCATTTTTGCGCTGCGGACGCCGGCCCCGGCGATGGGCGGACGGCCGAAAGGTTGTTCAAGACTTTTTTTACAGCAGCCGTTTGAAGGTTTCCAGCAGCGCCGTTATTTGATAGCGCAGCAGCCACGCGGCGCTGTTCCAGGCCGGAATTCCCTTGACCACATCCAGCAAAGGCAGAACGTATTTTTCCGTGCGGCAGACGTACGCCCGCATTTTTTCTTTGGAAAAGCCATCCGCCATGCCGGACAGGTTGTTGCAGCGGTCCAGGCATTTTACCAGGCTGGCCAGGGGATTTTTCGCGATATTGCCGTAGTACACGCCGTCGATTTCCGGCTCGGGCAGATCATAGGAATTCCAGGAAACCAGGCGAACCGCTTCCCGTACCCGGCCGCTGACTGGCAGCTCCTCCAGGGCGGTGCCGGTATCCTCCACGACGTCATGCAAAAGCAGCGCGGCCAGCACGTCGTCATCCCGGATTCCCATGGCCAGGGCGTGGCAGGCCATGGTGAGCGGATGAATCACGTAAGGCGTGGGCTCGGGGCCTTTTCTGGTTTGCCCGGCGTGTTTTTCCCGCATCAGGGGAAGCGCCTGCAGCGTTTGCTCCAGGCCAAGCGCCCTGGCCTGGGCTGTAACAAAAGTGTACATGTGCTCTTCGTTGAACAGGCGGGCGTGCAGCGTCCACTGCGGAGCGGCCTCTTCGGACAGCAGATCATCCAGGGAACAGGACAGCAGACGGGAAAGCCGCACCAAGTGATCGGTGTCCGGCAGGCTTTCGTTTCTTTCCCACAGGCTCACGGCCTGGAAGGACACCTGAAGCTGTTCCGCCAGCTGCTCCTGCGTCCACCCCTTCTTCTTTCTGGCCAGCATGATTTTCTCTCCGATTTTCATGGCGCTTCGCCTCCTTTCAAGCTGATTGTATCAGACGTTTCCTCCCGTTTCCAGCAAAGGAGGATTGAATCACAAAATGTTGATTCAAGTATAGCTTGAATATCGTCGCGCGTCAATGCCTGGGAAGCGGCTGGCGCGCTGGGAAGAGCCTTTTTTCAGGAGGAAGCGCCGGCCCTTTCCGTCCGGTACGGCCGCATCAGGCCCCCGTCTCCGGGAGGCGTCTGTTATTTAACCTGCCCTGTTTCTGCTGAACAAGGCAGGTTTTTCATTTTCCCGTCATGTACAAGCCGGGCAAAGAATGGTATAATGGCTTTCAAGGAAGCGGTTCCGGCTGCATGAAAGAGCGGTCCCGGAAAAACAGGGATGGGCTGCCGGCGGGGCTCGCCGACCGGCAGGCCGATTCATTTCCGCAGAAGGCGCGGAGCCCGGACCGCGGGAAGCAACGTTATCCGCGAATCAACGATGGGAGAAACGCTCATGGCCGTTACCCTGGAGCAATTGACGCACGAAAACTTCCGTGACGCGCAGCGCATCGACCGGGACGATATTCCCGAAGCATGGGTGGATACCGCCGCCGCGCTCCTGGAAACCACCGATTACGGGGCTGCGCATCATTTGCTGGGCCATACCTATCTTGCCCGCATGGACGGCGTGCCCGTGGGCCTGATCCTGATCGGGGAAGCCCTGGCCTGGGATACGGACCCGGAGGAGATGCGGGGCAAGCCCTTCTACCGGGTGCTGGGCTTTGTGGTGGACCGGCAGTACAGGGGCCGCGGCATCGGCGGAGAAATCCTGGAAAACGCCGTCCGTCAGGTGTACAGGGAGTTTGGAAAGCGTTCCCTGGCGCTGGGGGTTCACAGGGACAACGCCCGAGCCGGCGCGTTCTATAAGCGGCACGGCTTTTATTCCACGGGCGTATATGAAGGCAGCGATGAATACTATCTGCGGATCCTCAAGGAGGACGGAGGAATTAAAATGAAAAGCATCCTGATTGCCGATACCACCCGGGAGGAACGGGAGCAAATCGTGGCGGAATCCATCGGGAACATCGAAGGTCTGTGCGACGGCTGCAGCCCGGGGCTCGCCGACATGTACCAGGCCTATATCGACGGCCGCAAGGAGCTGCGGGACATCAACATGGAGTTCAACGCCCGCTATACCCGCTGCATGGCGGGAGCAGAAAAAAGCGAATGCGACTTTGCCAATTCATAAAATAATGTTCCAGTGCTGAAAAAGAAACGGTGTGTATGAAAAAGCAGGAAGGGAGGCCTTGATCTATGGCATATCGCACCTTTATGTTTTTACCGAAAGGGAATTGTTGCGATATCAATGCAATCAAAGACTATCTGGATCCTTTTTGCAGTAACAAAAAGAAAATTGATTTTGCCCTCAGCACGCTGGAAGAATTTGATTCAAAATCCGTCGTGAAAGAAATCACGGAGATCTTGCAGGACAAGGCAAAATGCTTTGATTCTTATCCGCCCGCAAATTTCAGGCAGGTGCCGATGGTCAAAACAGTCACCTCGTATGGCCGGGCGCAGGAGGTGCTGCCTTCCCTTTTTGCTGTCGCAGCCAAGTATCATTTGTTTTTCTATGACGAAGAAAAGGATCGGGTGTTTGATCCTTCGGAATTCGTTGACCTGGCTTTTATCAATCGGCGAAGAAGCAGCGATCGAATTTGCAAGGCGGTTTTGCAGAAGTGGAACCATCGGGAAGACTTCTGGCATATTTGCCATGTGTATGAAACAAAGCGCTCAAGCAAGATGATTGCTTACCATGTGATTTCCGTAAAGAAAAAAAGGATATCATTTGAAGAAAGAGTGCAGCAGTTTTATGATATTTTGAAAGATGCACTTATTCCCGGTGAGCAATTGATATGCGAAAACAAAAGGTTTGTGGTTGACGGCGGGCAATACGCAAATGTCTACTACCTGGAAGGATACAAGCGGGCAAACTTGCTGGGTTATATGGAAAAGGGAAAACCCGCCAAGGCTCTGATGTACCGAATGGGCACCGATGCGATGATGGATTGGTTGAATCATGCCCGGGAAGCGTGCAGAAACGATGTATTTGCCCGCCTGGAAACGCAAGAAATGGAAGAAGATTACGAGGATCTGTTAGACCGATTGGCAGCCAGCATCCGATTGGAAAAGCAGCTCCTTAAACTGCCTGTATGTGTCGGGATCAGCGCAAGCGGAACACGGGGCGGAGATCATCTTTGCTTTTACGTGCATGAAGATCGGCCTGCGGAACGATCCCATAAATCAATGCTTCTCATCCATTCCGAAGACTCCCTGATTCTTCTTCAGTTTATCGATGATATTTGCCCTTATTTGCGGGAGCGGTTTTATGCCGATACCATGCTGCCCATCGAATATCTTCAAACAATGGTGAAGCGATTGAAAGAAGTCAAGGCACAGCTGATTGAAAACCCGATGGATCCGGCGCTTGCACCGTATTTTGCCACCAGTTATTTCACACGGATCACGCAGGAATGGGTCGCCGAGAATCGTTCTGCCGTTATAAAACTCTTTGATGTATTCAACAAATGGGCGGAGGAGCAGATCAGCCTGTACGCATCAGCATATCCGATGATCGTCATATCAGGGCCGTAAATATGGATTGCAACCGGATATTTGAAAAAGGGACTCACGCGGAAGGCCGATGCAAATCAGCATTTGTGGGAGGATGGGAATGAAAAGAAAAACAGGGATGCTGCTCAGCCTGGCGGCGCTGCTTCTTCTGTGCGGATGCTGCGGGGCGGAAGAGGCGCTTCAATACGAACGGGCGGAAGTGCATCCCGTGGCGGGCAGGCAGGGCGTCTGCGCGGAAGGCGGGTATTTCTGGGTCAGCGGGTCCGCGGCGCTGGCAAAGTACGATGAACACTGGCAGCTTGTGGCGGAAAACACGGATCCGTTTGCGGGCTATCCATTGGAGGTCAACCATATCGGCGACATCGACGTGTACCAAAATGAATTGTACCTGGGCGTGGAATACTTCCTGGACGGCCAGGGGAAAAACATCCAGGTGGCGGTTTACGACGGGGACACGCTGAAGCTGAAAAGGGTCTTTCCCTTCCGCGCCGATACCGGGCAAAAGGAATGCAGCGGCATTGCCGTGGACCCCGATTCCCGAACCGTGTATATGACCTCGTGGATCGGCGACGAATCCAGCGAATATCTTTACCGGTACGACCTGGATACGGGGGATTACAAAGGAAAGACGAGGCTGCAGCCGTTTCCCCAATGGATGCAGGGCGTGGCATATTTTGACGGCAGCCTGTACATAACCAGCGACGACGGCGATGCCGACGGCGGCGCGCCGGACCACCTGTACCGGGTGGAGGTTTCGGAAAACGGGGAAACAGGGGCTGTCCGTCTGGATAAAACGCTGGACGACGTGATCCGGCAGGGAGAAATCGAAGGGCTGACGTTTGACAAGGGCCGGGGACAGCTGCTGGTTTTGTACAACCGGGGCGCCCGGATCGTCGCCGGGATGCCCGTCGGGTTTTATGAGGGTTACAGCGAAGAAATCCACGAAGTGTTCGTGTATGACGTGATCCGCCCGGCGTCCTCCCCGGAAAAGAGCGCGCCCAGCATCAGCTATCTTGGGCCGGCAGGGACCTATACCGAGGAAGCGGCGCAGCTGTTCTTCCCATCCGGTGATTTCCGGCCGGAAGCGTCCGTTCCGGACGCGATCGCGGCCGTGAAAGCGGGAAAAGCCGAATACGCGGTGATTCCGCAGGAAAACACCCTGGGCGGCGCGGTGCTCAATTACGTGGACGCGCTGATCGCGGAAAAGGAAATCTATGTGGTGGGGGAAGTGATCCTGCCCATCAGCCAAACGCTGATGGCGCTGCCGGGGGCGTCCCTGGAGGACATCCGTGAGGTGTGTTCCCACGCGCAGGGGATCGTGCAGAGCGCCGCGTGGAGAAAAGAGCACCTGCCGGATGCCGTTACCCGGGAAATGGCCAGCACCGCGGCGGCGGCAAGCTATGTTTCGGCGTCCGGCGATCCGTCGGTGGCGGCCATTGCCGCGCCCGGCGCGGCAACGCTTTACGGGCTTTCGGTCCTGGCGGAAAACGTGCAGATCACCGACACCAACAAAACCCGGTTTTATGTGCTTTCCGCCGCCAGGCTGGAGGAAGAAGCGCAAACCAACGCCGTGTTCGTGGCAAGCTGCGAAGCGAACCGGATCGACGATATTCTTGTGGAGATCCACCAGTCCGGCGCGGAGCTGGTCACGATTCATGACCGGCCGGAAGGCAGCCGGCTGGGAACATACCGCTACATCATCGAAGTGACGGGCGAAGATGGGCTGCCCGACGGGCTCCTGGCCGGGCTGGAAGCGATGCCGGAAGTGCGCTTCCTGGGCAGTTTCCGCGTGATCGAAAAATAAGTAGATTCCGGGCGCCGGCAGAAGGGGCGCCGCTTTGGGAAAACGCTTTGCGTCTTCCATCGTCGCCGGCGCCGGGGCAGAGCGCAAACGGGCTTTTCCAAAGCGAAAGGAAAAAAAGAATGAAGCACAGAAAGCTGAAATGGATCGGACTTCTCATCGCGGTATGCCTGTTCATGGGCAGCGTCGGCTGCGGATACGCTTCGGCGGCGCCGGATCTCTGGTGGCAGAAAACCATCGCCTATGAAATCTATGTGAAAAGCTTCAAGGATTCCGACGGCGACGGCATCGGGGATTTGCGGGGCATCATATCCGAACTGGATTATCTGCGCGATCTGGGGGTCGGCGTGCTCTGGCTGACGCCCTGTTACGTATCCCCCCAGGCGGATAACGGGTACGATATTGCGGATTATTACCGCATTGACCCGGCGTACGGAACCATGGCGGATATGGAAAATCTGATTTCGGAAGCGGGCAGCCGCGGCATCCGCATCGTGATGGACCTGGTGTTCAATCATACGTCCAACCAGAATCCGTGGTTTTTGGAATCCAGCGCCGGCCGGGACACGGATAAAAGCGACTGGTATATCTGGATGGATCCCCGGGAAGACGGCAGCGCGCCCAACAACTGGCGCAGCATCTTCGGCGGTTCGGCGTGGACGTACAATGAAGCCCGTGGGCAGTATTATCTGCATACGTTTTTGCCGGAGCAGCCTGACCTGAACTGGGAAAACCCGGCGGTCCGGCAGGCGCTCACCGACGTGGCCCGATTCTGGATCGGCAAGGGCGTGGGCGGCTTCCGCATGGACGCCATCACCTACATCAAAAAGCCGTCCGGCTTTCCCGACGGCGAGCCGGACGCCGGCGACGGCACGGCCGGCATCCACAAAATGACCGCAAACACCGACGGTATCCTGGATTACCTTCATGCGTTCAAAGCGGCGGTGCAGCCGGGCACGGACATCTTCATGGTCGGAGAAACGAACGGCGTTTCCCCGGAGGATCTGCCGGTGTGGATCGGCGAAAACGACGATCTGCCGGATGAAATGAAATGGTGCGAAAGGCGCGCCTGGTCGCTGCCCGAACTGAAGGAAATTTTCAGCGCCAGCCAGCAAAAAGCGCTTCTGACCAACGGCTGGGCCGCCGTGTTCCTGGAAAATCACGATCAGCCGCGCTCCATCAATCATTTCCTGCCGGAAAACGCCGACCGCGCCGCCGGCGGCAAGGCGCTGGCCACACTGCTGCTGACCATGCGGGGAACCCCGTTTATTATGGAGGGGGAAGAACTGGGCTTTGTCAACGTGGCGTGGGATTCCATCGGGCGCTATAACGACGTGTCGACCCGGAACCACTACGACTTCGCGATCCGGGAAGGATATACGGCGGAGGAAGCCCTGGCAGGCGTTCACCGCTTTGCCCGCGACAGCTCCCGCACGCCCATGCAGTGGGACGATACCGCCAACGCGGGCTTTACGGCCGGCACGCCCTGGCTTCCCGTCAGCGACGATTACGCTTGGGTCAACGCGGCAAGCGAAAAGAACGACCCGGATTCCGTTCTGAACTGGTATATTTCGCTTGCCGGGCTGCGCCGGGAGCACCCGGCATTGACTGCGGGGGACTACACGGAATTGTTCCCTGAGGATGAAAACATTTTTGCCTACACCCGGGAGGCGGACGGCGAAAAGGCCGTGATCCTCATCAACTTCTCAACGGAAACCGTTTCCTATGACCCCGCCTGCCTGGAGGGAGCGGAGCTGATGCTCAGCTCTGCCGGGGAAAGCCGGCCGGGAACCCTGCAGCCGCTGGAAGCGGCCATCTATCTGGCACGGTAATTTACGGCAGATGGCGGAAACGGGCCGGCAATACAGCGGGGAAAACGAAATGAAAAAGGCGGAAGGCCGGTGATCCTGTCACGTGGCGCTTCCGCCTTTGCTTTGATTTGTCCTTGGTGCCGCTGCGTTTTGGCTCACGCTTCCCCGGCGGGGTGCGTCAGGAACACGGAAAGGCAGGTCACCGCGCCGCTCTCGCCGGCATAGAACACGGACAGGACGATGTTGCCGTCCTCCAGCAGATCAACGGCGAACGTACGGCCGTTGCTGTCCGTGCCCTGCAGCTGGCCCGCTTCAAAGGTATAGGGCGCTTCCATCGTGACGAACTCGCCGTACTCGTTTTGATAGTCCTGCGAAATCTTTCCGTCGGCAATCATATAGGGCATGAAATTGTAATCATAGGTGCCGGCCAGCGTCTGCTCGTCCACATATTCCGTGCCGGCAAAGGCGACGTTCAGCACCCATTCGCCCTGGAACGCCGCTTCGTCCACCGTGGTGTTTTCATCTTCGATCACCGCGTTGGGCATTTTGTTCCAGTCGGGGATTTCCATGTCGGCCACGGCGGCACAGGCGGTAAACAGCAGGCACAGGGCCATCAGCATCGCAAACAGTTTTTTCATGGATCATTTTCTCCTTTTTCAAGTTTTTAAGCAGGTTGGATCGCCCTGCACTTTTGTATACGCAGCCGGGGAGCGCGGCGACAGGACGCGGGAAATTCTTTCAGCGGCGTCCTGGCTTCGCTTCTCCGTTTTCGCCGGCAGTACGCCTCCTTATCATACACCCTGCAT
The DNA here is from genome assembly GCA_902773895.1 of uncultured Eubacteriales bacterium. Taxonomy (GTDB): domain Bacteria; phylum Bacillota; class Clostridia; order Christensenellales; family Aristaeellaceae; genus RUG563. Next base: position 12,816 of record CACYGB010000068.1, read on the forward strand.
CCCGGAGGAATCAAGCGGAAAACCGGTAAACTTTTTTGAAACACAATCCGGCGGCACGGAAAAACGGGTTGTGCGCGCCGGGAAAATACGATATAATGGAAAAAAAGGGAAACGCAGCAGGAAATTCATACAAAAACAGGAGGGTTCCATATGCTGAAGGATTTTGAAAGAAAAAAGCCGGAGGACAAGGACGCGCTGTCGGCGGAAATCAAGCAGATCCGGGAACAGCTTTTGGGGCAGCAGCAATTGCTGCGGGACGCCAAGCTGCCCGTGATCGTACTCATCGAAGGCTGGGCCGCCGCGGGCAAGGGCAGCCTGATCAAGGAGCTGATCAGCGAGATCGATCCCCGGTTTTACCATGTGGTTTCGCCGGCCATCGTGCCGGAAGCGGAGGAGCGCTATCCCTTCCTGTATCCGTTTTTCAACGCCATTCCGGAAAACGGCAAAATCACCTTCCTGGATTCCGGCTGGATGGAAAGCGCGGTGCGCAAATACCTGCGCCATGAAATCACCAAGGATGAATACCGCCGCCGGGTGCGCCAGGTGAATGAATTTGAACGGCAATTGCGGGACGGCGGCTACCTGGTGCTGAAAATTTTCCTGCACATCGAAAAGAAAGAGCAGTTCGAACGCCTTCAGGCGCTGGTGGACAATCCCGAAACGGAATGGCGCGTCACCCAGGAGGATCTGTGGCAGCACCGGGAATACAAGCGCTTCATGGAAGCCTACGATGACTTTATGGAAAAGACGGACGACCTGGTGCCCTGGCACATCCTGGACGGCAGCCGCCGCAAAACCGCCGTGCGGGACGCCATGAAGCTGCTGAAGGAAAAAATCCAGCACGGGCTGGACAACGGGCGGTTCGTGGGCGATCCCTACGAAGCGGAATTCCCGCTGAAGGAAATGCCCAGGCTGGCCGACGTGGACCTGTCGCCCACCATTGACGACGAGGAATACAAAAAAGAGCTGAAGCGGCTGCAGAACCGCCTGAGCGAACTGCACAACATCATATACCGCAAAAAGATCCCGGTGATCCTTTGTTACGAGGGCTGGGACGCCGCCGGCAAGGGCGGCAATATCCGCCGGGTGGCTTATCCCCTGGATCCCCGCGGCTTTGACGTGCAGCCCATCGCGTCCCCGCTGCCCCATGAATTGAACAGGCAGTACCTGTGGCGGTTCTGGACCCGGCTGCCCCGCACGGGCCACATCTGCATTTTCGACCGCACCTGGTACGGCCGGGTGATGGTGGAGCGGCTGGAGGGCTTCTGCTCGGAAAAGGATTGGAAACGGGCGTACAACGAAATCAACGAATTTGAGCGGCAGCTGACCGATTGGGGCGCGGTGCTGCTGAAATTCTGGATCCACATTGACCAGGACACCCAGCTGGCCCGGTTTACCGAGCGCCAGAACACCCCGGAAAAGCAATGGAAGATCACCGACGAGGACTGGCGCAACCGGGAGAAATGGGATCAGTACGAAGTGGCTGTGGACGAGATGCTGCAAAAGACCAGCACAAAGAACGCCCCGTGGTACATCATCGAATCCAATGACAAAAAGTATGCCCGCATCCGGACACTGAAGATCATCCCGCCGGCGCTTTCTCTTTGAATATCCTTCAGCTTCGGGCCGCGGCAAGGAAGGATACCAAACGGCGGCTGCCGTTTTTGCGTTTCAAATTCTATACAAGCCCGGGGAAACATGCTATAATCGAAGGGATTTCGGAAATCCGATTGGAAAACCTGCCGGGGCGGCCCCGGAAGAAACGCCCCTGTCCCGGGGCGGGGGAGCGTGATCGGGAAATGCGTCTGTTTGTGGCCCTGCAGCCGTCCCCGGCATTCCGGGAGGCGCTGGCGGATTTGCAGGATCGCCTGCGCGCGGCAGGCGTGGCGGGGCGTTACCTGGATCCCGGTAATCTGCATCTGACGCTGGCGTTTATCGGCGAATGGCCCCGGGCTGTGACCGAAATCCTGCCGCCGGTTGAAGCGCCGTTTCCCATTACGCTGTCCCACATCGGCATTTTCCAGCGGGCCCGGGTGCTGTGGGCCGGGGTGCAGCCCTCGGAAGCGCTGAACGCCCTGGCGGCGCAGGTGAGGCGCGGCTTGCAGCAGGCGGGAATCCCTTATGATCCGCAGGCGTTCAATCCGCACGTTACCCTGATCCGGAAGCCGGTCCTGCCCGGGGACGGGCTGCCGGTCGGGGTCGTGCCGCCGCCTGCCGCCATGACCGTCCGGGAAGTGTGCCTGTACCAATCGGAACACCGGGCGGAGGGCATGGCATATACCGTCATCGGCAGAGGGGACGGCCCGCGCGGCAAAAGCGATGAGGCGGCCCCGGGGTACGGCAAATGAAAAACCGGCGCTGCCGGACGGATGAAATATTGACCGGAAGGATTCTGCACACGGAGGAAGCGGCATGAAAATCGCGGCGTTTTATGAAAACATCTGCGACGGGGTGCAGGCGGCGGGCCTGTCCATGGAAGACACGCTTTCCGCCCTGCGCGACGAGGGCATGGAGCGGCTGTACATATCCGTCGAATCCTGGAAGCGGGACGGGAAGACCCTGCAGGGCATCCTGCGCCGGCAGCGAATTCCCCTGGAGGGCATGCACGGGTTTTGCGATTTTCCGGGAAACCCCGATTCCGGCGAATACCGGGATATGATCGACCGGGCGGCGGACAGCGGCGCGGAGCATTTGCTGTTTGTGCCCGGCATGCTGAAAGGCGGCAACACCCTGCGGGATTTGCAGCGCATGGTGGAAGGCATGCGCCGCGCCGTGGCCTACGGGCAAAGCAAGGGCCTGCCCATTCTGATGGAGGATTACGACGGGCTGCTGGCCCCGTATAACTGCATGGCCGGCCTGCAGTATTTTCTGCAGCAGGTGGACGGGCTGGAATGCGCCTTCGACACGGGCAATCTGGTTCTTTATCACGAAGACGAGCTGGCGGCCCTGGACTGGTTCGCCCCCCGCATCCGCACCATGCACCTGAAAGACCGCTGCGCCGCGCCCCGTCACGCGGGCGATACGCCCCTGCGCTGCGCGGACGGCTCATCGGTGTACTGCTGCGCGGTAGGCAGCGGGGACATCCGCATGGCGCGGATCCTGGAGCGGCTGAAGCAGTTGGGGTATGCGGGCAGCGTGATCGCGGAGTTGTATTGCATCGACCCCGCGGCGGTGCTGCAGGACCTGCGGCAATCCATTCGCTGGCTGCGGGCCCGGGGAATCGGGGAAACGGAGAACTGACGGCGGCGTTTTAATGCGCGCCGGCGCGGAAAACAGGCAGGAGGACGCATGACGGAATATCAGACGCAGTGGCGCCAGGCCCGGGACCGGCTGGCGGAAGCGCTTGCCCAGGCGGGCTATCCCGCGGACCTGGCGGACATCATGGCAAAGCAATTGAGAAGCCCCCGGGCCATGGACCGGATGACCAGCTATGTGAGCCACGGATACGCCCGGAGCATGGAGATGCTGGCGGACGAGATGCTGGCCATCAGCGACGAAGCGGAAGCCTGGCGCGAAAAGAAGGAAAGCCAGGAGGCCCAGGCCAGGTACAACGAATACCTGTATTACCGCCGGTCGGACCGGGAATAAATACCAGGCGCTGACGGCAAATGCCGGCAGACCCTTCTTTCCGGTTTTTCTTTAAGGAAACGCAGCAAACAGAAAAGGATGAAGCAGGCATGGAGTACAAAGGAATCCGAAGGATCCTGGAAGGAAAATTCATCACCCGCTACGACGTGGATTATGTCACCGCGGAGGGCCGCCAAAAGACCTATGAGATCATCAGCAGGAACAGGAACATCCAGACGCTGGAGGAATTGCAGAACCACCGGCCCAACGCCGTGGTGATGGTGCTGACGGACGAAAGCGGGGAGCGGATCCTGATCAACCGCGAATACCGCATGGCCATGGCCCAATGGATCTACAATTTTCCGGCCGGGCTCATTGACCCCGGCGAAACCCCGGAGGAAAGCGCCCGGCGGGAACTGTGGGAGGAAACCGGCCTGACCCTGAGCCGCATCGACGACGTGCTGGACAACAGCTACAGCGCCGTGGGCTTTGCCAACGAACGGAACGTGACGGTGTACGGCGCCGCCCGGGGAGAATTCCGCAAAAGCACCTCCGACGCCGAGGAAATCGTTCCCGGCTGGTACACCAGGGAGGACGTCCGGCGGCTTCTGCGCACGGAGCCCTTCGCGGCCCGCACCCAGGCGTACTGCTACGCCTGGGCCGGAAAGAAATAAAGCGCCGCAAAAGGCGGCGCAGTCCAAAGGAGTATGGTTATGAAACCCTATCGGCACCTGGTGCAGTACTACGAAACGGACATGATGGGCATTGCCCACCACGCCAATTATATCCGGTGGATGGAGGAAGCCCGGATCGATTTTATGAACCAGATCGGCTTCCCCTATGCCGCCATGGAAGCGCAGGGCGTCGTGTCCCCCGTGAAGGCCGTTTCCTGCCAGTACCTGCGGCCCTGCACCTTTGGGGATGAAATGGAAATCACCGTGTCCATCGCTTCCTTCAACGGCGTGGTGCTGACGCTGACGTACGACGTGCGAAAAGCAGGGGCCGGGGAAGCGGCCTGCACCGCGTCCTCCCAGCACGTGTTTCTGGACCGGGAAGGCCGGTTCGTGCGCATGAAGCGGGTCATGCCCGATTTTTGCGAAGCGGTGCAAAGCAGGATTGCAAAGGCGGAGGAAGCATGCAAATCAGAAGCCTGACCCCCGGCGACGACGCGGCCCTGGCCGCGCTGATCCGGAAAAACCTGAAGGCGTACGGCCTGGACATTCCCGGCACGGCGTATTACGACGAAGCGCTGGACCGTCTGTCGGCCTATTACGCGCACTCCGGGCGCGCGTATTTTGTTTTGGCGGAGAACGAAAAGCCCGTGGGCGGCATCGGGCTGGCGGAAATTTCCCTTTTCCCCCGGTGCTGCGAAATGCAGAAGCTGTACCTGGATGACGCCGTCAAGGGGCGCGGGCTGGGCTACCGGCTCATCGAAACGGCGGAGCAGGCGGCCAGGCGCCTGGGCTACGGCCGCATGTACCTGGAAACGCATACCCGGCTGCAGGCGGCGATCCACCTTTATGAGAAATGCGGATACCGGGAAATCCCGCGGCCGTCCGGCGCGGTGCACAGCGCCATGAACAAATTCTACCTGAAAGTGCTGCTGCCGGAAGAGGATTGAGCGGCAGGCCCGGCGTCAGAAAAAATTCCAGCGGCTGAGCAGGAACCCGGGCACCGCCACGATCAGGAAAAAGGCCCAGCTGACCAGGGTAAAGACTTTGATGAATTTTCCGCCGCCCTTCGGATATTCCCGCACGTAAATGCGGTAATTGATCACGGAGGCCAGCGACCCGATCAGGGAGCAGAGGCCGGCGGTATCCGCCCCGTAAATCAGCCCGGCGAAATTCTCCGTAAAGGGATAAAGCACGATGGTGGCCGGCACGTTGGATATGACCTGGCTCAGGCCGATGGCCCAGACGTATTCGTTGCCGGCCACCGCTTTTTTCAGGATGCCGGCAATCTGCGGATTGGCCGCAATGGACGAGGAAAACACGAAAAAGCAGAAAAAGGTGACGATGAGCACATAGTCCACCCGCGCAAGAAGCGGACGGTCCGTCACCGCGATCACGGCCAGCACCAGCACCACCGCAAAGGGCCACAGCGCCGTCCGGGTCACGATGACGGCGATGATCAGCGCAAACAGCAGCATATAAACGGCGCGGCGCATCCGGCCCGCGGCCTCCCAGGGCTCGTCCCTGTTTTCCGCAGCGATTTCCTCCTGCGGATTTTTTCGGTACAGGAAAAAGATGAATCCCACCAGCAGCAGGGCCGACAGGGCGCACAGCGGCAGCATATGCAGCATGAAATGCCCCGCGGTCACGTTCGCCTGCCCGTACAGAAACAGGTTCTGGGGGCTGCCGAAGGGCATGAGCATGGAGCCGCGGATGGCGGCGATGTTTTCCATGGAGATCACGGGCAGGATGTACTTTTCCTTTTGCCCGCTGCGGAACAGCAGGATCGTCAGCGGCACGAAAATGATCAGCGATACGTCGTTGGTGACGAACATGGAGGTGAAAAAAACGCCGAACACCAGAAACAGCGTAAGCGAGGTCATGCGCTTCAGCCGCGACGCCAGGCGCACCACCGGCTTCAGCACGTTTTCCTTCTTGAATCCTTCCAGCACGCACAGCATCATCAGCAGGGTGCCCAGGGTGCGCCAGTCGATGTCCCCGATCAGGCGCGCCGAAGGCGGCGTGATGATCAGGGCAGCCAGGGCCGCCAGCAGGGAGAGCGTCAGCATCAGTTCCTTTTTCAGGAAAAGCAGCACTTTTTTCATTTCCCATGTTCCTTTCAGCCGGATCATGCCGGCCAGGGCCAGTATATATCACCGGCGCCCAAAAGACAAGCCGGGAATTCCGGCGCCGGCGCTCCTTCGCCGGAACAGGCGAAAGCAGGACGCCGGTTTTGCCCAGCGTTTTGCCAAAAAAGGCGAAAGACAGAATGGTTTTTTGAAAAAATCGACTATCGGTCGAAAAAACACTTGACATACGCAGGAAAACGGAATACAATAAAAACCGACCAATGGTCGAAAATGGAGGATGCACATGAAAAAGGGAGAACGGAGAAAGCAGGAGCTGCTGCGGATCGCTTACAAACAGTTTCTTCAGAAGGGGTATGAGGAAACCAGTGTGGACGATATTATCGCGGAAGCCGGTATCGCCAAAGGAACCTACTACTACTACTTTGAAACCAAGGAACAGATGCTGGAAGAAGTGATCGGCATGATGATCGGCCAGGAAACAGAGGCGGCCCGGCAAATCGTGCAGGCGCAGCTTCCGGTGCATCAGAAAATCGCCGGGATCATCGCGTCCCTTCGGCCGTCCCGGGAGGAGGAGCCCATCGAGGGCGCGCTGATGCGGCCGGAGAACAGCATGATGCACCGCAGGGTGCGCAGCCGACTGGTGGAAATCGTGGTGCCGCTGCTGTCCCAGGTGGTGGAGGAAGGGATCCGGCAGGGCGTTTTTGCCTGCGACAACATTCCGGAACGGGTGCGGATGCTGCTGACAGTCAGCAGCGAAACCTTCGATGAAGGGCGGTTCACAGACCGGGATGTGGCGGTATTTGTGGACATGACGGAAAAGCTGCTGGGTGCCCGGGCGGGCACCATGGGCTTTATCCGGGAATTGATCCGGTAAGGGACAGGGCAAATGAAAGGAAGCAGAAATTTCAAAAAGTTCCTGCTGCTGTGGATGGGAGAGCTGGTTTCCTCCATCGGCGGCGGGCTGACCAGCTTCGGCCTGGGGGTTTACATTTTCAATCAAACGGGCAGCGCCGCCGATATGGCGCTGGTTACGCTGCTGGGCTTTCTGCCCACGCTGCTTTTGTCCGTGCCGGCCGGGGTCCTGGCAGACCGGTATGACCGGCGGCTGCTGATGATGATCGGGGACGGGTGCTCTGCCCTGGGCATTCTCTATATCCTGATCTGTATGCTGCGCGGCGGCGCCACACTGACGGAAATCTGCATCGGGGTATCCGTCAGCGCGGTTTTTTCGGCGCTGCTGGAGCCGTCCTTCCGCGCCACCATCACGGATCTGCTGACCAAGGAGGAGTATTCCAAGGCCAGCGGCCTGGTTTCCCTGGCCGGCAGCGCCCGGTACCTGTTCTCCCCGGTCCTCGCAGGCCTGCTGCTGACGGTCAGCGACGGGAAGCTGCTGCTGGTCATCGACATCTGCACCTTCTTCCTGACCGTGGTCAGCGCTGCGGCGGTGCGCCGCGGCATCGGCAGCAAAGCGGCGGAAAAGCAGGAGCCCTTCCTGGAAAGCCTGAAAGGCGGCTGGCAGGTTCTGCGCTCGAAAAAAGGCATCCTGCCGCTGGTGGCGGTTTCCTCGGGCATCACGCTGTTCATGGGCGTGTTCCAGGTTCTTGTGGAGCCGCTGGTGTTGTCCTTTACCGACGCCCGGACGCTGGGCGAAGCGGAAACGGTGTGCGCCTGCGGCATGCTGGCCAGCAGCGTCCTGCTGGGCGTCAGGGGGCTGAAAGGGCATTACGTGCGCACGCTGGGCCTGTCCATGATTCTGGCCGGGTGTTTCATGGCGGGTTTTTCCCTGTTTGAAAGCATGATCCCTCTGTGCGTATTCGGGTTTTTATTCTTCGCGGCGCTGCCCTTTGCCAACAACTGCCTGGATTACCTGATGCGCACCAACATCCCCGTCGACGCGCAGGGCCGGGCGTGGGGGCTGATCGGCTTCCTGTCCCAGCTGGGCTATGCGGCGGCCTACGCGGTGTCCGGCGCGGCGGCGGACGCCGTCGGAAGCATGACCGGCCTGGGCGTGGGCCGCGGCGCGGCGGCGGTCATGCTGGCGGCAGGCGTTTGCCTTGCCGTGATCGCGTCTTCCCTTTTCATTCCGCAGAGCATCAAGGCGCTGGAGCGGTATCCGGCCAAGGAGGAACAAAAGCAATGAACACCTATCAGCGGGACGCTTACAAGTACAAGCCTGTCCTATTCTTTTTCCTGGCGTATCTGTTTACCTGGATTTTCTGGATCCCGGCGATTTTCGTGCCGGAAAACCTCGGCGCTGCGCTGATGGCCGTCGGCCTCATCGCGCCGGCCGTCGTATCCACCCTGTTTGTGCTGCTTTCAAAGTCCGACGCATTGAAGCGGGATTTGAAGAACAAGCTGGTGGGGTTCTATCGGGTGAAATGGGCCAATGTGTTCCTGGCGGTGCTGGTGTTCGCCGGGATCGTCGGGTGCTCCATTCTTCTGTCGCTGGCCTTCGGGCAGTCCCTGGACCAGTTTGCCTGGACGGAGGATTTTTCCTTTACCGGCGTAGGCGTGGGCAGCGCGCTGCTGACGATCCTGCTGGCGTCCGTCATTGAGGAAGTGGGCTGGAAAGGCTACTGCGAGGACTCCATTGGCGAATACATGAACTGGTTCTGGGAATCCATGATTTTCGGCGCGCTGTGGTCCCTGTGGCACCTGCCGCTGATCTTCATCAAGGGTACCTATCAGGCCGGTCTGATGGCGAATCCCCTGTATGTGGTGAACTTCTTCGTCAGCGGCATCCCGCTGGGCTTCATCATCACCTGGGTCTATCTGGTCAGCGACCGGAGTATCCTGGCCTGCATGGTGTTCCATCTGTTTGTCAATTTCATGCAGGAGAAAATTGCCATGACGCCGGAAACCAAGTGCGTGGAAACCATCGTGGTCACTGCTGCCGCGGCAGTCATCGTGGCCGCGAACAGGGACCTGTTTTTTGAAACCCGGCACGTGGGACGGCTGCTGGAAAGCCTGGCGGCGGAGGAGGAAAAATGATCAGGCCGGCCTCCGCTGATCCGGAGGCCGGCTGCCTGGTGTTATTCCTCCCGTTTGCCTTCCCGGTGGATGATCACGGCGTCCGGGTCGTGCTTGCGGTCCATGGTGTGGGCGGCCTTGCGGTTGGCTACGGTGTCGAAAACGATGGAAAAATCATAGTCCGGCGGGTACAGCTGCGCAGCGGGCACCAGCAGCTTCAGCCGGTTGTGGCGCACGGTGATTTTCTGCCCCTGCAGCTGGATGACCACATTGCCCTCCTGGTCCGCCGGCCGGTACACGATGGCGGTCTTTTTCTCGGGCAGCAGCTGCACGCTGTCGCCCATGGCGAAGCGCTCAAATCCGCCCTCGCTTTTATCCCGCAAACGCTCCAAGCGGCCCGCGGGGATGCGCATGGGCCGGTCCGCGCGCACCGGGCTGCCTTCCATGCCGCGGTCCGCCACCTGCCGGGCCCGGGCCAGCAGGCCCTCATTCATGCCCAACCTGCGAGCGATCTCGATGGCGCAGCTTTCCCCGCTTTTGCCCAGCTCCAGCCGGTACAGCGGCATCAGGGAGTCCCGGTCAAAGGCCATCCGCGCGGAAACCACCCGGGGGGTCTGCTCCGCCCATTGCTTGATCTGCGGGTCGTGGGTAGTTACCAGGAAAAAGCAGCTTCGCCGCAGCAGCTCCTCCAGCACGGCGGCGGCCAGGCCCGAGCCCTCCGCCGGGTCCGTGCCGCTGCCCAGTTCGTCCAGCAGCACCAGGCTTTCTCCGCTGCATTCCCGCAGGATGCGGATCACGTTGGTCATGTGGCCGGAAAAGGTGGACAGGTTCTCGCTGATGCTCTGGCTGTCGCCGATGTCGCACAGCACCCGGTCCATCATGGGAAGCACCGTGCCTTCCCCGCAGGGAACGTGCAGCCCGCTTTGGGCCATCAGCGTCAAAAGACCCACTGTTTTCAGGCACACGGTTTTGCCGCCGGTGTTGGGCCCGGTAACGGCAATGCCGGCGTCCGGCAGCGCCAGCGCCAGGTTCAGCGGCACCCGCTTTTCCCGGTTCAGCAGCGGATGCAGGGCGTCCACCAGGCGCAGCCTGCGTTCGGCGGTGATTTCCACGGGGCGCGCGTCCATCGCCTGGCTCAGTTTGGCCCGGGCGAAGATCACGTCCAGGTCGGTCATCACCCGGAACGCGGCGCGCAGCGGTGCTTCCGTCTCCGCTGCCAGGCCGCTGATTTGCCAAAGGATCCGCCGCTCCTCCGCGTCTATCTCCACTTCCAGCGCTTCCAGCGCCTGTCGGAGCGTCACCACGGCGGAAGGCTCCATAAACACGGTGTTCCCCCTGGCGGAGGATTCCACCGCGCGGCCCGGAAAAGCGCTTTGAAACCGCTTTTGCACCGGGATCACATAGACCCCGTTCCGCTGGGTGACGTAGCTGTCCGCCAGCTCTTTTTTGTGGTGCGCCAGCACCTGGTTCAGCTTTTCCCGGATGGCCTGGGCGGTGTATTCCCTTTGGCGGCGCAGGTTCCGCAGCGCGGGCGAAGCGTCGTCCTGCACCGCGTCGTCCCGGACGCAGCGCTCAATTTCCTCCTCCAGCGCGGCCAAGTCCGGCAGCTCGGTGTGCCAGGAAGCGATGCCGGCGTTCCAGACGGCCGCCTCCTTCAGGTACCGCCGCAGGCGGCGCACCGTCACGCAGAACCGCTGGACTGCGCCAAGCTGGGCCGGCAGCAGCATGCCGCCCTGAACGGCCTGGACCAGGGAGGCCTCGATGCCGTCCGTGTCTGTCAATGGCGGCGCGCCGGCGTTTTGGAGCACAACCAGCGCCGCCGTCGTTTCTTCCATCCGGGCCTTGCAGCGGCCCTCGTGCAGGATCGGTTCCGTTTCCGCCAGCCTTCGCGCGGCGCTTTGCGATACGGCCTGGGCCGTCAGCTGTTGAATAATCCGGTCAAACCCCAGTGTGATCATATCCTGATTCATGGTATCCCTCTTGTTCTGTGTCAGAATGGACATGATGGGGTTTCGGGGCGCGCGGCGCAAAGGAAGGCACACAAAAAAGTGCCCGGCATCCGTTCGTACCGCGGCATGGCGTCAGCAAACAAACGGTCATGTCACCGCTTCTTTTGCGCCATGCGCCCCGTTACTGAACCGATTCCAAACACTACCTCCCGCAGGATTGCCCGCTCTCGTCGGTCTCTCTGCTGCCTGCAGGATACCACGCCCCATCCGCGCTGTCAAGCGGAAAACGGCAGGGACACGGCGGCAAAAGATAAATCATAAAAAAATTACTTTTCGCCTTGACAAACCCGCTGAGCTGTGGTAAGATAACATCTGCCGTCAGAAGTGCGGCATCGCCAAACCCGATGCGATGGGTGCCTGTGGATGTGACACTGGCCGTCAAACCCAGAAATCGGATCCTATATATGGTCGCGTGGCTCAGTTGGTAGGACACCTTGGTAGGAACTTCAAACCGATGCGTGGTGGCATGGCTCAGTCGGTAGTACCTACTGGTACCTTTGTTCAAGAAAGCATGGTCGCATGGCTCAGTTGGTAGTCCGAAGTGGTAGCTTGTATAGACCAAAAGCGTGGTGGCATGGCTCAGTCGGTAGAGCACATCGTTCACATCGATGGGGTCGTTGGTTCGAGTC
>CACYGB010000069.1 GCA_902773895.1 uncultured Eubacteriales bacterium
GGCAGAAACGATGATCCAGGCCATCAGGGCAACGCCAACGCCCAGACCGATCACAGTGGTGACCCAGTTGGGATCGATGAAGCACAGGGCGACGACCAAGAACGCCAGTCGCATCCAGATGGGCAATTCCCGCTTGAAGTAGCCGGACACAGCCAGGGCCAGGAAGTAGGTGCCGACCAGGAGCTGAGCCGCGCCGATGATGATTTCCATCACCGTGCCCTGCAGCAGGATCGCGGGGTTATACACGAACACGAAGGGGCACAGGAAGCCCACCAGCGCGAACAGCATGCCCCTTAGGCCTGTCTTCATGGCGTCGGCCCCGGCTATACCGGCGGCTGTGTACGATGCCACGCACACAGGCGGGGTGATCTGGGCCATGATGCCGTAATAGAACACGAACATGTTGGCCACCAGGGGCTGGATGCCCAGGGAACGCAGCGTGGGCACGAACAGGGTGACGCCCACCAGGTAGGCGGCCACCGTGGGCAGCGCCATGCCCAGCAGCATGCAGCCGATCATGGCGATGAGCAGAGCCACAAACAGGTTGCTCATGCCCAGGCCGGCGATGATGCCGCTCAGGTTGGTGGCCAGGGAGGTCTGCTCGGTCATGACGTCGATGATGATGCCGCAGGCCGCGGTGGGGATGGCAATTTCAGCAGCGGACTTGGCGCCGGCCAGCATGCTGCTCCACAGCTGCTTCAGTCCTGCAAAATTGCCGTCCTTGATGCCGTTGACGATGTTGTTCCAGGTATCCTTGGGACCGTGGTCAATAAAGAAGCTGACCACGTTGCACGCCAGACAAACGAAGATGCCGTACATACCGGAGCGCATCAGCGAGAAGCCGCGCATGATGCTCACGATCAGCACCACCACGGGCAGCAGCAGATACAGCCGGGGCAGCAGGGGCTTTTTCACTTCGATTTTGGCGTCTTCGCTGGCCTTGCTGCGGCTGGCGCGCTTTTTCGCCAGCGCGGACACCAGCACGAACACGCCAAAGTAATACGCAAAGGCAGGGATAATGGCGTCAGCGGCAATGTTCAGGTAGTTGGTACCCAGCATTTCCGCCATGATGAAGGCGCCGACGCCCATGATGGGCGGCATGATCTGGCCGCCGGTGGAGGCCACGGCCTCGATGGCGCCCGCTTCCTCGGGTTCATAGCCGATGCGCTTCATCATGGGAATGGTCATAACGCCGGTGGTGGCCACGTTGGCCACAGCGGAGCCGGACACCATGCCCATCAGGCCGGAGGAGATAACGGCCGCTTTGGCGGGACCGCCGGAGGATTTATTGGAGAACTTCAGGCCCACGTCAATCAGCAGCTGGCCGCCGCCGCATTCGGAGAAGAACGCGCCGAACACGATGAAGTAGAACAGGCTGGTGCAGCTGGTTGTCAGGGGCGTGCCATAGACGCCGCTTTCACCCAGCGTCATGCCGGCACAGAAGGTTTTCAGCATTTTCGCGAAGGACTTGCCCTTGGTGTACAGCACCGATCCGCGGGGGAAGTACTGGGCAGTCCAGGAGTACACGATGAACGCGATGATGAAGAAGAACAGGATGTTGCCCAGCGTGCGCCGCACCGCTTCCAGCAGCAGCACGATGATGCACACCATGGCCACATAGTCGATGGTATAGACCGGAGAAGTCACCTTATCGAAGTTGCGCAGCCGATCCACGTTCATGATGGTGTAATACACCACAAAGAGGATGGCGGCGAAGAAGATCAGGTCGATCCAGCGGGCCCAGGCGAATTTGTTCAGCTGGGCGTCGGTCACCGCAGTGCCGTTCTTTTCGGCTTTTTTCTTAAGTTTTTTCTGGTAGCCCTTGTCAATGGGGTTGTAGAGGAACACCAAAGACAGCGCAAAGCACATATGCAGCGGTGTTTGCAGCATCACCGTCAGCTGCTTTACCAGGGCAAGGTACATCTGAAATACGAAGAACGCCACCGTCAGCGCGATCGTACAGTACTTGCGGATTTGACTTGTCATAATCAGCTGTTCCTTTCTATTAGCATTCCGGGGCCCTGCCCCATACCGGCATACGCTGTCTTGGCCGGGGCACGGGCTTGTGCCCGCGCCCCGGCGATGGGATTATTGCTTGTTACCGGGATGGAAGGGATTATTCGATGTAACCCATTTCCTTGTAGTAGCGGGCAGCGCCGGGATGCAGTTCGCAGCCGGTCAGGCCCTTGGTGCCGGCGACCTTGGGATCAAAGTAACCCAGGGCAGCGGAGGCTTCCTTCAGGGTTTCGGTATTTTCGCACATCGCCTTGGTGATGGCATAGGCCACTTCTTCGTCCATGTTGGCGCTGACCAGCACGCACTGCTGGGAGCCCACGGTCTTGATTGCTTCGGTCTGGCCATTCCAGGTGTTGGGTTCCACGGTGATGTAGTCGAAGCCTTCTTCGCACAGCTTGGCCAGGGTTTCGTCAGCCAGCTGCACATCGTACATGGCATGGTTGATGCACAGTTCGGTGGTGTTGGCCTGGCCGGCGCCGATGTGGTCCACGGTCATCTGATACAGGTCATCCTGCAGGCCGTCCTTGATCTGCGCGCCGCCGGTCTTTTCGACCACGCCGCCCCAGGAGATGATGTCGTCAAAGGTCACGCCCAGCACGCCGAACACCTTTTCAGCGGCCAGTTCGCCCAGGGTGCCGTTCTTCTTGATGACCAGCTTGATGGGGTATTTCTTTTCCACCAGTTCTTCCACGGTCTTGATGCCGGTTTCGTCCACGAACTTCTGGGTGAACATCACGTTCACGAAGTCATGGCCCAGGCCGCCGGCGATGCAGCGCACGTCGGGGCACACAGGCACGTTGGCGGATTCGATGCCGGTGGTGGCAGCCCACAGCGCGGGAGCGGAGTTGGACATGGTCAGGTCAGCTTCTTCTTCCTGGATCAGCACGGGAGAAGAAACGTTGCCGGCGGAGTTGGTGGTCAGGGACACGTGGATGCCTTCCACCTTCTGGATCACGGTCTGGATGGCAGTGGCATAGGTGTAGCCGGCGGTGCCGGTTTCCTGGGTGCCGAAGGTCAGGTCAGCGTCCAGCGCCAGAGCGGGGACGGCGGCCAGCAGCATCATAACCGCCAGGATGAGAGCCAGGGTCTTTTTCATAGGTTTTTCCACCTTTCTGATCCTTTCAGGGATCAATCTTTTATGCTGATGAGGGATTGCGCCCTCATAGAGCCGGGGTTAATGTTTCTTGGCCAGCCGGGCTTTGGAAAGCCGGGCGGCGTAGTCGATGGAATTCAGCAGGCTCAGCTCGTTGGCCATGCCGGTGCCGGCCTGGTCAAAGGCGGTGCCGTGGTCCACCGACACGCGGACGATGGGCAGGCCCAGCGTCACGTTGATGCCCTCCACGGCGTCCCACTTGCCTTCCTGCTGATTGTACACAAAGCCCACCACCTTCAGCGGGATGTGGCCTTGATCGTGGTACATGCACACCACGATGTCGTACCAGCCGCCCCGCAGCTTGGAGAAGATGGAATCCGGCGGGAAGGGGCCGGAGGCGTCGATGCCCTCTGCCCGGGCCGCTTCGACGGCCGGGGTGATCTCCTTGATTTCCTCGTCCCCGAACAGGCCGTTTTCGCCGCAGTGGGGGTTCAGGCCCGCCACAGCCACCCGGGGCTTTTCAATGCCCAGGTCCTTGCACGCTTCGTTGGACAGGCGGATCACTTCCAGCACCCGGTCCTTCTTCACCCGGTCGCAGGCTTCCCGCAGGGAAACATGGGTGGACACGTGGGTGACGCGCATATTCTGATGGGCCAGCATCATGCAGTACTTTTTGGTGCCGGTATAGTGGGCGTAGATTTCCGTGTGGCCGGAGTAATGGTGACCTGCCAGGTTGATGGCTTCCTTGTTCAGGGCGTTGGTGACGGTGCCGTCCACCTGGTCTTCGTTGGCCAGCTCAATGACCTTCTTCACATACTGGAAGGCCGCATTGCCCGCTTCCACGGACACCTGGCCGATGGGCAGTTTGTCCGCGTCCACCAGGTGCATATCGTACACGTCGATGGTGCCGGGGGTAAACAGGGCGTCCTTCACGTCGGAAACGGGATGGATCACCACTTCGTCGTGGCCCACCAGCTTCTTGGCCTTTTCCAGCATGGCCGCGTCGCCCACCACCAGGGGGCGGCACCAATCATAGACTTCAGGCCGGACCATGGCCTTGATGGTGATTTCCGGGCCGATGGACGCGGGGTCGCCCATGGTGATGCCGAGAATGGGTTTGATCATGGTTCATCTCCTCCTTAGCAGAGCCCTTTGGCCTTGTTTTCATCCAGAATCTGCTGAATGGCAGCCAGGCCTTCTTCCGGCACGTAATTGAACGGCGCGCGGCACTTTCCCACGGGATAGCCCAGCATTTCCACGGCGCGCTTGATGATGGTGTTGGGATTGCCGAACTTGAACGCGCCCTGCAGCACGGCGATGGCATCCTGGGCCTGCTGGGCCCCTTCGATATCGCCGGCCACGAATTTGTCGTAAATGGAAGCCAGGGTGTGGGGCCAGATGTTGGCCCGGCCCGCGATGCCGCCCTTGCCGCCTTCCTTGAGGCAGGTCAGGATGGCGCCGTCGTTGCCGGCCAGGATGGCCGTGTCCTTGTCCAATTCCCGGGTCAGACGGATATAGGCTTTCAGGTTTTCAATGTCGCCGCTGGAATCCTTGGCGCCCACGATCACGTCCACATCCCGGATCAGATCCCGCACCGTTTCAGGCAGCAGTTTGTTGCCGGTGCGCGGAGGAATGTTGTACAGGATGATGGGAATATTCACGTGCTTGGCCACTTCCACATAGTGGTCGTACAGCTCCTTCTGGGAGGCGGCGGCGAAGGACGGGGTAATGATGGACAGCACGTCGGCCCCCATCTTTTCCGCCTGCACGCTCTGGCGGATGGTGTCCCGGGTGGAAATGCAGCCCGTGCCCGCATACACCGGCACCCGGCCCTTCACCTGGTCGATCATCACTTCCAGCACTTCGTACTTTTCATTTTCGCTGAGGATGTAGCCTTCGCCGTTGGTGCCGAAGGCAAACAGGCCGTGGACGCCGCCGGCCAGCAGCCGTTCGATCTGGTTGCGCAGTTCCGGCAAATTCAGGCTTTCGTCCGCGTTCATGGGGGTCAGGATCGGCGGGATAATGCCTTTGATTTCAACGTGTTTCATGGCTCGTTTCCTCCCTTACAGCACCTGTTGGTAAATCTTCCTTGCGTCTTCGGGGGTGATCTCCCGCATGTTGTTCACCAGCAGGCGCTTCACCTGCATACCGGCCTCCACCAGGCCGTCCAAATCGGATGCCGGCACGCCGAATTCCTGCAGGCTGGTGGGGATATCCAGATGCTTCACGATCTCATCCAGTTTCCGGATGATCCAGGCGCTCTTCTCTTCCACGGTCCGGCAGTTGCTGCCGTCGTGGGCGCAGCGGTCATAGCACTGGGCGAACCGCTCCCGGCATACGGGTTCGTTGAACTTCATCACGGGCACCAGCAAAATGGCGTTGCTGACGCCGTGGGCGATGTGGTACTTGCCGCCCAGGGGATAAGACAGGGCGTGCACACCGGTGGTGCCGCTGGCGGTGATGGCCAGCCCGCCGTAGAACGCCGCCACCTGCATGGCGTTCTTCGCGTCCATGGCTTCGGGATCGTCACAGGCGGGGATGATGTTGTTGATGATCAGGTCCAGGCCGTGAAGGGCGAAGGTATCGGAAAGGGGGTTGGCCTTGTTGCTGGTGTAGCACTCGATGCAGTGGGCCAGGGCGTCCACGCCGGTGGCCGCGGCGATTTTCCGGGGCAGGTTCTTGATCATCCGGGCATCCAGGATCACGTAATCGGCGATCATGTTGTCATTGACGATGCCCACCTTCAGTTCCTTTTCGGGCACAGCCACGATGGCGTTGGGGGTCACTTCCGCGCCGGTGCCGGCGGTGGTGGGAATCAGCACGATGGGCACGCATTTTTTCGCCAGGCCGGGATTATCCAGCAGTTCCTTGACGCCGTACGCGTCCGTAACCAGGATGGAGGCCAGTTTGGCCGCGTCCATCACGCTGCCGCCGCCGCAGGCCACGATCAGATCGGCCCCCTGGGCCTTGAAATCGTCGATCAGCTTCTGCACCGCCATGTAAGTGGGTTCGGGCTTCAAATCATCCAGCACGTAATACTCCACCCCGCTGGCCTTGACAGCCGCTTCCGGCAGGGCGAACAGGCCCGTGCTTTCGATGCCCTTATCGGTGAACATGGCCACTTTTTTCGCGCCCGCAGCTTGGATGATGGCGGTGATGTTGTCCATGGCGTTGACGCCGCCGTACACCGCGTGGGGCATTTTCAGGTTATAGGATGCAAGCATGGATCATGTCCTCCTTATTTCATCTGCGCGGCGGTGGGGTTGTACAGGCCCACCTTTTCCCGCTTCCTTCCCAGCACCGCTTCTTCGCTGAAGCGCATGTATTTCACGCCCTTGCGGGTATAGGCCGCGAATGCCAAGTGCAGCATGCCGTCCCTGCTCTGCATCAGATAGGGGTACTCGTACTGCCGGTTGTTGGTTTTGTTTTCGTCGCCCATGTACCCTTCTCCCCGCTCCATCCAGCGGATGACGGGGAAGGTCAGGCCGCCGTCTTCGGAAAGCGCCACCGCCACCGGGCAGCGCAGGCCGGGCCAGGCCGCCTTGCCGGGCTGGGGATCGGGGGTGCAGGTGGGGTTATAGGCAACGGCCACCCGGCCGCTTTGCAGCCGCAGGGCGCTGATGGAGGAATTGTTGTTGGGCAGCGGCGTTGGCGCTGGAACGGACCAGGTGTCGCCCCAGTCGAAGGATTCGCTGCGGTAAATGTTGTCCGCTTCCCGGGAGCGCATGAACGCGGCCAGATGACCGTCCGGGCCGATTTCCACCACGTTGGCGTGGACGCGGCCCCGGCTGCCGGGCATATCCACCTGGCGCCAGGTTTTGCCTTCGTCGTCGGAAATCTGCAGGGCGGTAGGATCGCCGGAAAGGCCGTCCGGGCTGTCGGTGCACAGCCAGTTGGCAAAGATCCAGCGGCCGTTGGACAGCACCTGGATGGGCTGGCGGCAGAAGCTGCCTTCCCGGGCGAACAGGGTTTCGTAGGGCCCCCAGGTTTTGCCGCCGTCGGTGCTCTTCTGCACCCGGATCTGGGAGGTGAACTGCATGTTGTCCTTGCCGGCCTGCCGGTCCTTCTGCGCCGTATAAATGGCCCAGACCGCGCCGTCGTTTCCGGCAAAGAGGGAGGGGTTCTGCTCGCTGCGTTCCGGGTCGCCGGAAATATCCACCGGCTGGCTCCACTGCAAGCCGTCCTTTTCCAGGCGGGAGCAGATGATGCGGATGTCGGCGCTGCCCTCATAGGTGCCGGCGAACCAGCAGCACAGCAGCGCGCCGTCCGGCAGCTCCAGCATGGCCGGGGCGTGGGCGGTAGGATAGCCGCCGGTGGGCAGGAAGGCTTCGAGGGTGCCCATGTCAACGTTTTCGTAGATGCGTCCGTCCGGGGTCAGGCCGGGAAGTTGGGGATAGACCATGGCAGCTTCCTCCTTATTTATTGCAGGCTTGGGTTTCGATCAGTCGTTTCAGGTCGCACAGCAGCGTTTCTTCGCCGAAGCCGCCGGATTTGGTGATCACGTACCGCGCCTTTCCGCCCGCTTCAAACACCGACAGCACCACGCCGGGGAATACCTCCAGCAGCGGTTCCATCTGCCTGACGCGCATGCGGTTCATGCATTCCAGCAGCGTATCGCCGCCGGTGATCAGCAGCGATTTGTTCACCGGGCTTTCCAGCAGCCCAGGCAAAATCCGGCCCAGGGACCCGGAAATGCAGCGGCGGACCTCTTCGGTGTCCATCTGATGTTCCCGGGCGTACGATGCGCTTTGCACGTTGCTGATGTCTTCGTCGTTGGCGTCCAGGATAAACCAGGGCGCCACTTCAAACGTCCGCTTCCAGCCGTCCAGCGCTTTTTGGCCCGCTTCCGAGTCGAAATAGCCATTTTCCAGCTTTTGCTCCGGCAGGATATGCCGCCTGAGGAACCCATTCTTCTCGGCGTAGGCCAACTGCCGCTGGGTAATGGGGTTCACGCTGCCGCACAGCACAAACAATCCGGGCGCCAGGCGGGGAAGAACCGGTTCGGGCCCTTTTTTCAGCCCCAGCAGATCGGGCAGCACGGCGGCAAAGCCCGCGCAGCCCGCCATGACCCGCAACAGCCCCTGTTCGTTCAGCCGCTGACCGGCCTTCAGCAAATCTTCGTCATTGGCCGCGTCGATGACCCAGATGCCGTGGCCCCGGGGCAGTTCATCCGCCGTCCCTTTTTCAGTGGCCACCGGGCTCTGGCTGCCGATCATGCGGCACACGTCCGATTCGGTAACAGGCTCGAAGGGGTCCTTTCCAAACACAGATTCAGCCACGGGCACGCCGTCGATATAATGGATGCCCTGCCGGGTCACCCGGTTCAGCGCCGGCATGGAGGGCAGGAAAGGCAGGCAGGATGCGCCGCTGGCGTCCAGCACGGCGCTCAGCTCCGCCCCGATGTTTCCCCGCAGGCCGGAATCGGTTTTCTTATAAATGAAGGGGATTTGCAGCTCGGCGGACTTTTTGACGATGCGGTACACCATATCATAAGCCTGGCAGGCGGTCACATGGCGGCTTTCCGCCACCACCACCAGCACCTCGCACCCGTCCGCGGCTTCCCGGTAATCCGCCTGCCAATCGGTCACCACGCGGGTCCGGATCCCCTTCCGGGCAAACTGAACCCCTGTGTCCAGCCCGCCGGTAAAGTCGTCCGCAATGATCATTAAACGAATCATGAGCATCCCCCTTGGCGAATCGAGTATCTCACTTGGCTTCATTATACGGAAAACCAACCAGAAAAGAAATGTATTTTTATCATTTATCTGTTTTAATTTGCAACATTCACATTTTTTCCAGCCGAGGCGTCTTCTGATATGTTTCATTTTTTAACAGCCTGCCCATTCCCCTTTCCTGTTTTATATGGTATAATCGTGGCGATTTCAGACAAATATCCGGTTTGATCCCTGCTTTTCCAAGCGCAACGATGAATTTTAAAGGAAGCAACGCACTATGCCTATTCAAATTGAAACGCCCATCCGCGTGCTGGCCATCGCGCCGTACGAATCCATGACGGTTTCCCTGATCCACGCGGCGGAGTTTTTCCCCAATCTTCTGTTGGACGCCCACACCGGCGACCTGGAAGAAGGCGTGAACATCGTCAACCGGGTGGACACCAACCAGTACGACGTGATCCTGTCCCGGGGCGGCACCGCCGACAGGATCCGTGCCGTGACCAGCCTGCCCGTGGTGGAAATCAGCGTTTCCGTCTACGATGTGCTGCGCACCATCAAGCTGTCGGAAAACTATACCGATCAGTTTGCCGTGGTAGGCTTTCACGCGGTGACGGAAAACGCCCATACCCTGTGCAACCTACTCAGGCTCAAGGCCCCCATCATCACGGTGCATGACGCCGACGGCGCGGCCGCCGCCATGGATCAATTGATCGCCCAGGGCATCCAGACGGTGATCTGCGATAAGGTGTCCCACGGCTTCGCCCGGGCCAAGGGCCTGAACGCCCTGCTGATCACATCCGGCGAAAACAGCATCCAGCTGGCCCTGCAGGAGGCGGAAGCCCAGGGCCGTTCCTTCCGCCGCACCCGCAACGAAAACCTGTTCCTGCGCCGCATCCTCAGCCAGGATTCCCGGCAGTGCCTGGTATTCAATGCGGACAAGAAACTGGTTTTTTCCTTCCCGCAGGATCAGGACGCCGATCAGGAAATGCTGTCCTACCTGCAGCGCCGCATCGCCAGCATCCGGGCCGGCAGTGAAAACCTGACCTACCGCCGGATTGGCGATACGCTGCACGCCATTACGGGCAGCATGTTTTCCATGCAGGACCACCGGTACTACCTGTTCCGCATCCAGTCCGGCCATCTTCCGCTGCCCGACCGCCACCCCGGCATCCGTTCCTATGACGAAGCGGAGTGCCAGCTCCTGTTCAGCAACAGTTTTTTCAGCATCAGCGGCTCCATGGGCGCGCTGAAAACCCAGCTGGATTTCATTACCTCCGCGGCAAAACCCATCATGATCGTGGGCGAAGAGGGTACGGGCAAAGAGCAAATCGCCCGCTACCTGTACCTGCACAGCCGCTTCACCTCCCATCCCTTCATCGTCGTGGACGGCGCGCGGCTGGGAGACCGGGGCTGGACCTTCCTGCTGGAGCACCACGCCTCCCCCCTGAACACCGCCGGCACCACCGTTTATTTTCAGCACCTGGACGACGCACCGTCCCAGTACCGGCAGGCGTTTTTGTCCCTGATTACGGAATCGGGCCTGGCCAAGCGGCTGTGGCTGATTTTCTCCTGCGACGAAACGGAGGGCCTGCCCCTGGCGGAGTTTTCCCGGCAATTGTCCATCGGCCTGGGCCCGTTGTCTCTGCACCTGCCGACCCTTCGCAGCCGCAGGGACGAGATCCCGGCGCTGTCCAGCAT
>CACYGB010000070.1 GCA_902773895.1 uncultured Eubacteriales bacterium
GAGGAGGTGACACACCCATGAACAAGTATCTGACCATCGGTGCGCTGGGCTTCCTGGCGGGCATGAAGTACCGCCAATGGGGCCGGCGGCGCTGCGTTTGCTTTCTGAAGCGACATCTGCAACGGCTGATGCGGAGGATGCCGTGAGGGAAAAGCAGATTGCTGGCAGCACCGCCCGGGCCGGCCTGGCCCCGGACACGCTGAAAGCCCTGTGCATCGGCGCGCTGCTGACCGCCACCCTGCTCTGGCAGCCGCTGCTTCGCCTGGGCGGACAGTTGCTTTCCGCCCTGCTGGCAGCCGCGCTGGCGCTTCCGCTTTTCCTGTGCGTCCGCGGCGGCGCCCGGATCCTGGCCGATTCCGCGGACGGCTGAAAACGTTTCAACGATATTTGTCAAAATAACGCCATTTTTCCACCTTGCGTGTTTGTAGCAAATCGTGTATAATAAATGAAAGGAAGGAGGAGGAGCGTCATGTTGGGTGAAACCACCAAACTGCGTCCGTTATCGGAAGGCAGCGCTACCGCGTCCGAAATCCTGGCACACGTATATTCCGCCCTGCAGGCCAAGGGCTATGATCCCATCACCCAGCTGGTGGGGTTCGTGCTGACAGGCGATCCTACCTATATCACCAGCTTCGAGGGGGCGCGCAGCATGATCTGCCGCCTGGAACGGGACGAAATCCTGGAAGAGCTGGTTCGATTCTACGTAGAAAACAGGCTGAATCCATGACCGGCCGCATCCTGGGCTTGGATGTGGGCGACCGGCGCATCGGCATCGCGCTGAGCGACACAATGCGCGTGATTGCTACGCCCCACAGCGTATATACCCGGGTGGGGTATGGCCCGGATGTAAAGCGCATCCAGCAGCTGTGCCGGGAAAACGAAGCCGTGCTGGTGGTATGCGGCCTTCCCCGCAACATGGACGGCTCGGTTGGCTTCCAGGCCGAGAAAGTGATGGCGTTTGCGGACAAGCTGCGGGAAAGCGGCCTGGACGTGGAATTCCAGGATGAACGGCTGAGCACCGTTTCCGCCCACCAGGCGCTGATCGAAGGCGGCATGCACCGGGATGAGCGCAAGGGAACCGTGGACAAGGTGGCCGCCGCCGTGATCCTGCAAACCTACCTGGACAGCCACGCTTAACGAAATCCACCATGCCGCTGCGGCATTGGGATACATCATATGGAGGATATATCAATGGCAGACGATATCAAAAACAACGTTCCCGAAGAGGAAGAACTTCCTGAAGGCATCATCGAACTGACCGACGAAGAAGGCGTGACCAGCCAGTTTGAATATCTGACCACCATCGACCACGAAGGCGAACTGTACGTGGTACTGATGCTGCTGGACGATGAAAACACGGACGACGAAGAAGGCGAAGTGCTGATCCTGAAAATCGAAAAGGATCCCGAGACGGATGAGGACATCTACGTCTCCGTGGATGACGACGCCGTGTCCCAGGCCGTGTTCGAAAAATTTGTGGCCCTGATGGACGAAGAGGAAGAATAACCTTCCCTGCAAACAACCCCGGGAGGAATCGTGTCCGGTTCCTCCCGGGGTTTTCGTTTTGGGTATCACCAGGTTTCTCCGGGCAGGCCTTTCCCGCGTTTTGAAGCGCCAAAACCGCTTCTTCCACGTGAAACAATTCCTTCCTCTGAAACCCGTTTTCCCCTTCCCATTTAGCCAATTGCCTTCCGGCAGACTTTTTTTCGCCTTACAATCGAAATTCTCAAAAAAGCGGCCATTTTCGGTATATTTTCCGCCCATTCATGCCATACTACCTGTGAAAATCAAAAGGAGGCATGAAACATGGCAGATCGGATTGCTTTGCTGCTCACCATCATCGGCGCGATCAATTGGGGGCTGATCGGGATCTTCCAGTTTGACCTGGTGTCGTACCTGTTCGGCGGCCAGGGCGCCCTGGTGAGCCGGATCATTTACACCCTGGTAGGCGCGGCCGGCCTGTGGTGCATTTCCCTGATGTTCCGGGATCGGGAACCGGTCAAGGATTAAAGCAAAAACGGCGGGTGACTCCACCTGCCGTTTTGTGTTTTTGGTTTTCTGGCTGCTCAGTCTTTCAGCTCGCCGTTTTCCACCCGCAGCACGCAGGCAGGCCGGGCGCCGATAAAATCATTTTCATCCGTGCAGGTCAGCAGCGCCTGGGCCCGTCCGATGCGGGCAATCAGCCGCCGCCGGCGATCGGGATCCAGCTCGCTGAGCACATCGTCCAGCAGCAGCAGCGGCGGTTCCCCCTGGGCCGCTTCCAGCAAATCAAAGGCCGCCAGCTTCATGGACAGCGCCGCCGTCCGCATCTGCCCCTGGGAACCGAAGGCCTTCAGCGCTTCTCCGCGCAGCATCAGGTCTACATCATCTCGGTGGGGACCGAAGCAAGTGGTCTGCCGCCGCACGTCTTCCTCCCGGCAGGCAGCCAGGCCCTTCAGCATATCCGCAGCCGGGTCCTCGCTGTTTGCCAAGCCGCCGCAGTACTTCATGGCAAACGGTTCATCCTCTCGCCCGCCAATATACAGGTAATGCACCGCTGCCCGGGCATTCAGCTGCTGGCAGGCGTCCCGGCGAAGGCGCACCACCGGCGCCGCCGCCGCGGCCAGCTGTTCATCCCAGGTGGGCAGCTGGCGCAGGTCGCCCAGCTTCAGCAGCGCGTTCCGCTGCTTCAGGGCGTTCATGTAGGTTTGCAGCGCATAGAAATACGCTTTTTGATGCTGGGACAGCAGCATATCCAGAAACCGGCGGCGAACCTGGGGGCCGTCCTTGACCAGCGCCAGATCCTCCGGGGAAAAGATCACGCAGGTGGCGTGGCCCATCAATTCCCCCATCCGGGGCGCGGTTTTGCCGTTGACGTACACGATTTTGCGTCGCCGGGCGTTCTCGAACAGGCGGACACCCACCTCGTGCCGGCCGTCCCGTCGCTCCACGGTCAGCTGCACGGCCGCCGTTTCCTGGTCCTTGCGGATCATTTCCCGGTCGTTGGAGGTGCGATGGCTTCGCCCGACGCAGCACAGATGAACCGCTTCCAGCAGATTGGTTTTCCCCGCGCCGTTCTCGCCCACCAGCACGGTAACGCCCTCCGGCGGCGTCAGCAGCACCTGCTTATACCCCCGAAAGTCCCGCAGCCTCAGGCTGGTCATGCGCATTCCGCTCACCTCCGTTCCCGGAACAGTTTGCCACATTCGCATCCGATTGTCAATAAGGGTTTTCACCGCCGATGTTTCACGTGAAACATGCCGAATCCCGGCGAAAAAGTTGTTTCACGTGAAACATGCTGGCAGATTGCCATGGACGGAAGAAAAAAGATATGGTATAATACCCGTGCAAAAGAATCCTTATAGGAAAGGAGCTCAGCCATGAACAATCAGCGGGAACATCCCCTGAGCAAATGGTTCGGTGAAAGAAAATTCGTCCGCTTGATGCTGCTGGCGGCTTTGCTGACGCTGGGCGTCATCCATTTTGAATCCCTGATCAAGGGCGTGCTGTTTCTCTGGAACATCGCACGGCCGCTGATCCTGGGTGCGGTGATCGCCTACATCCTGGAAATCGTGGTGAAACGGCTGGAGAAAGTTTTCTTCCCCAAGAGTAAAAATGCGTGGCTCATCCGCAGCCGAAGATGGATCTGCATTCTGCTGGCCGCGGTGCTGATGCTGTCCATCCTGACGGTGATCATCTCCATCGTCATCCCCGGGCTTACCGAGGCCGTCACCCTGCTGGCCCGGGAGCTGCCGGTTTACGTGCAGCAGGCCAGGACCTGGGCCCTGGAAACCTTCCAGGACATTCCTCCGGTGAAGGAATACCTGGAGTCGCTGAATTTTGATTGGCCCTCCATTCAGGAGCGGATCATCAACTGGGCGTCCACCGGCATCGCGGGCCGGGGACTGCTGTCCTCCACGGTGACGGTCATCGGCGCCGTCACCAGCCAGGTAGCCAACTTCTTCATCTCCGTGATCTTCGCGCTGTTCCTGCTGGGCAGCAAGGATCAATTGCAGCGCCAGTTCCGGCTGCTGATGAAAGCCGCCGTTAACGAGGAGAAAAACAGCCGCATCCATCACGTGCTCAGCACTGCCAACCGCTGCTTCTCCGGCTTCATTGTGGGCCAGACGCTGAACGGCATTTTCCTGGGCCTGCTGACCTGGCTGGGCATGAAAATTTTCGGCATGCCCTACGCCCTGATGGTGGGCGTGCTCAGCGGCACCACGTCCCTGATCCCCATCATCGGTGGTTATATCGGCGCGGCGCTGGGCACCTTCCTGGTGTTCACGGCAAATCCAGGCATGGCGCTTTGGTTCCTTTTGTTCATCGTGGTCTTGCAAACCATTTCCGGAAACACCATCTATCCCCGGCTGCTGGGCTCGTCGGTGGGCATCCCCAGCCTGTGGGTGTTGGCCGCCATCACCATCGGCGGCGGTATCGGTGGCATCGGCGGCATGCTGGTGTCCGTTCCCGTCACCGCCACCCTCTACGCGCTGATTCATGAGTGGGTGCGCAAGAAGAACGATGCGCCGGCAGTTTAGTTTTCCCTTTATTCATTCTTTTTTCACGGTATTCGGATATACTATCGGGGAAAGGAGACGAGACCATGTATTTTGACAGCACCATCCTGCTGCTGCTCCCCGGGCTGATCCTGGGCCTGTGGGCGCAATCGCGGGTAAAAAGCGCCTATGCCCAGTACAGCAAAGTGTTCACCCAGCGCGGCTTGCCGGCATCCGCGGCCGTGGAGGAGCTGCTGCACCTGCAGGGCGTCAGCGACATCGTCATCCAGCCCGTCGCCGGAGAACTGACCGATCATTTCGACCCGAAAACGGATACGCTGCGGCTGTCGGAGGGCGTTTACGGCTCTTCCAGCGTCGCTGCCGTGGGCATTGCCGCCCATGAAGCGGGCCATGCGCTGCAAAAGAAGGATAATTATCCGTTCCTGGCCCTGCGCACCTTCCTGGTGCCGGCCGTCAATATTGGCTCCAACCTGGCCTGGCCCATCTTTTTCCTGGGGATCCTGTTCTCCTTTGAACCGCTGATGACCGCCGGCATCGTGTGCTTCGGCCTGGCCGTGCTGTTTTCCCTGATCACCCTGCCGGTGGAGTTTGACGCCAGCCGCCGGGCCATGGCCATGCTGGCCGGCAGCGGATACCTGACCCAGGAGGAGGAAAAGGGCGTGAAAACGGTGCTGACCGCCGCCGCCATGACCTACGTGGCGTCCTTCATCAGCGCACTGATGCAGCTGCTCCGCTTGGTGCTGATCAGCAACCGCAGGAGAAGATGAGCTTCCCTGACCAGGAAGATGAGCTTCCTACACCATTTGAATTACAAACAGCCTGTCGATCCTCGCGATTCGGCAGGCTGTTGCTTTTTGGATTTATAAGAACACTTGTTCCCTTTTTACATTCCTCTGTTTATCCCAACATCTTCCCCCGAAGGCTGCCGATCCAGTCCGGCTCCAACCCCATCGCGGCGGCATAGCGCTCCGCGGAGCCGTACTCCCCGGCAAACCGCGTCAGGAACGCCCGGATGCTCCTTTCGTCCGCCGTCACGATGCGCGAATCAATTTCGGGATGCGCGGCCAGGTAAGGCGCCAGCGCCGGCTGCATGTTCCGTCCGCTCTGGCAGTAATCCGTCGTGATTTCCTCCCGGCTGACGCCGCAAAACAGCAGCACCAGCGCGCAGATCACACCGGTCCGGTCCTTCCCTGCGGAACAATGGATCAGGATGCCGGCCTCCTCCTGCGCGATCAGCCGCAGCACTTCCGCCGTCTGCGGGCTGGCGGCAATTTGCAGGTAAGTATCCGGCACGGCGTCCAGCGTGGGCGGCACGGCGCTGCCTTCCCGGATGGGCAGGGAAACGCATCGGAAGCCCGGCACACCGGCCAGGGGTGATGGCGTCCTTTCCTTTTCCGCTTCCGTGCGCAGGTCCGCCAGGGTGGTGATGCCGGCGCTTTTCAGCGTTTCCGCATCCCGGGCCGTAGGATGCGCGGGCACGTCGCTGCGCCACACGCGATGAAAGCGGGTAATCCCTCCTGTTTTCGTCCGGTGGCCGCCCAGATCCCGGGTGTTCAGGGTGCTTTCCAGCAGGCTGCCCATAATCGTTCTCCTTTTCCCAAGAAAAAAGCCCGGCCCGCGCGAACGCGGGCCCGGCTCAGCTTCACACGGCTTTTTCGTCGGTGATAGCCACCGTGATTTCCCCGGCCTCCCGGCAGGCATCCAGCAGCTTTTCGTTCAGCGGCTGCACCACCATTTCGCCGGGCGTCAGGATCATCTTCTTCACAGAGGACAGCGCCTTGCCGTCGGCATACACGGTCAAATAATGATCCCGGTACACCTGATCCGGCCGGAACATCAGGTCCACGCCCCTGTTTTCCTTGTCCAGCAGGATCTTCTGCGGCACCACGCCGCGGACGCCCCGGCCGTCCTTCACCGGAATTTCCCGGCCTTCCCGGCGCTCGCCCCGGGCAAAGCGGGCGGCCATTTCCCCAGCCCGGAAGGATTCGTTGCTGACGTGGTCCACCAGGTCATGCACATGCAGCACGTTGCCGCAGGCGAACACGCCGGGCACGCTGGTTTCCAGCGTATCGCTGACCACGGCGCCGCTGGTGACGGGGCTCATATCCACCCCCGCGCCGGCGGACAGCTCGTTTTCGGGGATCAGGCCCACGGACAGCAGCAGCGTGTCGCAGGCGAATTCCACTTCCGTTCCCGGAATGGGCTTGCGGTCCGGCCCCACCTGGGCCACAGTTACGCCGGTCAGGCGTTCCCGGCCGTGGATGTCCACCACCGTGTGGGAAAGATACAGCGGAATATCATAATCCTGCAGGCACTGCACGATGTTGCGGTTCAGGCCGCTGGAATAGGGCATCAGCTCCACGCAGGCCAGCACCTTGGCGCCCTGCAGCGTCATGCGCCGGGCCATGATCAGCCCGATGTCGCCGCTGCCCAGGATCACCACCGTGCGCCCCGGCATGTAGCCCTCCAGGTTCACAAATTTCTGGGCGGTGCCGGCGCTGTAAATGCCGGCGCAGCGGGTGCCGGGGATCGCCAGGGCACCCCGGGGCCTTTCCCGGCAGCCCATGGCCAGCACGATGGCCTTGGCCTGGAATACCTGCAGCCCGTTTTCCCGGCTGACGGCAGTGACCCGCTTTTCCGGCGATACGGACAGCACTGTGACGCCGGTGCGGATATCGATGCCCATTTCCACGGCGGTGTCGATGTCCCGCTGGGCATATTCCGGCCCGGTCAGTTCCTCCTTAAAGCGGTGCAGACCGAAGCCGTTATGGATGCATTGGCGCAGGATGCCGCCGGGCTGATCCTCCCGCTCCAGCACGATCAGGCTGTCGACCCCCTGCTTTTTCGCCGCGATGGCGGCCGCCAGGCCCGCAGGACCCGCGCCGATCACCAGCACGTCCACCTGAATTTCACGCATGGTGCTGCGCCTCCTTTGCAATATCCTGAATGGTGCCGGCCAGCAGCTTGCTTTCGCCGCCGCACTTGGTGATCTCCAGGGGCGATACGCCCAATTCCTCGCACAGGATTTCCGTTACCCGGGGCGAACAGAAGCCGCCCTGGCACCGGCCCATGCCGGCCCGGGTGCGGCGCTTTACGCCGTCGATGGACCGGGCGCCCACCGGACGCCGGATAGCGTCGCGGATCTCCGCCTCGGTGATCACCTCGCACCGGCACACGATGCGGCCGTAATCGGGGTTCTGCCGGCAGGCCTCGGCGCGCTCCTCCTCCGTCATGGCGGCAAAGGGTTTCAGCAGCGGCACCGGCGGCTTCACCAGCCGGGCCTCCGGCAGCTTCAGGGAAAGGGCCACCATTTCGCCCAGTTCTTCCCCCACGGCGGGCGCGGCGCTGAGGCCGGGGCTTTCGATGCCGATGGCCTCGAAGGCGCCTTCCGGCGCGCCGTGCACCGGCCCGATGATGAAGTCGTCCGTTTCCGGATGGGCGCGCACGCCGGAGAAGGTGGTGATCACCGGCCGGATGTTCACCTGGGGCCAGGTCAGGCGGCATTTGTCCAGCACAAAATCCAGGCCCTGCCGGGTGGTGGCGGTGTCAAATCCGTCCTCGATGTCCTCCGCCGAGGGGCCCAGCAGCGCGTTTCCGTGGGCCGTGGGGGAAATCAGCACGCCCTTGCCCATCTTGCCGGGCACCTGGAACATGGTGCGTCGGAAGGGGCATTTCACCGTGTGGTCCAGCAGGTAGTATTCGCCCCGGCGGGGAATGATGCGCACCGGCTCGTCGGAAATCATATTGTGCAGTTCCGCCGCGCCGACCCCCGCGCAGTTGATCACGGCCCGGGCAGTCAGCTCCCCTTTGGCGGTGGCCACGTGCCAGGTTTCGTCCTTCCAGATCCGGGACACCGGCGCGTCAAAAATGAATTCCACGCCGTTCAGCGCCGCGTGGTACGCCAGCGCCAGCGTCATTTCATAGGGACTCACCACAGCGCTGGTCCGGGCATGCAGGGCGCAGGTGACAGCCGGATTGGTGTTGGGCTCCAGGGAAAGGATCTGGTCCCTTTCCAGGATTTCCAATTGCTCCACGCCGTTTTTCACGCCCTGGTCGTACAGCTTCTCCAGGGTCTGCCTGTCCTCGTCGGAAAAGCCGATCACCAGCGCGCCCACGGGGTCGTAGGGCACGTTCATTTCCCGCGCCAGCTTCGCGTACATTTTGGCGCCCTTCACGTTGTAATACGCCTTTTTTGTGCCGGGCTTGGCGTCAAACCCGGCGTGGACGATGCCGCTGTTGGCCTTGCTGGCGCCGTCGGCCACGTCCTCCGCCCGTTCGATCACGGCCACCTTCGCTTTGTAGTGGCACAGCTGCCGGGCCACGGCGCAGCCGGTCACCCCCGCGCCGATAATCAAAATATCATACATGGCTGATTCTCTCCTATTCAAGCCGTATTTTCGCCCTATAGTATAGCACAGATTCCGTTTTGAACACAATACCCATTTCTGCGGTCATTCCCCCGTTCCCCGCCGCATACGCTGGAAGGAAAACGGAGGGATGATACTTGAAGCAGCAAAGCCTGAAGCGGCAGGCCGCATGGATCACCGCCGTGGAATGCGCGGTGCGGTGCCTGGGCTTTTTCCAGCGGCTGTTGGTTTCCCGCTGGCTGGGCGCGGAAGCCGTGGGCGTGATGGAGCTGGCGTCCTTCGCCCACATGCCGGCCCTGGCCCCGGCTGCGTCCGGCCTGCCCGGCGCTGTCAGCCGCCTGACCGCCAAAGCCCCGCGGCCGGAGGACCGGCTGCTGATCCTGGCCGCCGCATGCCTGGCCGGCGCCGCCTGCGCCGCAGCGCTGTATATGGCCGCCCCGCTGATCGCCTGCACCCTGTACCGGCTGCCGGAGGTGGCGCCCCTGATCCGCTCCCTGTGCCCCCTGGCCGTGGTGCTGCCGCTGCAGCAGGTGCTCACCGGCCTGATGGGCGGCCTGGGCCGGCAAAAGCAAACGCTGGCGGATTCCCTGCTGGGTACGGCGGCGACGCTGTTTTTCACCCTCCGCTGGACGGCGTCCCTGGGCATCCTGGGCGCAGGGTACGCGTCCCTGCTGGGCCACGGCGTCACGTTTTTTGCGCCGCGCTGCGCCTGGGCGGCAGGATTTTCCGTCCCCGTCCCGAACAGTATATACCATGATTTAACCCGCGGAAAAGGAGGAACATACGATGGATCTGAAAGGAACCCGGACGGAAGCCAACCTGCAGGCAGCCTTTGCCGGTGAAAGCCAGGCCCGCAACAAGTACACCTACTTCGCCTCCAAGGCCAGGAAAGAGGGCTATGTGCAAATCGCCCGGCTGTTTGAGGAAACGGCGGACAATGAAAAGGAACACGCCAAAATCTGGTTCAAGCTGCTCAACGGCATCGGCTCCACCGCCGAAAACCTGCTGGCCGCCGCCGAAGGCGAAAATTACGAATGGACCGATATGTACGCCCAGTTTGCCAGGGAAGCCCGGGAAGAAGGCTTTGAAGACATCGCAAAGCTGTTCGAGGGCGTCGGCGCCATCGAAAAGGAACATGAGGAACGCTACCGCAAGCTGCTGACCAACCTGAAAGACGGCCTGGTGTTCTCCCGCGACGGCGACACCATCTGGCAGTGCGCCAACTGCGGCCACATCGTGATCGGCAAACAGGCCCCGGAGGTTTGCCCTGTGTGCAACCATCCCCAGGCCTACTTCCAGATCAAGGCGGAAAACTACTGAGGAAAACCCTGCGCGGATATGGGGGAACACCGGGGCGCTGCCCCAGACCCCGTCGGGGAGGGTGTCCCTCCCCGAACCCCGCCAGCTGCGGATGATGCGTGGCTGCATTTTCAAGCAACGCTCCGCAGTCGCGGGAAGAACGCCGGGGCGCTGCCCCAGACCCCGTCGGGGAGGGTGTGTCCCTCCCCGAACCCCGCCGGCTGCGGATGAGGCGTGGCTGCATTTTCAAGCAACGCTCCGCAGTCGCGAGAAGAACGCCGGGGCGCTGCCCCAGACCCCGCCGGCTGCAGATGAGGCGTGGCTACGTTTTCACGCAACATTCCACAGTCGCGGAAAGGACGAAAGCATACCGCTCCCGGGCAGGCCGGCTTTGCCGGCCCGCCTGTGCGCAAGCGCACAGGGAAAAGGCTGGGAATTTTCCGAAAAACAAGCTCACTTGTTTTCTCGGAAATCCCCAGCCTTTTCTTTTGCCCGGGAGCTTTCTTGTCGTCCTCGAAAGCATCAGGCGCGTATTGTCTGTTTTTCTAAGTGGCGCAGTATCGCCAAAACAGGTCTAGGACCCGGCGGGTCCTGGTTCGGGGGTCCGGAGGCTGAAGAAGCCCCCGGGTCCCTCAGGGATTCAGCGTGCTTTGCACATAACCTGCCAGGATGGGCACGATGCGGGTGTTTTTGCCGCCCTTCATCACCACCACGTCGGCGTCGTGGATATAGTTGCGGATGTACCGGTCGTACATAGGCTTGACGGTGGACAGGTACTGATCGGCGATGTTGTCGATCTGGCGTCCGCGGTCCTTGATGTCCCGCTGGATCCGGCGCAGCAGGCAGATATCCGGCTCCACGTTGATGTACAGCTTCAGGAACATTTTATCCAGCAGCCGCCGGTCGTAAAAGGAATGGATCCCTTCCACGATCAGCACCTTGGCGTTGCCGGGGGTGATCACGTCGCTGGTATCGCTGCGGCGATGCTGGGAAAAATCATACGCCTTGCGGGTAATGGGTTTTCCCTCCAGCAGGGTGCACACGTCGTGATACAGCAGATCGTGGTCAAAGATACAGGGTTCGTCGTAATTCAGTTTCACCCGTTCTTCAAACGTCAGATCCGGGTGATCCAGGTAATACGCGTCCTGGTTGAGCACGATGCTTTCCACGCCCATATCCCGCACCAGTTCCGCCGCCAGGGTGCTTTTGCCCGAGCCGCTGGCGCCGCAAATACCGATAAACAGCATCCCGCATCCCTCCTCTGTATTCCCAAGATACCGCAAAAAGCGACATCCGTCAAGGCTCAAAAAGGCCGCCGCGCAAAAGGCGGCGGCGCAGGGTGCGTCCTTGTTTATTTGGTGACCGCGGGGATTTCGCCGGCCCGGGTCAACGCCAGCTTGGTAATGATGGGGCCCACCAGTTCAAACACCAGCACGCCGGCCAGCACGATGGTGTTCACCTGCGCGCCCAGCGTGGGGAAGCGCCCGGCCACCAGGGAGGCCATACCGATGGCCACACCGGCCTGGGGCAGCAGGGTCAGGCCCAGGTATTTGCGGATGTTGTCATCGGCATGCACGCACAGGGCGCCCAGCATGGTGCCGCCCCACTTGCCGATGCAGCGCAGCAGCAGATACAGGATACCGATAACGCCCACGCTGGGCAGCACGGTCAGATCCAGCTCCGCGCCGGAGAGCACGAAAAACAGCAGGAACAGGGGCGGCGTGAACCGGTCGCACTGCTCCATCAGCACTTCGCGCTGCTGGCTCAGGTTCACCATCATGGCGCCGATCATCATGCACACCAGCAGGGAAGACAGGTTCAGCAGATCGCACAGGCCCACGCCGGCCAGCACGCAGGCGATGGACAGGGCCAGCTTGTTCCCCCGGCTGGCAAAAAACCGGGCGCAGAACGCCAGCACCAGGCCCAGGGCGGCGCCCAGGGCGAAGCTGCCCACGATCTCGATCAGGGGGGAAAGCACCATGCTCTGCACCGTCATTTCGCCGCCCAGCATCCCCTGGGCCACGGAGGCGGAAATGCTGAACACCATCAGGCCCAGGGCGTCGTCCATGGCCACCACGGGCAGCAGCATCTGCGTCACGGGCCCCTTGGCCTTGTACTGGCGCACCACCATCAGCGTGGCGGCCGGCGCGGTAGCCAGGCCAATAGCGCCCAGCAGCAGGCTCAGCGGCACGTCGAACCCCAGGGCGATCAGGCCCACATCCACGCACAGCGCGGTGGTCAGGCCCTGGAAGGCGGTAATGGTCAGGGGCGCTTTGCCGATTTCCTTCAGGTAGCTTAATTTGAATTCCCCGCCGATGGAATATGCGATGAAGCCCAGGGCGGCTTCGCTGATGACGCCCATGGAGGCGGCCTGTTCCTTGCTGATGATGCCGGCCACGCAGGGGCCGATCACCAGCCCGGCCACCAGGAAGGCCGTTACGTTGGGCAATTTAACAAGATGCGCGCCGCGGCTGAACAGCAGCCCCGCGGCCATGGCGATGGCGACGATCAGAAGAATATTCATGCTTTCTTTTCCAGCCCTTCCACAAAGGTCAGCGGCATGGCAAACATGATGCCGGAGTCCGGCGTGTGAAGCCCGCCGGTCACCTGGTTGACGATCTGCCGGGCCAGCGCCACTTTTTCATCGGGCAGCACGCAGAAAATAGTTTTGCTGCTTTTGCGTTCCGGCTCCAGCAGCGCCCGCAGCCCGGCGAACATGGGCACGTCCTCATCGCTGCCCAGCAGGATCCGCGCCATGCCCTTGCTGTCCAGCACCGTGGCGCCCCGCAGGCCGTGTTTCGAAAATTCTTCCATCAGATGTTCCAGGTGTTCCGTCCGGTTCAGTACAAAAACGAATACCTGCATCCTTCATCATTCCTTTCCAGCACTATGCAGTCCTATTGTAGTCCCGCCGATGCCTGATTTCAACCCTCCTTTGGGCCAAAATGCGACCTTTTTTGCCAAGTGCGCGGCAAATCGGGCGTCCGCTGCATTTTGCGGGAGAAAAGCAGGCAAAGCAAAAGGACCGGGGGCAGTGTTGACCCTTCCCCGGTCGTGGTTTTGATCCGTTGTCGACGTCATTCGGTTTCCTTCGTCACCCGCCGGAACACGGTGCGGCCCTGGGGGAAAACGGCCCCGAAGCCGTCGAAAATCAGTTGATCCCCGCTCCAGGTAAGCACGCCGTCCGCCGTGTCCGGGCCGTCCGGGCAGCGGATGGCGATGTGCAGCGCGCCCTGCCGCCAGCCATAGGCGCCCAGATAGCGCATCTGCACCCCATTCATGGGGATCACGGCGCACAGCCCGGCCTTGCCCCGGCTCAGGGGGAGCACCGCTTCGGGTTCGCCCATCCCGCGCAGGATCAGGCAAAGCTGCTCCTGCGGCCCCATCCGCAGGGCAACACGCACCGGCTTTTCCTGCAATTCCGCCTGGTATTCCCCCTCCGGCAGGGGCCGGCCGCTGCCGTCGTCCGCGGGGAAGGGATAGCACAGGGCGCCGATCCTGTCCCGCAGGGCCTGCTGCTGCGCTTCCGTGGCGGCAGGGGCGTCAAAGGCCGGAAACAGGTGCTCCCGGATCAGGCGGAATTCCTCCCCCATATCGGCGGCGGCGCAGGTGGCCGCCACCACGGCGTCCCGCTTTTCGTCGATCATGCACACCTGGCCGAACATGCCGTCGCCCCGGTACCGGCCGTCCATGCAGCGCCAGAACTGGAAGCCGTAGCCCTGGCCCCATTCGTTGCCGTCCTGGGGCCGGCCGTCATAATTGGCGATGTGTTCCCGGGTGGCCAGCTCCACCCAGCCCTCCGGCAGCACCCGCTTTCCCTGCCACAGGCCGTGATCCAGCAGGCATTGGCCGAACCGGGCGATGTCGTCCGCCTTCAAATGCAATCCGAACCCGCCGCAGCAGACGCCCTGGGGCGACAGGTCCCAGGCAGGGGTTTCGATGCCCAGCGGCGCAAACAGGCGGGGCGTCAGGTAGTCCCGAACGGTCTGTCCTGTGGCCTTTTGCAGCATGCAGGACACCAGGTAGGTGCCCAGGGTATTGTAGTGAAAATGCGTCATGGGCGGATATGCCAGGCGGTGGCTCAGCACATGCCGCGCCCATGTGACCCCGGGGTCGGACGGCAGGGAATCGGATTCCTCCTCCAGCCCGGAGCCCATGCACAGCAGGTTTTCCAGGGTGATGGGGAGCAGCTCCTCCCGGCAGCCCTGCGGCACCTCCTCCGGCAGCAGGTCCGCCACGCGGCTGTCCCAGGCAATCTTTCCTTCCGCCACGGCAAAGCCCGCCGCGGCGCTGGTGAAGGATTTGCTCAGGGAAAACAGGGTGTGGGGCGTCTGGTCATCATACGGCGCGAAATTCATGCGGCACACCGTTTTGCCGTGCCGCAGCACGATCAGGCTGTGAAACTGCACCTGATTCCGTTTTTCCTCCCAGGCAGACAGAAAATCCGCCAGCCCCAGAGAGGATACGCCCGCCTCCTCCGGCGTGCGCCAGG
The DNA here is from genome assembly GCA_902773895.1 of uncultured Eubacteriales bacterium. Taxonomy (GTDB): domain Bacteria; phylum Bacillota; class Clostridia; order Christensenellales; family Aristaeellaceae; genus RUG563. The sequence continues at coordinate 14,658 of CACYGB010000070.1, forward strand.
CATCCAGGGAAAAGCTCATATCGTTTCGCTCCTTTCCAGTGTTTTTTTCATGGAAACATGGCTGCCCAGTTCCCGGTACCCGTTTTTTCCGTAAACGCGAAGGCCGGCATCTGCCTGTCCGTTTGCAGGAACAGCGCCGCCGCACCCCGACGGGCGGCCTCCTTTTCCACGGCCGCCAGGAACCGGGTGCCGATCCCCTGCCCCTGCGCCTCCCGCGCCACGCAGAATTCGTCGACGCAATAGACCGTCCCCGACCAGTAATGCCGGATACTGCCCAGCGACAGGGCGATCAGGCGGCCATCCTGCCGCAGCCCCAGGCTCAGGGAGGCGGGCCCGTCCATCAAATCGGCCAGGTACCGGTCCAGCTGCTCCCGGTCTCTCCAGTCATCCCCCCAGGGCTCCCCTGTGAACACGGAAGCAAACAATTCCGCCGCTTCCTGCCGGTTTTCCGCCGTCAGCAAAAAGATTTCCACCGTCTCCTCCCCCCTTCCGGACAGATCTTCGCGTGCTTTTTCCTTATTCTACCACAAGAAGCGCCGCCGTTCAATGCGCCGGCCGCCGGCTTGTGATTCCCCCGGATTTCTGCTATAATAACAGCAAAACGGAAGGGAGGCCGGCGCATGAAAACAGCCGTCGTTTACTATTCCATGAGCGGAAACACGCAAAAAACCGCCGAACAAATCGCCCGCCGGCTGCAGGCTGACCTGGTGCCCTTAAACCCGGTGAAAGCCTACCCCGACAAAGGCATACGCAAGTTTTTCTTCGGCGGGAAAAGCGCCATGATGCAGGAAACCCCGGCGCTGCAGCCCTATGCGTTCGACGCCGCGCGCTACGACCGCGTCCTGCTGGGCTCCCCCGTGTGGGCCGGCAACGTAGCCCCGCCGCTGCGCACCTTCCTGAAGGAGAACCGGGACGCCCTGCGGGGCAAACGCTTCGCTGCGTTCGTGTGCCAGGGCGGCAGCGGCGCGGAAAAAGCGCTGAACAAAATCAAAGAGGCCCTGGACGGAGCCGGGCTGGACGCGGCCCTGACGCTGAATGATCCCGTGCCCGATCCGGAAAAAGAAAAACAGATCGCCGCGTTCTGCGACGCCCTGGCCTGAGAAAGGGAGGAATCCGCGCGCCGCGCGGAAAAACACACCATGGCTTACCTGTACGAAACCCATATGCACACCAACCAGGCCAGCGCCTGCGGCCGTTCCCCGGGCCGGGATTACATTCAGAAGTACATCGACGCGGGCTATTCCGGCATCATCATCACCGACCATTTTTACCACGGCAACTGCGGCGTGGACCGGAGCCTGCCCTGGAAGGAATTCGTCCGCCGCTTCTGCGCCGGCTTCGAGGATGCCCGGAACGAGGGCGACAAGCGCGGCTTCCCCGTGTTTTTCGGCTGGGAGGAAAACTTTGACGGCGATGAATACCTGATTTACGGGCTGGATCAAAGCTGGATGCTGGAGCATCCGGAAATGATCCGGTGGACCCGGAAACAGCAGCACGACGCGGTGCGAGCCGCCGGCGGCTGCGTGGTGCAGGCGCATCCCTTCCGGGCCCGGGGCTACAACCACGCCATCACCCTGTCCCCCAGCATCACCGACGGCGCGGAGGGTTTCAACGCCGCCAACGAAATGCCCTGGAACACCCTGGCCCTGCGCTACGCCCAGGTGATGGGCCTGCCCGTTACGGCGGGGTCGGACAACCACTGCGCCGACACCATGACGGCGGAAAAACTGGCCGGCGTCACCTTTGACCGGCCCCTGCGCAGCATCCGCGATTACGTCCGCGCCATTGTGGAAAAGCGTCCCTTCGGGCTGCATCTGCCCGTGCAGCCTCCCGTCTGGACGGAGAGCGTCACCCCGGATCTGCCCACCACCTGGCTGGACGAAAACGGAAGCCCCGTGGCCAGGGACACGATCCGCGTGCTGAAGAGCGGCCTGTAAATAAAAAAGACTGAGCACATCTCAGTCTTTTTTGCATGATCCATCCAGGGCAGGCCTTCCGGATTTTTCCATTGCATTCCCGGATGCCAAAATTCTATAAATAGAAAAAAAGGAGGCGTTTTTATGAAACGCGGATTCATCCTGCTGCTGGTCCTGGCCCTGCTGCCGGTTTTGCCGGCCATGGCGGACAGCACGGAATTCGAAAGCCTGTACGGCTTTACGCTGTGGTATGACGGGGACCGGTATCTGACCGGGGAAGCGGAGGACGGCGCAGAGCTGCTGCTGCCCGCCGATCCGTCCGTCCGGGCGCTGCTGCGGTGCCATGCTTCCATGGCCGTAGGTCAGGACTGGACGGCGGACGATCCGCTGTGGACCCCGCTGGAGGATGATTTCGACCTGGCGATCCGGCACGGCTGCTATTCCACCCGTTCCCAGGACGGAACAACGGCGGAACAATGCCTGTACGTGTGCGGTGTCGACGGCTTCTATCTTTTCTCCGTGCAGTATGACCCTGCCGAAGGCGCGGACGCGGCCGCGGAATTGTGGGACGTGCTGCACACGGTGGAATTCCCGCCGCAGCCTGCCCAGGCCGGCTCCTTCCGGCTGGACTTTTTCCACGGCGGCGCCGCAGGCATGCGCTTTACCGACGTGCCGGTGGACGACGGCGCGGAAACCCCCGTCACCCTGCGGCTGACGGCGCCCGTGACCCAGTTTGTGCTGGAGCGGCTGGCGTGGGACGAGGAAGCCTTCACCATCGCCCAAACCGAAGCCATTTACGCCGCCCCGCGCCTTGGCCCCGGGGACAACCTGAACCTGTACTGCTTTTTCCCCGACGTGCTGCCCGCGCTGCGCATCCGCTGTCTGAACGAAAGGGGCGAAGCAGAGTGCTGGTACCTTTTCCAGAGCGGCCGGGACGGATCGCTGCTGCTGCTGAGCGAAGAGGAGGCCCTCCCCGCGGAAGGCGGCTGATCCGCCGCGGTTCACAGGCCGCGAAACAGCGCCGCGTTCTTCTTTTCGGCTTTCATTTCTCCCGCCTGGATTTTTTTCACGGTCTCCACGATCCGGTCGTTGACCGGCGTCGGCACGCCGTACTGCCGCCCGAACCGGCACACCACGCCGTTGATGGCGTCAATTTCACAGGGCTTGCCCTTTTTCAGATCCTGCAGCATGGAAGGCTCGATATTCCGGTGCTTTTTCATGGCGATGGGCAGGATCATTTTGGCGACGGCTTTTTTCAGCCCCGTTTTGTAGTAGAACAGCCGGGTAATATCCTTGCCCTGCACCGGGGCGAACACCGCGCCGGCAGCCCGGCCCACGTCGATGCATTCCTTCATGCAGGCCACGGCCGCGCCCTGCATTTCTTTATTTTCGCTCACATCCCCGAACACCCCGCCGATGGCGGTGCCCAGGCCGGAGAACGTGGCGTTGATCAGCAGCTTGCTCCACCGGGCGCCCAGCAGGTTGTCCTCCGAATGCACAGGGCACATTTTTTCCAGCAGCCCCCTGACCAGGTCAAACTGCGCGTCCGAGATGCCCTCCATCCTTCCCATGTGGAAGGACAGGCTGTCCGGGTCGCTGGTCAGCGTCACATGGCCCGGCTCTCCCAGGGTGGCGCCCCATTCCACCACGCAGCCCATCACGCGGTTTTTGCCCACGATGTCGGCAATGCCCATTTCCGGGATGCCGTTCTGCAGGGTGACGATGACGCCGTTTTCCGTCAGGAAGGGCTTCAAAAACGTTACCACTTCCCGGTTGTGCAGCTGCTTGGTCATCAGGAAAATCACATCGTACTGTCCGCTCATTTCCTCCGGCAGCATGGCCTTCACCGGCACCGTCATGTGCACCGTGCCGTCAATCACGGCGCCCGATTGGTTCAGCGCCGCCACGTGGGCTTTATTCCGGTTCACCAGGTCGATCTCCACACCGTTTTTCGTCAGATAAGCGCCCAATACCGTTCCCAGGGACCCGGCGCCGTAAATTGCATACCGCATGTTTCCTTCCTCCTTTGCGCGTAAAGCGCATTGTAATAGAAAGCGGATGCAAAAGCAAGCGCGTTATCGGCAGAATGTTTTTGAAAATTTCGCATTTTCCTCTTTTACTGGGCTGGAAAACATGCTATAATTATTTGGATAATTCCCTATTCAATCATGTTAAGGAGGCTGTGTAACCATGCAATATTCCCGCGAAGTGGAAGAAATGGTATGCGTGATGAAGGGCCCGAACCACGGTCCCGCGCCCATTCCTGAAGAAGGCAAATGGGTTCAGGCCAAGGAAATCAAGGATATTTCCGGCTATACCCACGGGGTCGGCTGGTGCGCTCCCCAGCAGGGCGCCTGCAAGCTGAGCCTGAACGTGAAAAACGGCGTCATCGAAGAAGCGCTGGTGGAAACCATCGGCTGCTCCGGCATGACCCATTCCGCCGCCATGGCTGCCGAAATCCTGCCCGGCAAAACCATTCTGGAAGCGCTGAACACCGACCTGGTGTGCGACGCCATCAACACCGCCATGCGCGAACTGTTCCTGCAGATCGTGTACGGCCGCACCCAATCCGCTTTCTCTGACGACGGCCTGCGCATCGGCGCCGGTCTGGAAGACCTGGGCAAGGGCCTGCGCTCCATGGTGGGCACCATGTACGGCACCAAGGCCAAGGGCGTGCGCTTCCTGGAAATGACCGAAGGCTACGTGACCCAGATCGCCCTGGACAAGGACAACCAGGTGTGCGGTTATCAGTTCCTCTCCTTGGGCAAGATGATGGACGCCATCAAGAAGGGCGTGTCCCCCAACGAAGCCTACGAGAAGAACATTGGCACCTACGGCCGCTTCAAGGCCGAGGACGGCGCGGTCAAGTGGATTGACCCCCGCAAAGAGTAAGCAGGAGGTGCGTGAAAATGGCTCTGTTTGAGAATTATGAAGGTCGTATGCCTCAGATCCAGCCCATTCTGGACAAGTATGGCTTCAAAGATTTTGAAGAAGTGAAAGCGTTCAACAACGCCCGCGGCGTGGACGCCTACAAAATCGTGGAAAGCACCCAGCCCATCTGCTTCGAAAACGCCAAATGGGCGTACGAACTGGGCGCCGCCATCGCCATGAAGGAAGGCGTCAAGACGGCCGCGGAAGCCGCCCGTCTGATCGGCGTGGGCCTGCAGGCCTTCTGCATCCCCGGCTCCGTGGCGGACCAGCGCCAGGTCGGCATCGGCCACGGCAACCTGGGCGCCCGTCTGCTGGACGAAGAAACCGAATGCTTCGCCTTCCTGGCCGGCCATGAATCCTTCGCCGCCGCCGAAGGCGCCATCAAGATCGCCCTGAACGCCAACAAGGTGCGCACCAAGCCCCTGCGGGTCATCCTGAACGGCCTGGGCAAGGACGCCGCCATGATCATCAGCCGCATCAACGGCTTCACCTATGTGCAGACCAAGTATGACTACCTGTCTGCCGAC
>CACYGB010000071.1 GCA_902773895.1 uncultured Eubacteriales bacterium
AAGGCTGTAATGGACATCACCAAGTACAGCCTGTTTTCGGAGGAATGAACGATGAAAACCTATGACGTTGTGGCCCTGGGCGAACTGCTGATCGACTTTACACCCCATTCCGTCAACGAAGGGGGATATCCTGTTCTTTCCGCCAACCCCGGCGGTGCGCCGGGCAATTTCCTGGCGGCGCTGAACCGATACGGCTGCAAAACCGCCATGATCGGCAAGGTGGGAAACGATACGTTCGGCCGCCTGCTGGTCCAAACGCTGCAAAATGCCGGAATCGAAACCAAGGGCGTTTTGACGGATGACGGCGTATTTACCACCCTGGCCTTCGTGTCGCTGGACAAAAGCGGAAACCGGGATTTCAGCTTTGCCCGGAAGCCCGGGGCCGATACCTGCCTGAAACCGGAGGAAATCGACGAAAGCCTGATCGCAGACGCCAAAGTGTTCCACTTCGGCACCCTGTCCCTGACCAACGAGCCGGCCGCCTCCGCCACCCGGAAAGCCATTGAATTGGCGAAGGCCCATGGATTGCTGATCAGCCTGGACCCCAACCTTCGCAAGCCCTTGTGGAAAAACGAAGCGGACGCCAAGGCGGCCATGGAATGGAGCTTGAAGCAAGCGGACATCGTGAAGATCAGCGACGAGGAAATCGAATTCCTGTGGGGGTTAAGCCCGGAGGAGGGCGGAAAGAAGCTGCTGAACGAATACGGCGTTTCCCTGGCCTATATCACCCTGGGCCCCAAGGGCTGCTATGCCGTTACCGCCTCCCATCAAATAACGGTGAACAGTCCCTCCGGCATTCAGGTCATTGATGGCGACATCTTCGGCGGCAGCGCCATGAGCCAGTTCCTGCAATACAAAAAATCCCCTTCCGATTTAACGGAAGAGGAACTGACCCAGATCGTCCGCTTCGCCTGTACCGCCGCCAGCCTGTCCACCCAGAAACACGGCGGCATCACCAGCGTTCCGGATCGGCAGGAAGTGGAAGACCGGCTGCACGCCTGATCCCCAACCAAGCCCTTCGCGCCTTCAAAACGCGGGGGCTTGTTTTTTGCCAGGGTCCCTGTGCATCGCGATCTTCCGTCCGGGGAAAGAAACGCTTTCGGATCAGCCAAAAATGGAAACCGGAAAGTTTTTTGAAGGAATTCCGGGACGCGACCCAGAATGATTAACAGGATACGCAAAACCACGGTTAACGGCGGCCCGGAACAGAATGAAAACACAGCGCCTGCCGGTTTTTCCCGCCGGCCTTGCCGCGGCTGCGATTCCTTACGCCCATCGGGAAGCCTGTGTTTCAGGATATTTGCATCCGCCTGCTGGATGAGAACGGGCAGGAAGTGCCAAACGGGCAGGCGGGCGAAATCTGCTTTGACAATCCGTTTTTCCGGGGCTATATCGGCCTGCCGGAGGAAACGGCCCGGGTGATGCGGGACGGGGTGTTCCATTCCGGCGACAGGGGCAAACGCCTGCCGGACGGAAACATCGTGGTGACCGGGCGGCTGAACACCATGGTGAAAATCAACGGCAACCGGGTGGAACCCGGGGAAATTGAGGCGGCCCTGCGCAGGATACCCGGCATTGGAAACGCCGCTGTCCGGGATTTTCAGGGGGAGCGGCAGCAGGTGTTCCTCTGCGCTTATTACGTGGCCAAGAACGATCCGGGGGAAGACGCGATCCGGGAAAAACTGCGGCAATCCCTTCCGCACTATATGATCCCTGCCTTTTTCATGCGCCTGAAGAATATTCCGCTGAACAGCAGCGGCAAGGTGGACCGCTTCGCCCTGCCCAGGCCCGATGCGAACCACAGGCCTTACGCGGCGCCGGAAACGCCCCGGGAGGAAGCGCCGGACGCGTGGCCCGGCTATTCGGAAATCCTGAACCGCAAGCTGTGCGATCTTCACGATTCCTACCGCCAGAAAATTGAAAAGAAAATCATGCTGCCGCTGGAGGTCCGGTTCGTTCAGCCGCAGACCTATGCCCTGTACAGGGACCTGAAGGTGATGGGCGGCGCTTCTCCTAACCATATCAAGCCGATCCATGTGATTTCCGACGAGCGGCTGAAGCGTTTCTTCTTCGGGCTTGTGCAGCAGTGAAAAGAACAAACAGGGGAAATGCGGCCTGCGTTTTCCCGGAAGGCTGTGAAATATGAGAACCCCGATTCTTTCCGGCGCCCATGACCTGCTTTTTCCGGCTGTGCCGGACGCATCCCGGCGTGACGGCGTACGGGATCATGACCCAAAGTGATATGCGCGGGATGATGTGGATTGCGGCTTTGGCCGCGGTGAACCTGGTTTCCTTCGGCCTGATGGCCTATGACAAGCGCTGCGCCAGAGAGGGAAAGCGGCGCGTGCCGGAAAAGGCGCTGTTTTTCGCGGCGGCCTGCTTTGGAGCCCTGGGCGGCGTGCTGGGGATGCAGCTGTGCCGCCACAAAACCAGGCATTGGTATTTCAGGCTTTTCTTTCCCCTGATGCTGGCGGCGCAGGCCGCGCTGCTGGCCTGGGCATGCGGGGTGATACCATGAGGATTTACATTGACGCCGACGCCTGCCCGGTGACGCGGATCGCGGAGGACATCGCCCGGGAGCACGGTATCCCTGTAACGCTGCTGTGCGACACCAACCATGTGCTGGCGTCGGAATACAGCGAGGTCAGGGTCATCGGCGCGGGGCCCGACGCGGTGGACATCGCCCTGATCAACCTGTGCTGCCGGGGCGACATCGTGATCACCCAGGATTACGGCGTGGCGGCGCTGGCCCTGGGCAAAGGCGCCCGGGCCCTTCACCAGAGCGGCAAACAGTTTACGGACGATAACATCGACGGATTGCTGATGGACCGGCATTTAGCGAAAAAAGCCCGCCGCAGCGGCAAACATCACCTGAAAGGCCCCGCCAGGCGCACGGCCGAAGACGACCGGCGCTTTGCCGAGGGCCTGGAACGCATGATCCGGGAGGAAGGAAATCCATGCAATATTTGACCATCATGGACGACGGCATCGAGCTGCGGGCGATCCTGGAGCGTCCTCATTCGGGCAGCTGCCCGCTGGTGATCGTGCTGCACGGCTTTACCAGCAGCAAGGACAGGGGCCACACCGTCGCCGCCTGTCGGGCCATGCGGCAGGCGGGCTGCGCCACCTTGCGCTTTGATTTGTACGGCCATGGCGAAAGCGGCGGCGAATTCAGAAACCATACGCTGCACAAGTGGATTTCCAACACGCTGGCCGTTCTCGGGTATGCCCGGTCGCTGGATTTTGTAACGGATATTTACCTGTCCGGCCATTCCCAGGGCGGCCTGGTGGCGGCGCTGGTGGGCGGCATGGCTCCGGATCTTATCCGGGGGCTGATCCTGCGTGCTCCCGCGTTCATGATTCCTCGCTGCGCCCGGGAAGGAAGTTTACTGGGCTTTTCCTTTGACCCGGCGCGGATCCCGGATGAGATCCAGGTGATCAAGGGGCTGACCCTGGGCGGCAACTACCTCCGGGTGGCGCAGACGATCAACACCGACGACGCTATCGGCCGTTTTCCGGGGCCGGTGCTGATCCTTCACGGGGACGCGGACGACGTGGTGCCTCCGGAGGATTCCCGAGCAGCCGCCGGGCAGTACCGGCGCTGCGGGCTGGCCCTTTTGCCCGGGGAAACCCATCATTTCGACCAGGCACCGGAGCAAATGGAAGCCATCATCCGGGCCTGGCTGAAAAAGGAGGCCTTCGCGGCCCGGAAAACCGTCATCGAAACGGAGCGGCTGATCCTGCGGGAATACACGGAGGACGATTTTGAAGCGCTCTATCAGATGCTGTCCGATCCGGAAACCATGGCCCATTACCCTTCGCCCTATGACGAAAACGGCACGAAGCGCTGGATCCGCTGGAACCTGGACAATTACGCCCGGTACGGCTTCGGGCTGTGGGCGGCGGAGTGGAAGGAAACGGGGGAATTCGCCGGCGACTGCGGGCTGACCATGCAGATGATCGACGGGGAAACGCTGCCGGAAATCGGGTATCATATCCGCAAAGAATACTGGCGGCGCGGCCTGGCCCGGGAGGCGGCCGGGGCCGTTCGGGACTGGGCGTTCCGGAACACAGAATTCGACGCGCTGTACTCCTATATGAACGCCGCCAACGAAGGCTCCTGGCGGACCGCCATGGCCAACGGCATGAAAAAGGCGAAGGAATACCGCGACCCGAAAGCCATCCTCTTTTACGTCTTCGCCATTACCCGGGAGGAATGGAAGGCGCTGAAGGCGGGGGAATGAACCGGGGAAAACCAAAAGGCGATCGCTGTCAGCGGTCGCCTTTTAGCGTGGCTGCCCTCAGGAACGGGTCATGCCCCGATCCAGGAACAGGCCTTTGTACTTGTCCGGATGCCAAGGATGCCGGCGCGGGTGACAGGAAAACGGACGGTCCATGTCACCGTTCCGCCGCGCGTTTTTCCTTTGGAATCCGCATGAAATAATGTTCTTCATCCTGGCCGGCGAGGAAAGCACCGTTTTTGAGCATCACCTTTTGTGAGGCCAGGTTCGTTTTGTATACCCGCAGATAGATTTCATCCTCCGGGATGATGGCTCGCGCGATTTCCAGGGTCAGCCGCAGCCCTTCCGTTCCGTAGCCCCTGCCCCGGGCGTCCCTGCGGATGCTGTAGCCGATATGGCCCGCGCCGTTGCGCAGCGTTTCCGTCAGATAATGCCGGATGCGGAATTCGCCCACCAGGCGGTCCCCGTCCCACAGATAGTAATACGATTCCGGCACAAACCAATCCGGCATGTTGACCGGGTGTTCATGCGACATCAGGGCAGGCAGCACCTGATCCCGGTATTCTTCCCACGAAACGCCGTGGTAGGGGTTGGTCAGGCCGTTTTCGTCTGCGGGCAGGCAGGAGGTGTATTCCCATTGGGCGGCGGCGTCCCGCAGGTTGATTTTTCTCAGCTCCATCGGTATCCTCCGTTTCATTGGAAGGGGCTCTCCGCCGGGCAGCAGGAGAGAGGATGGTTAAAACAAATCCAGCGTGCTGTCCAGGTAAATTTCTTCCCGCACCTGCAGCTGATGCTCCGGCTTGGTCAGGTAGTACAGCAGGAATTCCAGGATCAGGGCGCTGCCCAGGCTGCGGCCTTCGATCTTGAAATGGGAAAACCCGGCGGGCAGATAGACGGTTTGAATGTCCCCGATGCCGAGAAAGCCGGGATTTTTCATGGCGTCGGAAAAGCGGTAGCCCCGCCGGGCATCGGGGGACGCGCAGAAGTGATCGGCGCAGTCTTCCCCCAGGTTTTTCCGGCTGACGTTTTCATAGCACGCCTTTCTGTCGGGGCAGGCAAACCAGCAGCATTCGTTGCACAGGAATTCCACCTTTTGCTTCTGCGCCGCCGTCAGGGTATTCAGCTGTTCCAGGGCCTTGTTCAGCCGGAAGTCCGGCACCACGAAGCGGAATTCCGGGCGGTTCAGTTCATTTTTGAGCTGCGAAAACTCCGTCAGCACCTTGGTGGTGGAGGAAACGAAGTAAAAGCCGGGGTAGTTTTTTTGCAGGTAATCCAGCAGCAGGTCCGAATGGAGGATCACGCCGTTGGGCACTTTTCCGCTCTTTTCAAACAGGGCGCACAGCGCGTTGCAGGCTTTGTCGGCCAGATGCTCTATCCGGAGCAGGGAATTGCTGAACGTGAGACGGGCGGATATGCCGTACTCCCGCATCAGCGCTGCCGCCTGTTCCGGCGCTTCGTCGCCAAAGCCGACCCTGCCGCCGCCCCAAAGGCAATCGGCCGGCGCGCCGTAGACGGAGCCGATTTCGCACCAGTCGTAGAACCAGTCCCGGTGCGTTCTGAACAGGGGCAGAAACACGCGGTACAATTCGGTGAATTCAAATAATCCGGGCAGATGATAACAGGCTTTCATTCTCGTACTCTCCGGGCGGTTTTATCCGCCGTTTTTTGTCAGATAGCAGGGCGGACACTGTCCGCGGTACGGCGCAGCACTTCTTCGCAGGCCTCGCGGTCGTAAAACTGCTCGTTTTCCAGCATGCACATCAGCACCACGGATCCCTTGCTTTCAATGTAGTACCGCCTTTCCCGGGCGCTGGAATAATCGGCAAACCCCCGCACCATGCGAATCCCCTGGGGGTTGACGTACACTTCCGCCTCCGTCAGGAAGGTGCACGCGGCCAGCACCTGCTCCACCGTGCTGAAATTTCCTGCATGGTCGCTGCGGATGTCGGCGTCCAGGATCAGCCGTCCGGGCCGGTTTCCGTCCACGCCGGTGTATTCCCAGGCGGCGTACCGGCTGTCGGCGTAGACCCTGGCGTAATGCTCCGGCACAGAAAACGCCATGCCGTTTATGACCCGCACGCTTTCATTGCCGGGCAGGAGGGACGGAAGAAAAAAGCCCGACGCCAGCAGCAGGAGCACGCCGGCAAGCAGGAAACGGCGGTTGCGCCCGGCCTTGCCCGGCTCCGTCCGGGACGTCTTTTTCCGCAGGCGCGGCGCGTTTCCGGGGTTGCTTCCCGAAGCGCCGCCGGATGCGCCGCGGCCGGCTTTGCCTGTCAGGCGGACGGCCGCCTTCCATATCAGGCGGAACAGCAGCGCCGCGGGTACGGAGCAGCCCAGCACGGCGGCGATGTACAGCGGTACGCTTCGGATGTAGACAAGACTTTTCGCTTTGTCCAGGAAATTGTACCCGAACATTTCCACAAACATGCCGTGCATCAGGTAGAATTCCAGCGTCATGCCGCCCAGCCAGGCCAGCACCCGGTTCCCCAAACGCACCTTCATCATCAGCAGGAAGCAGAAGGCCGTATACGCGGCGGCCACCAGCCATTGCATGCAGGCGCTCATCAGCCGGTGGGGCACCTTCAGGGGGTCGTTCCATTCGCCGTAGTAGCCCCAGGCGTGTTCGTTGAGCCACTCGGACTGCCAAAACAGCAGGAAAACTGCCGCCAGGGAAAGCGCCAGATAAACCCAATAGCCTTTTTTCAGGAAGGCCGTCGCCTGTTTTTCGTATTTGCCAAACAGCATTCCCAGGGGGAACAGCAGGATGCTGTTGTACCACCATTCGCCCTGCATCCACCAGTCGCTTTGATGGTCGATGAAAGCGCCCAGCGCGGTGTAGGCCAGGGTGAACAGGAACACAAGGACAATGGCCCGTCCTTCTTTTTTGCAAAAGCGGAAAGCCGCCCAGAACGCCAGGTAAAAAAACGGGATCACGACCACGTACCAGGCGTTGGCGTTGGCCATGTGCAATCCGGACAGGTACCAAAGGGCGTGGAGGAAATCCATTTTTTCGCCCATGGCCAGGCGCACGGCGGTGGAAATGATTTCGGACAGATAAAACGCCAGCACGATGGGCAGGATGCGCCGGCGGCAGAACCCCTTCAGGTAATCCGGCTTGGTTTTGAAGCTCTTGTACAGGCCCAGGCCGCTGCAGAACAGGAAAATCCCCACGAACAGATACCCCAGGGGCACAAAAAAGTCCAGTCCGTGCCGCGTGAACGCCGCCGAATGCCACGGCGCGCAGGTTTTCTGGGCCATATGGTGCAGGGCGATGCCCAGCGCCGTGATCCCCTGCAGGATCTTGGTTTGCCGCAGGGAGGTAAAATCTTCCTGCCATTCGCCCCTGCCGGCGCTTTTAGCGCCGAAACACAGCAGCGCCCCCAGCAGAAAATAAAACGGATACATGTCGCTCATTCCCGATTCCTCCCGGAAGAAGGGCTTTCCGCCGAAGTTGTGTCCGGCCCCGGATCAGACCGCCTGTTCAGTTCCTGCTCCGTACGGTTCAGCGTATCGAAAAACCGCAGGGTGGCCACGGCCGGCCCCATCAGCGGCAGCCCCAGGGTGTTCCACCAGAACATGTGCCGCCAGGAGGTGTACGGGCCGCTGACGCCCAGGGCAGCGGCTTTTCCTTTCAGCTCCTCCGCGATCCGCGCCATCCAGACCAGGGGATACAGAAACAGCGTGGGGATGCCCAGCAGGTAGGCCTTCCAGTACTTCTGCGTCGGATGGCCCAGCACCTGGTCGATCTCCTGCTGCAGTCCGCCCAGGGACATATAAAACAGCAGGAAGATGCCGGCAGTGAAGAAATCGATGAAGCCGATCCAGAACCCGGGCCGGCGGGTGTGCCTGAATTTCATGTTCCGTACGCCTCCAGGCACCAGCGGGCGATGCGCGCGATCAGCTCCGCTGGCAATTCCTTTTCATAGGGCAGGCGGATGGCGCCTTTGCTGACGTCGAAGCCTTTCAATTCCTCCGCAAACGCCGCCGTGGCCTCGCCGCCGGGGTACAGGCCCAGATGCTTTTTGGAAGCCGCGAAATGAATCAGGTTCCGGCCTTTCCAGTAAGTGGGCATGGCCCAGGAAATGCGTTCCTGGGCCTGGGGCAGCGCGGCGCGCAGGATCGCCCGGACCTCCCGCAGCCGGGGCTGCACGGCGGCGTCCTGGCATGCGATGTAGTCTTCGATCGTCTGCGGCCTGGCACAGAAATGGGCTTGATCCTGCCTGGCAAAGGCGCGGCGGCACTGGGGGCAAATCCACATGATGAATCTCCTTATTTGTTTCCGTTCAGCGGCGCGGCCGCGATTTCCCGAGTGGGCCAGAAGGCGCACAGGTGCAGCCGGGTGATTCTGGCTTCCAGCGGCTGGAAAAACCGAAGCAGCACGGGCAGGGCGGCGCAGACCCGTTCCGGTTCGTCGATCAGCAGGGTCGCGTGGGGCGTCCAGGGCCGCTGCAGGGCTTGATCCGGTTCGCAGAACGCGTGGAGGGCTTCCAGCGGTTCATTCCGCTCCGGCGCGCCGAACAGCACCTTGCCCGGCGCAAAGATCCCGATGTGGCTGATATGCACCGGAAAGGGCGGAAAACGCTCCGCGGCGCTGCGCAGGATTTCCGCGGCTTTCTTTTCTTGCGCCAGAGGAAAGGCGGCCAGGCTGATGTGGTAGGGGAGGCCTGGCGTCTGCGTGCCCTCAAAACCCGCTTCCCGCAGGGAGCGGTACCAGGCGGCCATGCGCTGCTGCGCAGATGGGTCCAGATCCGCCATCAGGGTCTGTGACCAGAGCAACTTTGATACAAAGGAATATGGACAATGCTTGTAAATCAAAAGGTTTCAGCACCCTGGTCATCTCCTTTCTGCTGGTTTGACACTTGGCTCCATACCACCGGTTCCGGATCGTTTCACTCCCCAACGTTACTCACGGGTTTCGTTGGGGAGTGTAGTTTCGTTGGTGAGTTCGGAGTTTCGTTGGAGAGTGCATTTTCGATACTGATCGGCAGACGACACATCGGCTTTTTCCCAGAGCCCCATACTCCGTTCACCAAATTGGAAATCGCTCTTTTTATTTTCAAACGATGGTCTTCGTTGATGCTGATTGCAAAGTAGTCCCGAACAGAATAACGTGGAAAAGTGATGACTTGTACGTCGCTTCTTCTTACATCTGGGCTCAGGCTCATAAACCGTTGCATCATCCTATCGATGTAAACTGCTTCATTTACCCTGGGACGGTGCTGATAGATCACGACACTGTGCCCCGTACAAAGATAATCTTTGAATTCTGCATCAAGAACATATTTGCGTTGCTTTCGCTTGTCTTTTTCTGCTGAAGAAACAATCATCCCGTTATCCGGATCAAGAAAGACCAAATCAGAGCCAGATAAAGCGCTCAAAGCATGCTGATGCCATTTTTCTCGATGTCCAACCGGTACACAGTCAGAATAGTACAAAGCTCCGCCAATAAGTTGCTCAGCTTCCAGCGCCTTTATGGAGCGAACAATACTATCCTGCGAATAAAATATCTTCTTCAACCGCGTCGAAAGATCTGTATCATAAACCGTGAGACGATCCGGAATGCAGTATTTTCCATCATTTTGTTTTTCTGACGTTATCGCATCAGTTTTATACCAGTTAATCCCGATGGAAAGCCCCTGCCTGTGCATTTCCCGAAGGAGAGCAAACTTCCCATAATCTCCGATATCACCTACATAACAGTCCTGCATTCTTTCACCTCCGTTCCGGAGCATGACGGCTTCATTCAGCCAAAGCTTCCAAGTACTTTATTGGCTTTCCAGTCGCTTGCGCATACTTAATCTCCGATGCTGTACTGGAACCAATATACCCACCGACATTGATAACATAGATTTCATCGGCCATGTCGATCTTCCGCTTGTGCATGTCATCCAGCATTTCCTTGGTGCCCTCCGTCCAAACCTCATCGTCGCCGGAATGCCCAAAGAGACCAACACTGATGACAATATTGCCTTCTAACGTCAGACGCTTCTGAGTTTCCATGAATGCGTCCATAAATCGGGTGCTGCCGCAGAGGGTGATGACCTTGTACTTTCCGACCATATCAACACCTCAATCCGCAGTTTGTTCAGACTCCAGAGATTTAAGCGTTTTCCCATCAGCAGTTTTCCAGCTCGTGAGGCCGTTCGCACTTTTGCCAATTACAAACATTGCCGCATAAGACGGGCTGGAAAACAGTAAGTCTTCTTGCAGTATGTGATGCTCATCAAGCTGAGCCTTTACTCTGCGCTCCTTAATAACCGCAGGAACGGTATCGTCATCCACAGGAGAGATGCTACTTCCCTGCAGAACGACGAAACCTTCTGCAGTCTGCTTCCCATTTGCTTCGACTTTTCCTACGTTTTTAATTGTACGCTCGAGATGAAGCTCAATTGCATCCTCCGCCACAGTATCGTTTGAAGCCTGGGTTGCAGCAATCACAGGTTTGTTTAAAGGCTCAAAAACCTTATGCCCGAGGGTACCCATGATTACCTTGGCATAGTCAATGAACTCCTCCATTTCGCTTTCCTTCTCCTCAGTAATGTTACCAGGAGTAGGATCGTTGCCATTCTTCACCTCATAGCGTTTGGCCTTTAATGCCATGTTGCAAAAACGATTCTCAAGGTAGCTTATCTCGGTAGGGCCGAGGGAATTGTTGGATGTTGTAAAAACAATTGCTTCCGTCCAGTAATCTTTTTCAGGGTTGCGTTTGTGTTCTTGAAGCCGGTTCAGAATACCTTCACCATTCTTCCTGGCTCCAGCCTGACCGATGTAAACAACATTTTTTCCCGTTTCATAGGCAAAGCAAAAATGTTTGAAAATCACTGCGGCTTTTCCTCGTACTTTTTGCTTTCCGCCTGCAGTTGCCTTTCCATTTCAAGCTGTTTGGCGAGA
>CACYGB010000072.1 GCA_902773895.1 uncultured Eubacteriales bacterium
GGATACTCCATTTCCTTTTCGATACGCTTGGCGATTTCCTTGGCCAGCACCTTGGTGCCTTCGTCGGTGACATCTTCGGGCTTGACCATGATACGCACTTCGCGGCCGGACTGGATGGCGAAGCACTTTTCCACGCCGCTGAAGGAATTGGCGATTTCTTCCAGCTTGGTGAGGCGCTTGATGTAATTTTCCAGCGATTCACGGCGGGCACCGGGGCGGGCGGCGCTGATGGCGTCAGCGGCCTGCACCAGCACGGCTTCCACGGTCTGGGGCTCCACGTCGTTGTGGTGGGCCAGGATGGCGTGGATCACGTCGGGGCTTTCGTTGTACTTGCGGGCCAGTTCGCCGCCCAGGGACACGTGGGTGCCTTCCTGCTCGTGGTCCACGGCCTTGCCGATGTCGTGCAGCAGGCCGGCGCGCTTGGCCAGGGCCACGTCGGCGCCCAGCTCGGCGGCCATCAATCCGGCCAGGTGGCTGACCTCGATGGAGTGCTTCAGCACGTTCTGGCCGTAGCTGGTGCGGTACTTCATGCGGCCCAGCAGCTTGACCAGTTCGGGGTGGATGCCGTGCTGACCGGTTTCGAACACGGCCTGTTCGCCGGCTTCGCGGATCTGGTTATCCACTTCCTTCTTGGCCTTTTCCACACATTCCTCGATACGGGCAGGGTGGATGCGGCCGTCCATGATCAGCTTTTCGATGGCGATGCGGGCAATTTCGCGGCGCACCGGGTCGAAGGCGGATACGATCACAGCTTCGGGGGTATCGTCGATGATCAGGTCAACGCCGGTGGCGGTTTCCAGGGCGCGGATGTTGCGGCCTTCGCGGCCGATGATGCGGCCCTTCATATCGTCGTTGGGCAGGTTGATGACGGACACGGTGGATTCGGCCACGTGGTCGGCGGCGCACTTCTGGATGGCCAGGGCGATGATGTTGCGGGCCTTCTTTTCGCCTTCTTCCTTGGCGCGGCTTTCGATTTCGCGCACGGTGGCGGCGGCGTCGTGGAACGCTTCCTTCTGCACCCGTTCGATGACCATTTGGCGGGCCTCGTCCTGGGTCAGGGTGGCGATGCGCTCCAGCTCGGTGATCTGCTTTTGCTTTTCAGCCTCGGCTTCTTCTTCCAGCTTTTGCACGTCGGCGTATTTTTCGTTCAGGCTTTCTTCCCGGTCGGCCAGGCTGTCCCGGCGCTTATCCAGCTGGGCTTCCCGCTTGTCCAGGGTTTCTTCCCGCTGTTCCATGCGGCGCTCGCTGCGCTGCAGTTCGGTGCGGCGGGCGCGGCTTTCTTTGTCCAGCTCCGTTTTCAGGTGCAGGATTTCTTCCTTGGCGGCCAGGATCATTTCTTTCTTGTGGTCCTCCGCCTTCCTTGTGGCGTCATCCAGCAGCTTTTTCGCATATTCTTCGGTGCGGCCGATTTTCTTTTCGGTCACGCTTTGGCGGTAACGGTATCCGATCAGGGCGCCGATGGCGATGGCCGCCAGCGCGATGGGGATGATCCAAAGTGGGCTCATACGGACAATACACGCTCCTTTCCTTTTCGAAATTTTCTCATGCTTTTTTCAGTGTTCACAGACCAAAAACCGCGCGGAAAAACAACCGTTTTCCGCACGGCACAGCTGGATTCAGATATACGCGTGCTGCCAGCACGCAAGCATTTTGAAACCATACACATACAAGCGCAGCCCGCACAGCAATACCACGGGCGGCGCGTTATGGCAAAGCGGCAAACGCCTGCAAAACATACCAGGGGCAACAGGGATGTATCCGAAAACAGCCACCGGATGTCCGTCGGGGACACCGGTTTTCAGCCGATCATACCTATTTTACAGGACGCCAGCCCGTCTGTCAAGGGATAAAGCAGGCGAATTTCGCAAGAAATTGGCGGCTGTTGCGGCGGCGGCCGTGCCCGGCCCTGTTTTGCCGCCGGTTTGACTTAATCCGGGACAGGTTTGCTCTATCTTGACAATGGAGCCGGATTCTGCTATCCTTTGAATAGAGGCCGTCCTGTAAAGCTGATCCGGGGAATTGGACCCCGGCACGGGCGTACGGGCAACGAGCCTCGGATTTTTTTATTTTTGGAAATCCTGCCGGCAACTGCCATATCAGGCAGCCGGTTTCCTTGCGGGGCGGCGCGGGATATGGTATAATCCTTTCCGTGGAAAGGGGGAAAGGGCATGAGACGGCTGATGATCCTGCTGGCGGCGCTGCTGCTGTGCGTTCCGCACGCGCGGGCGGATGGAACGGCGGACGAATGGGCCTTGATCCTGGCCGCGCTGGCGTCCGATGTGCCAAACCCCGTTCCAACCGAATATCAATTTGAGACCCCGGACCCGTCCCCGGCCCCGGGAAAGGACCCGCAGGTGATGAACCTGCTGCTGCTGGGAACGGACGCGGAGGATATGGCCCGCAACCGGGGCCGCAGCGACGTGATGCTGGTGTGCAGCGTGCGCAGGGACACGGGGGCCATCACCCTGACCGCGCTGCCGGAAACCGCCATGGCGCCGGTGGACGGGCTGCCGGGCCCGGTGCGGCTGAAATATGTGAACTGCTTTGGCGGCCCGCTGCTGGCCATGCGGCAGGTCAACCGCCTGCTGGGGCTGAACGTGGAGCGGTATTGCGCGGTGAACTACGCGTCCTTCATCCTGGCCGTGGACACGCTGGGCGGCGTGGAGCTGGAATTGTCCGCGCAGGAGTGCGAAGCCGTGGGCGTGCCGGAGCACACCCGGCTGCTGCAGGGGGAACAGGCGCTGCGCTATGTGAAGCTGCGCTGGGGCGAAGCGGTGACCGACCGGCCCCGCAAGCTGCTGGACGCGGTGCACGCCCAACTGCGCCGGGCGTCGGCGGACACGGTATTTTCCCTGGCGGAAACGCTGCTTTCCGCCCTGGATACCAACATCACTACCAGCGACCTGATGGACCTGCTGTTTATCCTGACCGATCCGCAGGCGGACGAACCGCTGCGCACCGAAGCCCTGAGCGAAGCGCTTTCCTGGCAGGAGAACGCCGCGCTGATCCAAAGCTGGCTGTATCCATGATCCTGCACTTAAATTGTCCTTTCCGTCCGGAGCGCTTGCGCCGGGCGATTTTTTTGGCATATAATGCTGAAGGATGTCGCTGCCGGGCATCCCAATGCCAAATAGAAGGAGCAAGTCCATGCCGAATTTTTCCTTGCCGGATTCCGTTTTTCTTTCGGCCGCGGAGCAGTTTCCCACGCCGTTTTATCTGTACGACGAAAAGGGCCTTCGGGAAAACGCCCGGGCGCTGAACGCCGCGTTTTCCTGGGCGCCGGATTTCCGGGAGTATTTCGCCGTGAAGGCGCTGCCCAACCCGCACATTCTGAAAATCTTCCGGGAAGAGGGCTGCGGGGTGGAC
The DNA here is from genome assembly GCA_902773895.1 of uncultured Eubacteriales bacterium. GTDB lineage: Bacteria > Bacillota > Clostridia > Christensenellales > Aristaeellaceae > RUG563. The sequence goes on from CACYGB010000072.1 coordinate 3,367, forward strand.
TGCTCCAGCGAATGCGAGCTGCTGCTGGCAGAGATGGCCGGCTTTTCCGGCGACGCCATCATGTTCAGCGCCAACGCCATGCCGCCCGCGGAGTTTGACCATGCCCGGGCGCTGAACGCGCTGATCAACCTGGACGACATCAGCGATATCGACCTGCTGGCTGCCCACGGGGGCATTCCGGAAACGGTGTGCGTCCGCTTCAATCCCGGCGGGGATTTTACCCTGGGCAACGCCATTATGGGCGCGCCGGGGGAAAGCAAGTACGGCTGGACCCGGGAACAATTGAGCCTGGGGCTGCCGCAGCTGAAGGCCCTGGGCGCGAAGAAATTCGCCCTGCATGCCTTCCTGGCCAGCAATACCACCGATAATTCGTATTATCCCAAGCTGTCCGGCATCCTGTTTGACCTGGGTGCCGCCCTGGAAAAGGAAACGGGGCTGGAGCTGGCGTTCGTCAACTTGTCCGGCGGCGTGGGCATTCCTTATCGCCCCGGCGAGAAAAAGGCTGATCTGGCCGCCATCGGCGAGGGCGTCCGGCGGGAATACCAGCGGGTGTTCGGCGACCCGGCCCATGGCAAGGTGGCTATCAAAACCGAGCTGGGCCGGTTCATGACCGGGCCGGACGGCTGGCTGCTGACCCACGCGGTGCACGAAAAGAAAATCTACCGGGATTACATCGGGGTGGATGCCTGCGCTTCCAACCTGATGCGCCCCGCCATGTACGGCGCGTACCACCATATCCACATCTGCGGCAAGCGGGACGCCGCCGCGGATCATTTGTACGACGTGACGGGCTGCCTGTGCGAGAATAACGACAAATTCGCCGTGGAGCGCCCCTTGCCCCGGGTCGACCTGGGGGATTTGCTGGTGATCCACGACGCCGGCGCCCACGGCTTTTCCATGGGCTACCAGTACAACGGCCGTTTGCGCAGCGCGGAGGTGCTGTACCGGGAGGATGGACAGATGCAGCTGATCCGCCGGGCGGAAACGCCGGAGGATTACTTCGCCACGCTGGTGTGAAAGGGAGGACACCGGGGGCTTCTTCAGCCCCCGGGCCCCCGAACCAGGACCCGCCTTGGCGGTGCTGCACACTTGGTAAAACAAACAATATGCACCTGGAGCTTTAGGGTGGTAAGAGAATTCCCGGCAGCACGAAGAAGCGGGGGCTTCTTCAGCCCCCGGGCCCCCGAACCAGGGACCATCGGTCCGCAACCTCAATCGGCGCAACTCCCCACAGGGGAGATTGCTTGTTTCGGTTGATCTCACCGCAGGCAAAGCATCCGCCACGAGAACTCCCGGGCAACAAAAAAAAGCTGGGGATTTCCGAGAAAACAAGCGAGCTTGTTTTTCGGGAAATCCCCGGCCTTTTTCCTGTGCGCTTGCGCACAGGCGGGCCGGCAAAGCCGGCCTGCCCGGGAGCGGCGTGTTTTCGTTCTCATTGCTACTGCGGAGCATTGCTTGATAAGAAAGTCATGCCGCATCCGCAATGGATGGGGTCCGGGGAGGAACCTCCTCCCCGGCGGGGACTGGGGCAGCGCCCCGGCATTCTTTCTGCTGCTGCGGCACACAGCTTGGAAAATAAGTCTTATACCATCCGCAACCGACGGGGTCCGGGGAGGATCATCCTCCCCGGCAGGGCCTGGGGCAGCGCCCGGCGTTTCCCTCATAGTATTACAAATCGTTCATAATTCTTGCATTTTCCGGCAAAAGAGGGTACAATGAACCCGTATACACAGGAGGATCTGAAAGGAGACGATGCATCATGGCGCAGGATTATGTATTTATGACCGACAGCGACAGCGATCTGCTGTTTTCGATTGCGGATGAGAAGCATATCCCCGTTGTAAAAATGCCTTACACGCTGGACGGCAAGGAATATTTCGACGATAACGGCCGCGCGGGCGTGGAAAAGGATTTCTTCCGCCGCATGCGGGAAGGCGCGATGCCCAACACCTCTCTGCTGCCCACGGAAGCGTATCTGGAGTATTTTGAACCGATCCTGAAGGAAAAGGACCTGCTGTTCGTGGCCTTTTCCTCCAAGATGAGCAGCACCATCAACAACGTCTACGAAGCCCGCAGCATTCTGCTGAAAAAGTATCCCGAGCGGAAATTCACCGTGGTGGACACGCTGAGCATTTCCGGCCCCATGACGGCGCTGCTGGTGAAGGCCCACGCGCTGTACGAGCAGGGAAAAACCATGGATGAAGTGGAAAGCTGGCTGCTGGAAAACCGGATGCGGGCCCATGCCTGGCTGACGGTGGGCGACCTGAAATACCTGGCCCGGGGCGGCCGCATTTCCTCCACCAGCGCGCTGTTCGGCTCCGTTCTGGACATCAAGCCCATCATCTGCATGGGCAAGGGCGGCAAGCTGGATCCCGTGGAAAAGGTGCAGGGGCGCAAAAAGGCGCTGCGAACCATTGTGGACAGGACGGCGGAAAACATCCTGAACCCGGAGGACCAGACGGTGATCATCCTGCAGGGCGACGTGCCGGATGAAGCGGAGAAGCTGGCGGAGATGCTGCGGCAGCGCATTCCGGAAATCAAGGAGATCCGCATCCAGATCATCGGCCCGGTGATCGGCGCGCACTGCGGCCCCGGCACCCTGGCCTGCTGCTTCCTGGGCAAGGAGCGCAGCATCTGATGAAGCGATACGCAATCGACCCTGCCCTTCCCCAGTGGAAGGGCAATTTCCACTGTCACTCCACGGAAAGCGACGGCGAACGCACGCCGCAGGAGGTGGCGGATCTGTACAGCCGGGCCGGGTATGATTTCCTGGCCATTACCGATCACCGCAAGGTGGTGGACCCCGCGTCCGTCCGCACCGGTCTTTTGCTGATCCCCGGCGCGGAGCTGGATTACTTCGTCACCCGCAGGCACCGCCAGGCGGTGCACATCGTGGGTGTTGGCGTGGGGCTGGGCCTGATGGATGTCCCCGGGTTGATGGATTCTCCCCAGCAGGGCATCGACGCCATTCTTTCCACCGGCGGCAGGGCCATTTTTGCCCATCCTGCCTGGTCGCTGAATGACCCGGAAACCATTGAGGAATTGCAGGGTCTCAGCGCGGTGGAGGTGTACAACCATATGTCTGACGAGCCGTGGAACGGCCGCCGGGGAGATTCCACCGAGGTGCTGGACCTGTGCTGCGCCCATGGCTTCTGCCTGCCGTTTGTGGCGGGGGACGACGCCCATCGCTACGATGTGGATCAGTGCCATTCCGCGCTGGTGGCCCAGGCGGAGGAATTGACGCAGGACGGCATCCTGGACGCGCTTTCCAAGGGCCGGGTGTACGCCACCCAGGGCCCGGTGATCGAGAGCATGTGGGTGGAGGACGGCGTGTGCACCGTTCGCTGCTCGCCGGCCACCCAGATCCTGTTCAACACCAACGCCTTTTATTCCAGGGAACGGGTGGTTTGCCGCCGGGGCGTGACGGAGGCCAGCTATACACTGCGGGATCATGAAAACTTCATCCGCGTGGAAGTCACCGACGTGTGGGGACGCAGGGCATGGTCGTCGCCGATGGCGCTCAAATAAGCATTCACAGCGCGGGAACCGTGTTTTCCCGCGCCGTTTTTTATCGGCTTTCAGGAAGGAGATCGTCATCATGAAAACCATCACTTTGGGCAAAACCGGCATCCGCACCCCGCAGAACGCTTTCGGGGCGCTGCCGATCCAGCGGATTTCCCGGCAGGAAGCGGTGCGTCTGCTGCGCATGGCGCACGACGGCGGCATGACGTTTTTCGACACGGCCCGGGCTTACACCGACAGCGAGGAAAAGGTGGGCGAGGCCTTTGACGGTATCCGGGACCGGGTTTTTATCGCCTCCAAAACCATGGCGGTGACGCCGGAAGGCTTTTGGAATCAATTGCATACCACGCTGAAAAACCTGCGCACCGATTATCTGGATCTGTACCAGTTCCATTGTGTGAAGCAGTGCTTTGCGCCGGGGGACGGCACCGGCATGTATGAAGCCATGGCCGAGGCCAAACGCCAGGGCAAGGTGCGCCACATCGGCATCACGGCCCACAAGATCGGGATCGCCGAGGACATCGTGAAAAGCGGCCTGTATGAAACGCTGCAGTTCCCCTTCTCCTACCTGGCCACCGACCGGGACATCGCCCTGGTGCGCGCCTGCCGGGAAGCGGACATGGGCTTTATCGCCATGAAAGGCCTGTCCGGCGGCTTGCTGAACAACGCCCGGGCGTGCATGGCGTTTATGAGCCAGTTTTACGTGCTGCCCATCTGGGGCGTGCAGCGGGAGGAAGAGCTGAAGCAGTGGCTGGCCTTTTTCCACGAGGACGGCGGCATGACGCCGGAGCTTCAGGCGTTCATCGACCGGGACCGGAAAGAATTGCTGGGCGATTTCTGCCGGGGCTGCGGCTATTGCGCGCCCTGCGCCGTGGGGATCCAGATCAACCAGTGCGCCCGCATGTCCCAGATGATCCGGCGTTCCCCGTCGGCCAGCTGGCTGTCGCCGGACTGGCAGGCGGAAATGATGAAGATCGAAAACTGCCTGGACTGCGGAGCGTGCAAAAAGCGCTGCCCCTATGAGCTGGATATTCCGCGGCTGCTGAAAAAGAACCTGGAGGATTACAAAAATATCCTGGCCGGGTTGGTGAAACTGTAAGCGTGGAAAGGAAAATCCGTTCCGGCATTGCCCGGGGCGGATTTTTCGGATGAAAGGATGGAAAACGGGATGCGGTATGTGGATCTTTCCGGCGTCTGGCGGTGCGAAATCCCCGGGCAGACGGCGGATATGCGCGTGCCCGGCACGCTGGATGAAAGCGGGATCGGCTTTCCCGACGATCCCCGGTGCCAGTGGAAAGTGGACGAGGTGCGGCGCATCGGCTTTTACCGGGACGGCGACCCCATCGTGACCCGGCTGACCCGGAAGCACACCTTTGAGGGGCCGGCCTGCCTGTCCCGGCATTTGAATTGGGAAATGCCCCGGGGAAAACGGGTTTTTGCAGAGGTGGAACGGGCGCGGCACCTGCAATTGCGGGTGAACGGCCGGGAAGCGCCGGCTTACTGTCCGGGCAACTGCGTGACCCCCGCCGTGTTTGAAGTGACGGGGCTGGTCAACGGCCGGGACGAATTCCTTTTCCTGTCGGACAACAGCATGCCCGCCTGGCCCCGGGACGCCATTGTGTACGCCTCCGCCGCGTCGGACGAAACCCAGACCAACTGGAACGGCCTGCTGGGCTTTGTACGGCTGCGCATCGAACAGCCCTGCTTCCTGTCCGCAGCCCGCGTCCTGCCCCGCGGAAACACGGTGGATGTGGAGGTGGAGATCGACGGGACGGAGCCGTGGGCAGGCACGGTGCATCTGCAATCGGACGCTTTTGCGCAGGAAGCGCGCGCCGTGGCGCTGGAAAGCGGCCGCCATCGGGTGCGCTTTCCGGGGATTCCGCTGCGGCCGGATGTGAAGCGGTGGGATCTGGAGGAAGGGAATCTTTATGAACTGACCGTTTGGGCGGACGGGCTGGAAAGCCGGGCCTTTTCCTTCGGCGTGCGGGATTTTGCCGCCATGGACGGCGTGCTGGCGCTGAACGGCCACCGCGTGTTCCTGCGCAGCGAAGCCAACTGCGCCGTGTTTCCCGAAACGGGGTATATCCCCATGACGGCGGAAGCGTGGACGGAGATCATCCGCATGTATCAGCGCTATGGGGTCAATTGCCTGCGGTTTCACAGCCATTGTCCGCCGGAGGCAGCCTTTGAAGCGGCGGACCGGCTGGGCATGCTGATGCAGCCGGAACTGTCCCACTGGGATCCGGAGCACGCCTTTGCTTCCCCGGAATCCCGGCGGTATTACGAGGCGGAACTGACGGCGCTTCTGCGCTGGCTGGCCAATCATCCCTCCTTTGTGATGCTCACCTTCGGCAATGAACTGCATGCCGACGCGGCAGGCCATGCCTTTATGGACCGTCTGCTGGCCCTGGCCCGGGAAACGGATGATACCCGGCTGTATGCCAACGGCTCCAACCCCCATTACGGCCAGCTGGGCACCGATCCATCCAGCGATTTTTACACCGCCATGGGCTTTCGGGACATGGAAATGCGGGCCACCTGCGACGGCATGACCGGCTGGCTTAACGGGGAATATCCCAACGCCTGCCATCAGTACGACGCCACCATGGCGGCCATCCGGAAGGAAACGGATCAGCCCGTTTTTTCCTTTGAGGTGGGCCAGTACGAGGTGCTGCCGGACCTGGAGGAAATCGCAATGTACCGGGGCGTCACCAGCCCCGAAAACCTGAAGCACATCCGGGCGAAGGTGCGCCGGGAAGGGCTGGAGGACTGCTGGCAGCGGATGGTGGAGGCAACGGGGGAAAGCAGCCTGCTGTGCTACCGCGCGGAGGTGGAAAGCGCCCTGCGCACCCGGGATTACAGCGGCATTTCCTTGCTGGGGGTGCAGGATTTTCCCGGCCAGGGAACGGCGCTGGTGGGTATGATGAACGCGCATCTGCAGCCCAAGCCGTATGCCTTCGCTTCTCCGGAGCGGTTCCGGGCCTTTTTCCGGGACGCGCTGCCCCTGGCGCTGCTGCCGCGGTTCACCTTTACCGCGGGGGAGCGGGCTGCCGTGCCGCTGCAAATGGCCAACTACGGCAGGAAGGATTGGACGGACACCCCCCGCTGGCGGCTGTGCCGCGGCGCGGAGGAAATCGCCCGGGGCGCCCTGCCGCCAGCTACCGCCCCGGCCGGAACATTGACCGGCCTGGGGAAAATCAGCCTGCCGCTGGATAAGCCGGGGCGTTTTACCCTGACGATTGCCTTCGGAGGCGAAAAAAACGAATACCCGCTGTGGGTGTACACGGACGAGCCGCCGGTGCGCCCGGAGCAGGTGTATGAATGCCGGACGCTGGATGAGCAGGCCGTGGCCGTGCTGGCGGCAGGCGGCAGGGTGTACCTGGCCCCGGACAGCACGGAAGCGGCGCTGCCCCGGTCCATCCGGGCCCAGTTCAGCCCGGATTTCTGGTCGGTGTGCACGTTCCCGCACCAGGCCGGCGGCATGGGCCAGTGGATCGACGAAAAGCATCCCATCTTTTCATTGTTCCCCACCGAGAGCTACAGCAACTGGCAGTGGTGGCCCATGGCAAACCAGCGGGCCATGATCCTGCCGGGCAGGATCCGGTGCATCGTGGCCGAAATGGATTCCTACGCCTTCCTGCGGCCTATGGCCAAGCTGTTTGAGTGCCGTTGCGGCGGGGGCCGGCTGATGGTGTCCTCCCTGGGGCTGCATCAGCTGAAGCAGTATCCGGAGGCCCGGGCGCTGCAGCGGGCGATTTACGCTTATCTGGGTTCAGATCAGTTTGCGCCGCAGCAGACGCTGCCCCTTTCCTGGATCCGGGAACTGCTGTGAGGGGCACGCCGGGGCGCTGCCCCAGACCCTGCCGGGGAGGAGGTTCCTCCCCGGGCCCCGCCGCTCGCGGATGGTATAAGACTGATTTTTCAAGCCGTGTGCCGCAGCGGCAAAGAGAATGCAAACATGCCGCTCCCGGGCAGGCAGGCTTTGCCGGCCGTCCTGTGCGCAAGCGCACAGGGGAAAACAGCGGGGATTTCCGAAAAACGAGCTTGTTCGTTTTTCCGGAAGTCCCCGCTGTTTTCTTTTTGCCCGGGAGCTCTCTTGGCGACCTCAAAAGCTCCAGGCGCATATTGTTTGTTTTACCACGTGTGCAATATCGCCAGGAAAGGGTCCAGGGACCGGTGGTCCCTGGTTCGGGGGCGCGGGGGCTGAAGAGGCCCCCGCGTTAACCCCGCATTAACCCCGTCAAATGCCGTACAGATCGCGGCACTTTTCCTCCAGGTAATCCAGGTAATATCCGGGGTCGAAAGGCGCGCCCATGGCGTTTTCCAGCACCTGGGCCGGCGTCAGCAGGCTGCCGAAGCGCCAGATATGCTCCCGGTTCCACGCGTTCATGGGGCCAAAGTCGCCTTTTTCCAGGGCGGCGTCGATATCGACGGTTTCCTTCATCCGGGCCAGGAACTGGGCGCCGTAGGCGCTGCCCAGGGCATAGGAGGGGAAATAGCCGATAGCGCCGAAGGACCAGTGGCTGTCCTGCAGCACGCCGTGCTTGTCGTCGGGCACGTCGATGTCCAGGGTGTCCTTGTACATTTTGTTCCAGGCCGCGGGCAGGTCGTGCACCTTCAATTGGCCGCTCATCACCTGTTTTTCCAGCTCATAGCGGATCATCACATGCAGCGAATAGGTCACTTCGTCCGCTTCCGTGCGGATCAGGCTGGGCTGCACCCGGTTCACGGCCTTGTAGAAATCCTCCCAGGTGTATCCTTTCATTTGCTGGGGGAACAGTTCCCGGATCTTGGGGAACACGAAGCGGCAGAACGCCTTGCTGCGGCCCAGGATGTTTTCGCAGAAGCGGCTCTGGCTTTCATGAATGCCCATGGAGGTGCCGCCGTCCAGCACGGTGTAGGCCAGATCCTCGTCGCTGCCGGTGTCGTAGAGGGCATGGCCGCCTTCGTGGATCACGCTGAACATGGAATAGGACACGTCTTCCCGGTAATAGTGGGTGGTGATGCGTTCATCCAGATGGCTGCCCAGGGACGTGGTGAAGGGATGCTCGGTGGTGGACAGGCCCACGTGGTCGGTGTCCAGCCCCAGCACGGGCATCAGCCACAGCGCCAGTTCTTCCTGCTTGTCCTCCGGGAAATCGCCCTTGATGCACGCGTCGCTGACCTGGGGCCGTTGGGCGCAGGCGTGGATCAGCGGCACCAGCCGCTCCTTCAGCTGGCCGAAAAACGCGTCGCACGTGGCCCGGCTGATGCCCGGTTCGTATTCGTTCAGCCAGTAATCGTAGGGATCCATTTCCGGCGCGGCGTACCGGGCGAAGCGGATGCGGTTTTCAAACATTTTTTCCAGGTACGGCTCAAACGAGGCAAAATCGCTGTTGTTCTTGGCGGCGAACCAGGCGTCCTGGCTTTCCACCACCAGCTTTTCATACGCCACGTATTCGTCCATGGGGATTTTCTGCATGAACCGGATGTCCTTGAGGAGCAGGTACACCATCCGCTGCTCCTTCTGGGTCAGCGCTTCCTTGTTCGCGTCCAGGAATTCCAGCAGTTCCACCGTTTCCTTGCCGGTGGACAGGGTGTACATGATTTCGCTGAAAATGCCCATGGCATGGGCCCGGTTGGCCGCCGTACCCCGGGGCGCGGTGGTTTCCCCGTCGTAGCTGAGCAGGGCCATGGCATGGCCGTAAGCGCTCATTTTATCCTGCAGTTCCATCAATTGCTTCCGGGCAGTGGACAAGTCCATATCGGTATCGCATCCTTTCGGATTATTTCTTTCCCAGCATAGCACAAGCACGGAAAAATGGCAAGACGGAGAAACGCGTGAGGGCATTACGATGTAATTTTGAAGAGAATAAGGAAATATGTGTCATTGCTTGAAATATATGGAGCTTTTGAATATAGTACATATGATACGAAAACAATATGAATAGGAAAGAAACCTCTGTAAATTCAATTCTGCAAATAGCAGGATATTCGTACAGAGTTGACATTGGCGATGTGTTTTTAATCACGGAGTTTTCTGAAAAAAACGAATATAATGCAACAATAAAGGCGAAAGCGTATGGACTTGCTTTTTATAAAACAAATAAGCTGATTCTGCTTTCCATCGAAGAATAAAGCCTTGCATTTTTCCCTTTCTTCAGGTATAATCTATCCTTGGCAAAAGGGAGTAGTTCGCGCTGACCTCAGCGTGCTGCGGTGCCGCCAAGCCCGGTGATTCTCCTGGACGGAAGGATCACCCGTTCCGCAGATGAATTTGTTCAGAACAAGACTTTTACCATGCTTCACGACCTGGGCATGATGAAAGTCTTTTCTTTTTGCCCGAATGACAAGGAGGGTTTCCATGAATCTGCAGTTGATTGCCCTGATTCTGTTCGTGGTCATGTACGCGGGCATGATCGCCTTCACCAAGTACCGGCCCTGGATCGCCCTGGGGACGGCGGTGATCTTCCTGATCCTGGGCGTGCAGCCGCTGTCCGGCGTGCCCGGCGCCATCGACTGGAACGTGCTGATGATGCTGGCCGGCACCATGGGCACGGTGGCGCTGTTTATCGAAAGCAAAATGCCCAACCGCATGGCGGACGGCCTGCTGCGCCTGACGCCCACGGTGATGGGCGCGGCGGTGGTGCTGAGCCTGTTCTCCGGCTTTGTGTCCGCGTTTATCGACAACGTGGCCACCGTGCTGATGATCGCCCCGGTAGGCCTGGCCATTGCGAGGAAGCTGAAAATTTCCCCGGTGCCGCTGCTGATTTCCATTTCCGTTTCTTCCAATCTGCAGGGCGCAGCCACCCTGGTGGGCGACACCACGTCCATCATGCTGGGCGGCTATGCCAATATGGACTTCCTGGACTTCTTCTTCATGCAGGGGAAACCCAGCATATTCTGGGCAGTTGAGCTGGGCGCCCTGGCCACCGTGCCGGTGATCATGTTCATCTTCCGCAGGAACCGGGAAAAGATCGAGCCCACGCCCATGACGGAAGTGACGGATTACTTCCCCAGCGTGCTGCTGGTGGCCAATGTGGTGCTTTTGATCGCCGCGTCCTTTGTCCCCGGCAAGCCGGCCGTGACCAACGGCCTGATCTGCATCACGCTGTGCGTGATCGGCCTGGTGCGTACCCTGATCAAGGACCGGAAACTGGATCAGGTGAAAACCGCCCTGGAGGGCATCGACTTTGAAACGCTGCTGCTGCTGGCCGGTCTGTTCATTGTCATTTCCGGCATCACCGAAGTGGGCATCATTGACGAAATCAGCAAGCTGTTCGTGAAAATCGGCGGCAACAGCCTGTTCCTGATGTACACGCTGATCGTGTTCGGCTCGGTGCTGTTCTCCGCGTTCATCGACAATATTCCCTATGTGGCCACCATGCTGCCGGTGGTGCAGGGCATCGCGGGCATCATGGGCTGCAATCCGCTGCTGCTGTATTTCGGCCTGCTGTGCGGCGCCACCCTGGGCGGCAACCTGACGCCCATCGGCGCGTCGGCCAACATTGTGACCATCGGAATGCTGCGCAAGAACGGGTATGAAGTGAAAACCTCCGATTTCCTGAAGATCGGCTTCCCCTTCACTATGGTGGCTGTGCTGGCGGGCTATCTGTTCTGCTGGTTCGTGTGGGCCTGAGGGGGGGAACGCTGGGGCGCTGCCCCAGACCCCGCCGGGGAGGATGATCCTCCCCGGACCCCGACGGTTGCGGATGGTATAAGACTTATTTCCCAAGCTGTGTGCCGCAGCAGCAGAGAGAATGCCGGGGCGCTGCCCCAGACCCCGCCGGGGAGGAGGTTCCTCCCCGGGCCCCATCGGTTGCGGATGTGGCATAGCTGCATTTTCAAACAATGCTCCGCAGCTGCAGGGGGGGAACACTGGGGCGCTGCCCCAGACCCTGCCGGGGAGGATGATCCTCCCCGGACCCCGCCGGCTGCGGATGGTATAAGACTTATTTCCCAAGCTGTGTGC
>CACYGB010000073.1 GCA_902773895.1 uncultured Eubacteriales bacterium
ACGCCGTATTCGTTCAGCAGCTTCTTGCCGCCCTCCTCCGGGGTCAGGCCCCACAGGAATTCGATTTCCTCATCGCTGATCTTCACAATGTCCGCCTGTTTCAGGCTCCACTCGATAGCAGCCTTGGCGTCCGCTTCGTTTTTCCACAAGGGCTTGCGAAGGTTGGGGTCCAGGCTGATCAGCAATCCGTGGGCCTTGGCCAGTTCGATGGCTTTGCGGGTGGCGGAGGCGGCCGGCTCGTTGGTCAGGGACAGGGTGCCGAAGTGGAACACTTTGGCGTCCGCGATCAGGCTTTCGTCGATTTCATCGGGGGTCAGGCAGGTATCGGCCCCGGGCTTCCGGGCAAAGCTGAAATCCCGGTTCCCGCTTGCGTCCAGGGAAACGAAGGCCAGGGTGGTAAATACGCCGTCATCCGTCAAAACGCCCTTGGTTTCGATGCCCGCGTTTTGCAGCGTTTGGATCAGCAGGCGGCCGAACAGATCATCGCCCACCTTGCCGATCATGGCGGTTTTGCAGCCGTACCTGTTCAGCGCTGCCAGGAAATTGCCCGGCGCGCCGCCGGGGTTGGCGGATAAAACGGGATACCCCGATTCATTCACGGATTTCGGGGCAAAGTCAATCAGCAATTCGCCCAGAGCTACGACATCATACATAAAACTTTCTCCTTTATCCTTTCGTTGTGCCGCCATAGGCATATTGGACCGGCAGACAAATCAAAGAGGGCACGTTGGACAGGTGCTTGGACAGCACGGTGCTGACGCAGGCCTCCGCGATTTCCTGCACCGGCTGGACGATGGTGGATACAACATGCTCCTGATCGCCGAACATGCGGATGCCGTCAAAGCCGATCACCTGCACATCCTCCGGAACGCGGATATGCATGCTCCGCAGCAGCCCGATAATCTGCCACGCCAGATAATCGGTGCCGATGAACAGGCCGTCAAAGGCGAATTTCCCATTTTCCACATGGGACTTGAGAAAATTTTCAAACTCAGAAAAGGGCTGGCCGTCCTCCAGGGCCATGATTTCAAAGGGCAGGCCCAATTCCACGCAGGCGCTGACAAAGCCGTCCTTCCGTTTGCTGGGCTCGTTGGTGATCGTAGAGCCGATCCGCATAAAGGCCGCCCTGGTGCAGCCCATTTCCTTCAGCTTATGGGCGGCCAGCCAGCCACCGCCGAAATTATCCGACGCGATGCAGGGAACGGCGGAAGAAAAGAAACGGTCGATGGTAACAAAGGGGACGTCCGCCGGGATCGTCAAGTTTGGATTATAAGTCAGCGCGATGATGCCGTCCACCTGGTTCTGCCGGGCCATTTGAATATACTCGATTTCCCGATTCGTATCGTATTCCGTGAAGCACAGCAGCATCTTGCAGTTTCTTTTTTCCAACGCCATGTTGATATGGTGAACAAGCAGCGCGAAATAGGGGTTGATCGTATTGGGAATGATAAACGCGATGGTGTTGGTATTGCCGGTTCTCAGCGTCCGGCCGCTGCTGTTGTACTGATAGCCAAGCTTCCGGATGGCTTCTTCTACCTTTGCCCTGAATTCCTCGCCTACCTGCTGGCCGTTGACCACCCGGGAAACCGTGCCCAGCGCGACCCCCGCTTCCCGTGCCACGTCCGCCATGGTAGGCGCGTTCTTTTCTTTGGACAATTCTCTCCCTCCACTTTCTGCTTCATGAAATAATGATAGCATTTTCATGATGATTGGTCAAGGAGTATTTTTTCCGCCATTCGGCATGGATCTTTTGTCCGAAAACGATATAGAAAAAGAAAAATCGTATTGACAAAGAAAAATCGCTATGCTATGATATAGAAAATTCATGAAACGAATCATGAATCAACGCGTGAAAATCTATGAAGGAGGAATGGCTATGACCTCAACAGTCGCTCCGTCCCGGAAAGTGCACCGGAAAAGCCTGGGACGGCGCATCGCGGACAACTGGCAGCCGTACGTCCTGCTGCTGATCCCCGTTGTGATCACCATCGTGTACAAGTACGGCCCTATGTACGGCATCCAGATCGCCTTCCGCAATTACAATCCGGGTCTGGGCATCACCGCCAGTCCCTGGGTTGGCTGGAAGTGGTTTGAGCGCTTCTTCAGGGCGCCCACCTTCGACCGGATGCTGTGGAACACGGTGAAGCTGAGCTTCTACGGCCTGATCTGGAGCTTCCCGGTGCCCATCATCATGAGCCTGGCGCTGAACCAGCTGCGGTTCAAACGGCTCAAGCGCACCGTGCAGACTGTGATCTACGCGCCGCACTTCATTTCCACCATGGTCATCTGCGGTATGCTGCGCATCTTCCTGTCCCCCTCCGGCGGCCTGATCAACCTGCTGGCCGGCACGCAGATCGACTTCCTGACAGAAGCCGGCGCGTTCCGCACCATCTACGTGGCCAGCGGCATCTGGCAGGAAGCAGGCTGGGGCACCATCATTTACCTGGCCACCCTGTCCAGCGTGGACGCCTCCCTGTACGAAGCCGCCAAGGTGGACGGCGCGTCCGTGTTCCAGCGCATCTTGCACATCGACATTCCCTGCCTGCTGCCCATGATCATCCTGCAGCTGATCATGAGCGTTTCCGGGCTGATGAGCGTGGGCTTCGAAAAGGCCTACCTGCTCCAGACGGACCTGAACCGCGCCACCAGCGACATCATCGCCATCTACGTATACGAGCAGGGCATCGTCAGCGCCAAGTATGAACTGGGTACCGCCGTGGGCCTGTTCAATACGGCCATCAACATCGTGCTGCTGCTGATCGTGAACCGGATCGCCAAGAAATTCGGCGACGTCAATTTCGTGTGAGAAGGGAGGAGGAAATCAGCCATGTCTGTTCTTTCCAAAAGAAAGCAGGGCGAACTGGGCGGTATGAGCGACCGCGCCAGCGACATCGTCCTGGTCATCATCTCCGTGATCATTCTTCTGATCGTGGCCTACCCGCTGTACTACATTCTGGTTGCTTCTTTCTCTGATCCCTACGATGTGTATGCCGGCAAAACCTTCCTGCTTCCCAGCCAGGCGACGCTGGACGGCTACAAGGCCGTGTTCGCCGAGCAGAACATCGTGCGCGGCTACGGCAACTCCATCCTGTACACGGTGGTCGGCACCATTTACTCCGTGGCGCTGATCTACCTGGTGGCCTACCCGCTGAGCGTTCCGGATCTGCCTTTCAAAAAGGTCGTCAGCATTTTCTTCATCATCACCATGTACTTTGGCGGCGGCCTGATCCCCACCTACCTGATCGTGCAGAAGACCGGCATCATGCAGACCATCTGGGCCATGTTCCTGCCGGGCGGCGTGGCGGTCAGCAACGCCATCATTGCCCGGAACTACTTTGAAAACAGCATTCCCGGGGCCTTGAAGGAAGCCGCCAGCATTGACGGCGCCAGCCACTTCCGCATCTTCTTCTCCATGATCATCCCGCTGTCCACGCCGATCCTCTCCGTCATGGTGGTGTTCTCCATGGTGGCCTACTGGAACGACTGGTTCACCGCCCTGATCTACATGACCAACGAACAGGCTCCCCTGCCCCTGGTGCTGCGCAACATCCTGATCAAGTCCTCTGCTTCCGCCTCCCAAGCCAGCATGATCTCCGGCGGCTACGCGGAACTGAACAAGATGACCGAAATGATCAAGTTCTCCTCCATCATCGTGGCGGCAGCCCCCATGCTGATCATCTACCCCTTCGTGCAGAAGTACTTTGAAAAGGGCCTGATGGCCGGCGCGGTCAAGGGATGAACCGCCGATTGCTGCCTGTGGCGGCAAAAAACCGGCGGTGAAATCAGCCGAAACAAGCGGTCTGCCCATGAAGGGCAGCCTCGCCGATTGAGGCTGCGGATTCTATCGATAACGTTCCTCAGCGCCCGTGAATGGCGCAGAAAATAAACCAATTCAAAAGGAGGATTCCCCATGAAGAAGTTCGTATCTCTTCTCCTGGCTCTGATGATGGTGCTGTCCATGGCATCCATCGCCTCCGCGGAAGAACCCACCTTCAAGGTGCTCTCCGCCCGGTCCGCCCTGTCCGACGATTACCAGTACAAGGAAGTTCTCAACAACCTGCAGTCCCAGGCCGGCATCAAGATCGAATGGGAAACCTGGTCTGACAGCCTGGGCGAAGTGGTGGGCACCCGCCTGAGCGGCAACGCCACCAGCAGCAACCCCTACGACGCGTTTCAGGGCATCGGCTTCAGCAACTATGACCTGATGCGCTACGGTTCCTCCGGCACCTTCATCGACCTGACCCCCTACATCACCCCCGAAATCATGCCCCATCTTTCCGCCATTCTGGCAGAGAAGCCCGAAATCAAGGCTGCCATCACCATGAGCGACGGAAAGATCTACGGCCTGCCTGCCGGGGAGCAGATGGGCACCGCCGGCATCGGCCGGGAAAAGGATTTCTCCATCTTCTCCGTGCCCCAGTTCTCCATGATCAACAAGGCCTGGCTGGACGACCTGGGCCTGGCTGTTCCCACCACGCTGGAAGAGCTGCACACTGCCCTGAAGGCCTTCAAGGATAACGACATGGCCGCCAAGGTCTACGGCCTGGCCGCCGGCAGCACCATTCCCATGAGCACCGGCTTTGACCAGTGGTGCTGGGGCCAGAACGTGTTCTATGCGGGCTTCGGCTTCACCAACTGGCCCAACGACGTGTGCGCCGACCTGGTTGTGGGCGCGGACGGCAAAGTGAATTTCCTCTCCGACGATGACAATTACCGCGCTGCCCTCACCTATTTCCACGATTGGTTCGCGGAAGGCCTGATGGATCTGGAAATGTTCTCCCAGGACACCAACCAGCTGATCGCCAAGTGCTCCGGCGGCCGCGTGGGCGTCACCACCTGGTGGGAAATCCCCGAAATCACCGGCAAGTATGCCAAGGATTATGTGTATCTGCCCATTCTGGACGGCCCCGACGGCACCCATAACGTGAACCTGCGCACCGGCGGCGCCACCAACTCCGGCCAGCTGTCCATCACCAACCGCTGCGCCGACCCCGCCAAGCTGCTTTCCTTCTATGACCTGTGGTACCAGGGCGACATCGTGATGCAGCTGCAGTACGGCCCCATCGGCGTGTACTTCACCGAGCAGGATGAAAAGGGCATGTGGAAATCCATCACCACCGAAGAAGCCCAGCAGAAATTCGGCAAATCTGCCGGCGAACTGAAGGGCCAGTACGAAGTGGCCGGCCCCAAGCTGATCCTGTCCGAATACTACAACGAATACTTCTACATGGAAGACCGCGCCATGGAGCGCCTGGCGGACACCTATGACTTCTGGTTCCAGTATGTGAGCGACTTCACCTTCTATCCCCAGGACTGCGTGTTCACCGAAGAGGAACTGGACGACATCGACTTCTACCGTGCCGACTTCGAGCGCGCCGTTTCCGAGCAGGAAGCCCTGTGGCTGAAGAACGGCGGCCCCACCGACGCGGAATGGGAAAGCTACAAGAACTACCTGAACCGCTGCGGCATGAGCGATCTGCTGAATATCTACCAGACCGTTTACGACCGCTACCTGGCCGCGAAGTAATCGCGCCATCACACCGGAGACCGGGCAGCCGGTCTCCGGCTTTCCAAAAATTCATGTCAAACCATTGACAAACAAAAAAAGACACAATCAGAAATGAGATATTCCCCCATTCGCCTTTCTCGGAGGGGGATCTGGGGGGAACCGCTCTTTCAGCCGCGCGGCCCAGCGGGACGCGATGGCGCGCTGTTAGCCAGGCAATTGAAAGCCACAGCGCGGATAAGCATAGCACAGGACGTGCGAAGCTATTCCAAAGAGAGGTTCCCCCCAGCAATATCCGGTCGGTTCGTGCAGGAGGTTTCTATGAGCAAGAATCCAACGCCCCTGGACAGGGTGAGAGAATATGAGCGGGAGCAATCCATGAAGGTGTCCGCGGAAGAACGCCCATTGTTCCACCTGACGCCGTTGGTGGGCTGGATGAACGACCCCAACGGGTTTTGCTGGTACAAGGGGCAGTATCACCTGTTTTACCAGTATCACCCCTTCTCCCGGCAATGGGGCCCCATGCACTGGGGCCACGCTGTGAGCGATGACCTGCTGCATTGGACGTATATGCCCTGCGCCCTGGCTCCCGATACCGCCGCGGACGCCGGCGGCTGCTTTTCCGGCAGCGCGGTGGAGATGCCGGACGGCAAGCTGCTGCTGTGCTATACCGGCGTGCAGCCCGCGGGCACCTTCCGCCGGGAAACCCAGGCCCAGTGCGTGGCCGTGGGCGACGGCAAGGATTTTGAAAAATCCCTGCTGAACCCCGTGGTGCGCCATGCCCATCTGCCGGAAGGGTACAGTGAATTTGATTTCCGGGATCCCAAGATCTGGCGGGAGGACGGCCTGTACTATATGGTGGCCGCTAACCGGCACGAAGAAAAGCAGGGCGCCATCCTGCTGCTGGAAAGCCCGGACGGCCTGGATTGGCATTTCGTGACGGAACTGGACGCCAGCTGCAGCGAATACGGCCGAATGTGGGAATGCCCGGATTTCTTCCCCCTGGACGGAAAACAGGTGCTGCTGGTCAGCCCCCAGGAAATGCACGCCCGGGAGGAATTCCACGCGGGCTACGGCACCGTGGCCATTCTGGGCCGGTATGACAAGAAGGAGCATCGCTTCCTCCGGGAAAGCATCCAGCCCGTGGATCACGGCCTGACCTATTACGCCTCCCAAACCACCCTGGCCCCCGACGGACGCCGCATCATGATCGGCTGGATGGACAACTGGGAAACCTGCAAGGAAGCGCCCCGCCGCCATCCCTGGTATGCCCAGATGAGCATGCCCCGGGAAGTGTTCATCGAAAATGGGCGGCTGTGCCAGCGGCCGGTCCGGGAAATCGAAAGCATGTGGCAGGATACCGTCGTTCACGAAAGCGTCACCGTGTGCGAAGAAACCTCCCTGCCCGGCGTACAGGGACGGATGCTGGACATGACCGTTACCCTTCAGGCGGAAAACAGCGCCTGCCGCCGTTTCACCCTGCATGTGGCGAAGGACGAAAGCCACTATATCCAGATCCGGTGCGACCTGGCCCGGGGGGAACTGGTCTTTGACAGCAGCCACGGCGGCTCCCACCGGGACATCGCCCATACCCGCCATGTAAAGGCGGAAATGAAAAACGGGACGCTGACTCTGCGGCTGCTTCTGGACAAGGAGAGCGTGGAGCTGTTCATCAACGGCGGGGAGCGGGTGGTCACCTCCCTGATCCCCACGCCCCTGGAAGCGGAAGGCATCACCTTTGCGGCCGACGCCCCGCTGAGCGTATCCGTTGAAGCGCATCATTTGAAATAATACCGTTTGTTCTTTCGGCCGATTGTCAGGAGGAAAACAGATGAAGAAACGATTGCTGGCGCTGCTGCTGATCCTGACGCTGCTGATTCCCTCTGCGGTTGCTCAGACAGCGCAGCAGGACGAGCTAATGCTGTACCTTCCCTTTGATGAAGGGGAAGGCGCGTCCGTTCAGGACGCAAGCGGACACCTGAAGGATGCAAACGTTCAGTATCAGTACCTGGCTCCCGCCTACACCGACAGTATGGCTCCGCAATGGCGCAGTATCGGCGTGGAAGGCGGATCGCTGCTGTTTGACGGCGCGTCCACCTATGTGGCCTATGCGCCGGAGGACATCTGCGTTTCAGGCGATAAACTGACCATCAGCGTATGGGTAGCGCCCCGGGCCTTCGAATGGGATGATCCCAACGCCGCGTCCGCCGGCAACGCGCACGTGACCGCCCTTGTCGGCCAGTATTATCACCCGGAAAACCTGGGCTTCCTGCTGGGTTATCAGCGGTTCGGACGGCTGTGCTTCCAGGTAGGCACCGGGGATGACTGGTTCACCCTCTGGGCCAAGGACGCCCGGCTGGAACGAAACGCCTGGAATCACGTGGCGGCGGTTTTTGACGGGGACGAGGACGCCATGTCCATTTTCCTGAATGGGGAAATGGTCGCTTCCTCCCCCGTATTTGATGATTCCGAAATCGCGCCGGCGGTGAAGGAAATGCTGCTCATCGGCAAAAACGCCTATGGCGAGCAGATCGCCGCCGGAAACTATCAAATGTTTTCGGGCCTGATGGATGAACTGTGCCTGTACGGCACAGCGCTGTCCGAAAAGGAAATCGCGGCATTGGCGGATAAGGCCCCCGGCGAAATCCCCTATGAAGCAATCGGCCTGGAAAATATCCTGACTGGGGATATTTACAAAACCCAGTACCACGGCGGGCCCTATCAGCACTGGATGAACGAGCCCCATGCCCCTGTGTATTATAACGGCCTGTATCACCTGTTCTTCCAGAGCAACTCCATCGGCACCTATTGGCGGAATATCTGCTGGGGTCATCTGGTCAGCGAGGATACCGTGCATTGGCGGCAGATCCGGGACGCCATCGTGCCCACGGAAAACAGCGTCGTTCCCGACGGCGTGTGGTCCGGCGGCGCGGCCCTGGATAAAAACGGCGTGCCCATCCTGTTCTTTACCGCAGGCAACGACAGCTTCCGCAAAGACGGCCTGATTTCCAACCAGAATATCGGCGCGGCCTATCCCGCCGATCTGAACGACCCGGAGCTGACCGAATGGGTCATCGATCCCGAATTGGCCATTGCCCAGCAGCCCGGCCAGGGCAAAGCGGGCGAGTTTCGGGATTCGCACATCTGGAAAGAGGGCGACGATTGGTATATGCTGGTCTGTTCCGGCACGGAAGCAGGCGGCGGTACGGCCCTCTTGTATGTGACGGATCGGCTGGAGGTGCTGCCCGACGGCACCATCGACATGGATTGGCAGTACAAAGGGCCGATCTATGAAATGGAAAACCAGTCTGTGGTTTACGGCACCAGCTGGGAACTGCCCATCCTGCTGCCCCTGACGAACAAGGCGGGCGACAAAACAAAGTACGCTTTCTTCATCTCCCCCGCTCCCGCCAGCATCGCGGACAACAAGGTGTATTACTTCCTGGGCGATTTTGACAGGGAAAGCGGCAAATTCACCCCGGACGATGATTTCGCTCTCCCCAAGCTGCTGGACTATGGCGGCAACGTATTCACCGGCCCCAGCGTGCTGCCGGACCCGGTCACAGGAAACGTCTGCATGTTTTCCATCATGCAGGACCAGCGCCCCGGCCCGGAACAGGCAGCCGCCGGCTGGGCCCATTCTGTGGGCCTGACGAGAAACATTTTCCTCAATGACGACGGCACAAGCGTTTGCATCGTGCCGGACGAAAGGGTTTATAAGCTGCTGAATGAAGAATTGCTTTCCCTGAAAGACGTCACCATGGAGGAAGCCAACGAAGCGCTCAAAAACGTGAGCGGCGATCTGCTTTACATCAAAGCCGTGCTTGCGCCGCAAGATCAGCAGAATTTCGGCCTGAATTGCAAAGCCCAGGGCCGGAGGAATTACACTTCCTTTACCTACTACACCGCCAAACAGACCATGGACGGCTTCACCAGCAACCGGGCCAAGGACGCCAAGGCGTCCGTGGTGGAGGGCGAAGTGCCCCTCAAGGACGGCAAGCTCACCATGGAGATCTTCATCGACCGCTCCCTGGTGGAAGGCTACTTTAACTCGGACAAGGCCATCAGCGTTCGTTCTTACGCAGACCCGACCGCCCAGGAAATCAAATTGTTTGCCGATGGCGAAGTGCAGGTGCTTGAAATCCAGGTCTGCTCTGTATCGTCCATCTATGAGTAAACCTGATTCTCCGTTTCTATTCCACCCAAAAGGGGGGGATCGCCGAAAAAAACGGTTCATCATGGATTCTGCCACAATGGAACGATACCATCATCCCCATGGAAAAATGAAAGGAGAAA
>CACYGB010000074.1 GCA_902773895.1 uncultured Eubacteriales bacterium
TATTATTATTTGAATGATTATGAAACGGCATTACCTTTGATTCTAAAAGCACTTGATTTGATTGATATTAAGGACACTACAAACTGGAAACTGGCTATGGAAGCTTTATATTCCATTGTTGGATATAAACAATAATTGTCATTGGAATTATTCACAAAGGCTATTGCAGTTCGATGCAATAACCTTTTTATCAGAGTTCATGTATTAACGCTGTATCGGGCGCGATGAAGCCCGTCATGGCAAGGGATTTGAGGGCCTGCTGAAGCGGTATTTCGGGAAGTAATCTTTAACAAGGAGAGTAATGCCATATGTTCAACAATATCGGCGGGAAAATCAAGGCGCTTGCAAAAGTGATTTGCTGGCTGGGCATCATCATTTCGGTGATCGCCGGCATCTTCGGCATCATCAACGGGACCGAACAGTCCATTGTTTCAGGCGTCATTACGCTCATCTTTGGTTCTCTGGCATCCTGGATCGGCTCCTTCTTCGCTTACGGATTCGGCCAGTTGATTGAGAACACAGATGAAATCCGGAAAAACACTTCTGAACGATAAGGTCCGGAAAGAGCTTCCAGGGCCTGCTGGACAGGTATTTCAGGAAAGAAAGCAGCCGCTGGGCAGAAATGGTGGAGGATGCAAATGCTTATCGTGACGACCGATGCCATCACCGGCAAGGAACTGGAATGCTTGGCATGGTCAAAGGAAGCACCATTCAATTTCGGAAAGTGATAGCATGGCCAAAAGGACAGTAATCACTTATACCAGTCAGAAACAGACAGGACATAGTTTCTTGTTGCATCTGTTATTATGCGCGTTCGGAATTGGGATTTTTACAATTCCATATTTCACGCTGAGTTCAAAGCATTACTGGCACCTTTAAGTATCCTGACACGTATGGTCTTCAAAGACCTGCTTGTTCGGTGCTTCTGGAGGGAATAATCGTTGAGGACGAAGGATTCTTCGTCCTCATTTTCTCCGCGAAGGAAAGGAGGAAAGCCGCGTCATGAAAAACCCCGGCCGAAAAACCTGTGCCGATCTTACGCCTTCCGAGCTGGACCGGATGCTGACCTGCACCCACACAAAACGCTGCCTGCTGAAGGCCGGCGTGACGGCGCTTGCGCAGCTGCGCGCCATGTCGAAAGAGGATCTTCTGCGCATCCGGGGAATCGGCCCGGTGATCGCAGACGGCATCCTCCAGGCGCGGGACGCGTTTGACGAAACAAAGATTCGGGAAGGATTACCCTGACGCAGCACGCAATCACGCGCGCCAAATCCTCCGCCGAAAAGCTGATCAGGTATCCGGAAGGAAACCTGTCCGGCAAAACGCATTTCCCTTCTTATCTTCGGATGACGCAAGGGAAAAGGCCGTGTACGATCGCTTTTCCCTGCATCCAGAAAGCGCTCCGTCAGGCCGTTTCCCCATTCATCGTCATACAGGCGGCAGCCGAAGACCCGGCTGCTCTTTTTTTGTGTTTTCCTTGACATCCGGCGGCTGCCTGGCTTATCATGGTTGGGAACGAAAATGGATCAAGGAGCTGTTTTCCATGGCGTTTGTGAAGGTTCCTCTCCCCTATGAAATCAAAGTGTACGAAACCTCCAAGGCAGCCAGCGTGCTGGACAAAATCCTGCAGCATCCCCTGATGCGGTTTCTGCTCAATTCCCTGCTTTCCCTTCTGCTGCTGGTGCCGGGCATCCTGATCTACAACGCCAACAATCATCAAAACAACGTGCTGACCATCCTGCTGATCGGCGGCGGATTGCTGCTGTTCGTCACCGGCGGCGCCGTCCTGGGGCCCGCGCTGCGCAAGCTGCGATTGACCGAGCGGATCGCCTGCTAGGCGGGCAAGCGCCAGGCCAAACTGCCGGGCATCCTGCTGGATCTGCTGGGCCGCAGCGGCTGGCCCAAGGTGTACCGCCATTCTTCCGACAAGGAATTCACCGAGCTCACCATCGGCGTCACGCCCGGGGAAGCGCCCCACGAATTCCTCCTGTTTTCCCAGGTGCGGCCCATCGAGCAGAAAACCGGCAATCCGGTCATTCACGCCCGGGGCAGCGAAGCGGTGATCACCCAGGCGCTGACGGAGCGCCGCGACGAAATCGCCGATGCCATTTCCAAGGAATTCATGGCCGCCCTGAACAGCGCGAAGAAAAGCGCAAAATGACGGCGGAAGCCGGAATATCGGGAAGATATTCCGGCTTTTTTATGCCCGAAAAGCGAAAAAAGCCCAATTTTTCCGGCAGAAATGAATTCAACGCTTGCATCCCGGGCCAAAATACATTATACTATAGATTGTCCCCGAATATCTCTTTGGGGGGCAGAACCGGCTAAGGAGGTTCAGCAAAATGGAATGCAAAGTGAAAAATGACATGGGCACCATCTACATCTCCGAAGATGTAATGCTCAAAGTGGTCGGCTATGCCGCGCTGGAATGCTACGGCATCGTGGCCATGTCCTCCAAGCGGGCCAAGGACGGCCTGGTGGAATGGCTGGGCCGGGAAAACCTGAGCAAGGGCGTGCAGGTGCGCATGGTGGACGATCAGCTGGATGTGGATCTGTTCATCGTGGTGGAATACGGCATTTCCGTTGCCGAGGTTTGCAAGACCATTGTGGAAGTGGTCCGCTATAAGCTGGAAAGCATGACGGGGGTCAAAGTCCGCTCCGTCAATATTTCCGTAGAAGGGATCCGCGTATAATTTACTGAGCGCGGAGCTTTTCCGCATATGGAACGGAGGGAAAACCCTTGATTCAAGTACAGGCAATTGACGGGCTGCTGCTGCGGGAAATGGTGCTGGCCGGCGCAGCCCTGCTGGAAAAAAACCGGGAAGCGGTGGACGCCCTGAACGTGTTCCCCGTGCCGGACGGCGACACAGGCACCAATATGAGCCTGACCATGGCCAGCGCCACCCGGGAAGTCAACTCCAAGGAGTTCGCCCGGGCGGACGAAGCTGCCGCGGCCCTGTCCAAAGGCGCCCTGCGCGGCGCCCGGGGCAACAGCGGCGTGATCACCAGCCAGCTGTATCGCGGTTTCTCCAAGGCCCTGGCCGGCGTGGAAAAAATCACCCCGGTGCAGTTCGCCGCCGCCCTGCAAAAGGGCGCTGAAACGGCATACAAGGCCGTAATGAAGCCCAAGGAGGGCACCATCCTCACCGTCGCCCGCGTGATCGCGGAGGACGCCGTGCGCCAGGCCCAGGCCGCGCCGGACGATTATGACGCGCTGTTCAACACCATCCTGCAAAGCGGCGAAGCCATCCTGAAGCGCACGCCTGAAATGCTGCCCGTGCTCAAGCAGGCCGGCGTGGTGGATGCCGGCGGCCGCGGCCTGCTGCTGATTTATACCGGCTATGCCGCCGTGCTGCGGGGCGAAAGCATCGAGGACCTGATTCCGGAAGATACCGTGGCCGACCAGGAAGCGGAATTCACCGACAACCACGACGCCATCGAAAACCTGAAATTCGGCTATCACGTGCAGTTCCTGGTCAAGGACCTGGAAAAGGACGTGAAGGAGGAAGACATCGACACCTTCCGCCGCCGGCTGAACCGCATCGGCGATTACGTGGTGGTGGAGGGCGACCTGAGCGAAATCAAGGCCCACGTCCACACCAACGAGCCGCAAAAGGCCATCGAATACGGCATTGAGCTGGGCGAGCTGACGGAGCTGTCCATCGAAAACATCGCCTTTGCGCGCAAAGAGGCGGCCCGGGCTGCCGAAGAGGCCGCCAAGGCCGCGGAGCCGCCCAAGCCCTACGGCATGGTCAGCGTTTCCCTGGGTGAAGGCTTCTCCAGGATTTTGAAGGACCTGCAGGTGGACGGCATCGTGGAGGGCGGCCAGACCATGAACCCCTCCATCGAGGATCTGCAAAAGGCCATTGATTCCGTCAATGCCGAAACCATCTTTGTCTTCCCCAACAACGGCAACATCATCCTGGCTGCCCAGCAGGCCGCCGAGCTGTCCGACAAAAACGTGGTGGTGATCCCCACGAAAAATGTGGCCATGGGCATTGCCGCGGCCGTAGCCTTCCAGCCCGATCTGACGGCGGAAGAAAACGCCCAGCGCATGGACGAAGCGGCCCAGCGGGTGCGCACCGGCACCATCACCTACGCCGTGCGGGACAGCGAATTTGAAAACATGCATATCGCCGAGGGCGACATCATCGGCCTGCACAACGGCAAGGTGGAGTTCAAGGCTTCCAGCGTGCACGACGTGGCCATCGACCTGGTGAAGGAAATCGTCACCGAGGACGACGGATTGATCACCATCTACTACGGCGCCGATACCAAAGAAGAGGACGCCAAGGCCCTGGGCGCGGAAATCGAGGAATTGTGCCCCGACTGCGACGTGGAAGTACACGAGGGCGGTCAGCCGCTGTATTATTACCTGATCGCGGTGGAATAAGCGCCTGAATAAACGGACGGAAGCCCCTGCGGCTTCCGTCTTTTTGGTTTCTTTTTTTCCGGATGCGGCATGCAGAAGAAGTACAAATCCTCCCTTGACAAATTCCGCAAAACGATTACAATAATCTTAATCGCTTTGACGGAACCAGGCTTCCTTTCCCCCATCCCCAGAAAAATGGCGGTTGATGCAAGCCATGATGTGAAAGGCAGGCCGTCTCACTCCCGAGCGGAGCGCCCGAAAAGAACAGTAAGGCGCCCCGGCACGCCCCGTTACCATGGCGCAGGGCCTTTGCAGAGGCCCGGAAAGAGACCGTTGCAAACACGGTAACAAGGGTGGTACCGCGGTAAAGAATGCTTTATCGTCCCTGAAGCGCAAGCGCTTTGGGGATTTTTGTTTTAAGGAGGAAGGGAACGTATGCGGCAGATTTTTGTTTCGGATCAAACCTTATTCACCCCCGCTGCCCGGGAAGCGGGCTTCCGCCAGAAGCTGGAAGCCGCCCGGAAGCTGGATCATTTGGGGGCCTCGGCAGTGGAAACCCCTGCCCTGACCGCCGATGAAGGCGATATGCTGCTGATGCGTTCTTTGTGCAGCACGGTCAAGCGCAGTGTGCTGGCCTGCGAAACGGGCCGGACTGCGGAGAGCATCCGCCGCACCTTTGACGCGCTGAAGGGCGCCGCCCATCCGCGGCTGATCGTTTCCATGCCCCTGACCAGCGCCCAGCTGGAATACGTGTGCCACATCAAGCCGCCCAAAGCGCTGGAGCTGATCGGCCAGCTGGTGAAGGAAGCGAAGAGCCTGTGCGACGACGTGGAATTTTCCTGCGGTGACGCCACCCGGGCGGAGCGAGCCTACGCGCTGGATGCCATCCGCGCCGCCGTCGCCGCCGGGGCCAGCCGCATATCCCTGTGCGATTCCGCCGGCCTGTCCCTGCCGGACGAAATGGCCGCCCTGGTGCGGGACGCCCGGGAAGCCGCCGGCAGCGGCGTGATCCTGGCCGTGCAGTGCAGCAACGAACTGGGCCTGGCCGCCGCCTGCGCCGTCAGCGCACTGCTGGCCGGGGCCGATGAAATCAAAACCTCCTACGGCGACGCCCAAACGCTGGACGCGGCTGAAATGGGCAAGCTCCTTCGGGCCCGAGGCGCCGATCTGCAATTGGATTGTGCCCTGGACGGCACCCGGGTCAACCGCACGGCGGAGGAGGTGCGCGCCCTGCTGACCGCGCCAGCCGACAAGCAGACGCCCTTTGACGGCCACGCCTGGTCCGACGGCAGCGAAGTGCTGCTGCCTGCCGGCGCCACCGAGGAAGTGCTCAGCGCCGCCGTCCGTGCCCTGGGGTACGAGCTGAACGAAGAAGACATGCTGCACATCCGCGAAACCGTCGAGAGGGAAAGCAAGGACCGGGGGCTGACCCGGGCGGAGCTGGAAGCGCTGATCCTGACCTCCTCCCGCCAGGTGCCGCCCACCTACCGGCTCAAGAATTACCTGATCAACAGCGGCAACACCATCACGCCCAGCGCCCACATCACCCTGGATAAGGGCGGCGAGCAGCTGGTGGGCCTGTGCGCCGGGGACGGCCCCATTGACGCGGCGTTCCTGGCCATCGAGCAGATCATCGGCCGGCATTACGAGCTGGACGATTTCCAGATCGCCACCGTGACCCAAAACCGGGCCTCCATGGGCGACGCGCTGGTGCGGCTGCGCAAGGACGGCAAGATCTACGCCGGCAAGGGTATTTCCACCGACATTATCGGCGCCGCCATCCGGGCCTACCTGAACGCGCTGAACAAAATTGCCTATGAGGAGAAAGCAGTATGAAACTGAGCTTTGTCACAGGCGGATGGCCTTTTTCCCTGGAGGAATGCATCGTCCAGGCCAAGGAAATGCGGTATCAGGGGCTGGAATTGTCCACCGAAAGCCTGGCCCGGTTTGCCCGGATGGGCGATCCCCTGTCCCCTGCGCGGCTGAGCGAAACGGTGCGCCAGCTGAACGAAGCGGACATCGACATCGCCTGCATCACCGCCGCAGCCGGCTGGAGAACCGTGAACATCCCGCGCCTGATCACCCTGGCCCACGACCTGCGCTGTCCCTTCGTGGCGCTTCCCTTTGCCACTGACGGCCTTGAAGCCGAGGAAAAAACAGCGCTGCTGCTGCCGCTGGCGGAAAAAGCCGGGGTCACCCTGCTGATCCCCACCGCAGGCAGCTTTGCCGATACGGGCAGGCTGAAGGCCCTGCTGGATCATTTTGCGTCGGATTACCTGGGCGCCGTCTGGTGCGTGGCGGACGCGGCTGCCGCCGGCAAGACCCCGGAGCAGATCGTAACGGACCTGGGGGCCTACATCCGCCACATGCACCTGGAGGATGGCGTCGTCGAAAACGGACAAGCCGTCAAAAAGCTGCTGGGAGAAGGGCAGCTGCCCCTGGGCGACGTATTCGCCGCGCTGCGCTCCATCAGCTACGACGGGTTCTTTTCCTTCGACTGGACCCCCGGCGAAGGGGCGCTGGGTCAAAGCGACATCGTGCTGTCCCACTACGCCGCCCTGGCCCGCTCCCTGGGCCGCGATCCCCGGCGGGCCAGGCAGCGCCTGTACGAAAACAACCGACACACCGGCAAATACATTTTCAAAAAGGATGCGCTGGTGGAGCTGACTTTTTCCCGGCTGCTGGACCGGGTGGTGGCGGAATTCCCGGATCAGATCGCCTTCCGCTACACCACGCTGGATTACACCCGCACCTACGAGCAGTTCCGGGAAGATGTGGACGAATGTGCCCGGGCCCTGATGGCCATGGGCGTGCGCCGGGGCAGCAAGGTAGCCATGTGGGCCACCAACGTGCCCCAGTGGTACATCGGCTTCTGGGCCACCACCAAAATCGGCGCCGTGCTGGTGACGGTGAATACCGCCTACAAGATCCACGAGGCCGAATACCTGCTCCGGCAAAGCGACACCCACACCCTGATCATGGTGGAGGGCTGGCGCGACGCCGATTATTCCGCCATCATCCGGGAATTGTGCCCGGAACTGGACAGCACGCCCTCCGGCGACCCCTTGCACATCAAGCGGCTGCCGTTCCTGCGCAACATCATCACCGTGGGCTTTTCCATGAAGGGCTGCATCCCCTGGGACCAGGCCATGGCCCGCGCCAAACGCACGCCCCGGGAAGCGCTGCTGAGAAGGGCGGACAGCGTGCAGCCGGACGACGTGTGCAACATGCAGTACACCTCCGGCACCACCGGCTTCCCCAAGGGCGTCATGCTCACCCACCGCAACATCGTCAACAACGGCAAATGCATCGGCGACCGGATGGACCTGTCCACCGCGGACCGGATGATGATCCAGGTGCCCATGTTCCACTGCTTCGGCATGGTGCTGGCCATGACGGCGTCCATGACCCACGGGGCCAGCCTGTATCCCCTGCCCTACTTTTCCCCCAAGCCGGCCCTGGCCTGCATCCACCTTCATCGCCATGCTGGAGCACCCGGATTTCCCCAAAACCGATTTTTCCCACATGCGCACCGGCATTATGGCCGGCTCCCCCTGCCCCATTTCCGTGATGCGGGACGTGGTGGACAAAATGCACATGACGGAAATCACCATCGTGTACGGCCAGACGGAAGCCAGCCCCGGCTGCACCATGTCCTCCACCGACGACCCCATCGAGGTGCGGGTGGCCACCGTGGGCCGGGCGCTGCCGGAGATCGAATGCAAGATCGTGGACCCCGAAACGGGGGCGGATCTGCCCGACAACGTGACCGGGGAATTTGTGGCCCGGGGCTACAACATCATGAAGGGCTACTACAAAATGCCCAAGGCCACCCAGTCCGCCATCGACAAGGACGGCTGGCTGCACACGGGCGACCTGGCCTGCCGCACCCCGGAGGGCAACTACCGCATCACCGGCCGGCTGAAGGACATGATCATCCGCGGCGGCGAAAACATCTACCCCAAGGAGATCGAGGAATTCATCTACACCCATCCCAAGGTGTCCGACGTACAGGTCATCGGCGTGCCGGACGAGCAGTACGGCGAAGAAATCATGGCCGTGGTGATCCTGAAAGAAGGACAATCCATGACTGAGGACGAATTAAAGCAGTTCGTACGGGATCACATGGCCCGGCACAAGACCCCCCGGTACGTGCAGTTCGTGGACGCGTTCCCCACCAACGCAGCCGGAAAAATCCTGAAATATAAAATGCGGCAGGACGCCGTGGAATTGCTTAAACTGCAAAAAGCCAATAGCATCGAAACCGCGTAAACCACCAGAAAGGAAGCGTTTGATCATGGAAATCAAGGTCATCCCCACCGCGGCCCCCAAGGCCAAGCCCGACGAAAGCAGCCTGGGCTTTGGCAAAATCTTTACTGATCACATGTTCATCATGGATTGGGACAGCGAAAACGGCTGGCAGAACGCCCGCATCGAGCCCTTCGGCAACCTGTCGCTGCATCCCGCCGCCACGGTGTTCCACTACGGCGCCGAAATCTTTGAGGGCCTGAAGGCCTACCGCCGTCCCGACGGCCAGGTGCAATTGTTCCGTCCGGAAGAAAACATCAAGCGCATGAACCAGAGCGCCGAGCGCCTGAGCCTGCCCCAGGTGGACGAAGCGTTCACCCTGGCCGCCCTCAAACAGTTCGTGGCCATGGAAAAGGATTGGGTGCCCTCCGCCCCCGGCACCAGTTTGTACCTGCGTCCCTTCCTGTTCGGCAACGATGAAACCCTGGGCGTGCACACCATTCACCACGCCAAGTTCGTCCTCATCGCTTCCCCCGTGGGCGCGTATTACGCCGAGGGCCTGAACCCCGTAAAAATCATGATCGAAACCCGGGACGTGCGCGCCGTGCGCGGCGGCACGGGCTACGCCAAGTGCGGCGGCAACTACGCCGCTTCTATGCGCGCCGGCGACCGGGCCGCTGCCGAGGGCTATTCCCAGGTGCTGTGGCTGGACGGCGTGGAGCGCCGCTACATTGAAGAAGTGGGCGCCATGAACGTCATGTTCCTGATCAACGGCGTGGTGGTCACGCCCCAGCTGACCGGCTCCATCCTGCCCGGCATCACCCGCAAGAGCTGCATCGAGCTGCTCAAGGAAATGGGCTACACCGTGGAGGAGCGGCTGCTGTCTGTGGATGAACTGAGCCAGGCGCTGAAGGACGGCGCCCTGCAGGAAGCCTGGGGCTGCGGCACCGCCGCCGTAATTTCCCCCATCGGCGAGCTGCGCATGGGCAACGCCAAGTACCAGGTGGCGGACGGCGGCATCGGCAAGCTGAGCCAGAAGCTGTACGACACTCTGACCGGCATCCAGTGGGGCACTGCGCCGGACACCCATCATTGGACCCAGATCGTTTGACCGCCGCAGGCGGCGTCTTGCCTGCCCGATCCAGGGCAGGCGATTTTTTGTCGGCAAGGCGCGTTGGACGCCGTAGTATTTGCCGCCATCATTCGAAAGAAGGACCTTCCGCATGATATACGCCATCTGCAATCCCACGGCCGGCAACGGGCGCGGAAGAAAAATCGGGGAACAGGTAAAACGCGCCCTGGATGAAAAGGGGACGGCCAGCCGCCTGGTCATGACCCAGAACCCCGGCCACGCCACCGCGCTGGCCCAGGCGGCCCGGGACGCCGGGGCGGACACGGTGCTGTCCATCGGCGGCGACGGCACGGCGCTGGAAGTGGCCCGGGGCCTGCTGGGCGGCTCCAGCGCGCTGGGCATCATCCCCGCCGGCACCGGCAACGACTTTGTGAAAACTCTGGGCGTGCCCATGCAGCCCATGCTGGCCCTGGAGCACATCCTGACCCATCCGGCCAGGCCCACCGATGCGGGAGAAATGAACGGCCGGCTTTTCCTGAACGAGATCGGCACGGGCTTTGACGTTTCCGTGCTGGACTACGCCCTGAAGGCAAAGAAATACTGCAAAGGCCTGCTGCCCTATCTGTACGGGGTGATCCAGACGCTGTTCCGCTTTCAGTCCGTTCCCATCACCTATACGGACGAGCAGGGCAACACCGTGACCCGGGACGCCTTTGTGGTGGGGGCGGCCAACGGCGGGGTCATCGGCGGCGGTATCCGCATCGCCCCCGAAGCCCGGGCGGACGACGGCCTGCTGGACGTGGTGATCGTGGAAAAAATCGCCCGGCGGCACCTGATCAGCCGGCTCATCGGGCTGATGAAGGGCCGTATCCTCTCTTTTCCGGAAACCCAGCATTTCCGGGCGCAAGCCGTTTCCTTTTCCTCGCCCGGCATGCGGGTCAACGTGGACGGCGAAATTATCGCAGAAGCCCGGGTGGACGCCCGCATCCTGCCGGACGCCCTGATGATCCACCGGTAATGGGAGTGTTTTTGGCCTTCCCGGCGCTGGACCCTTCCCAGCTGCTGAAGGAAGGCTTTTTTCGTTTCCTTTCTTGACTTTTGGCGGAAAGGAATTACAATAGAAAGCAGAAGAGGAATCTGAATGAACGGTTTTCCGGTGGATCATCCGGACACTTCCGGGTTTCTCTATTTTTTCAAACAGAAAGGAGAATTCCCATGAAAAAGCTGCTCTCTCTCACCCTGGCCCTGTGCCTGTTCCTGCTGCCCGCCATGGCGGAAACGGCTCCGGACGCCTTCACCTCCGCTTCCGTGAACAATTTTTACGGCGGTATCGACGGGGATGAACTGATGAACGCCATCAATTCCTATTCCGGGTTCTATGCCGTGGCCTCCGTCAATCCCGACGGCACCCCCAACATCGGCTTCTATATCTACGGCTGCGTCAAACTGGAAGACAAGTATTACCTGCAGCTGGGCCTGTCCCCCAACCAGACCACGGCCAACATTGACAACGGCAGCGAACTGGTGGCCATGTACGGCTGCCTGCCCGCCGAAGGCGCCACCTATCCCACTTCCGGCGCCCGCATGAACCTGAAAAAGGTGGAGGACGCCGCGGTGCTGGAGGAACTGCTCAAATCCGCCCCGCAGGGCTATGCTCCCCTGTATTATGAAGTCACCCTGGTGCGCCCGCTGGGCTGATGCCGGGTTTCCCGTAAAAAGGCCTTCGGGCCTTTTTTGTTTGCCTGGCGCCGGAAAAGAAGCCGCCTTCCCGGAAAAAAAAGGGCGGATGTCCGCCTGGCCCGGCGGAATTCTCTATGCGCAAAAATTGTTTTTCCCCCGGTATTTCATTGACGCTGGCTGGCATATTTGGTATAATAATGAAAAAAGATGCAGTGCGCATCAAAAAAATGAAAGGAAGTTGAACGCATGAAACGTACATTGGCGATCCTGCTGGCGTGCATGATGCTCTTCTCCTGCCTGAGCATCGCGGCCGCGGAAGACAAGCCCACCCTCACCGTGTGGATTCCCGTCTACCAGTTCGGCGACGGCCCCGACGACCTGACCTTCTGGAACGAGCACCTGGCTGATTTCGCGGCGGCCAACAACTGCGAAATCATTGTGGAAATCAAGCCCTGGACCGATTACTACACCGCGGCTTACACCGCCCTGGCCGGCACCGACGGCCCCGACGTGGTGTACGGCCCCACCTATGACTTCATGGCCAACAACCTGCTGCTGCCCCTGAACGATTACTTCACCGAAGAAGAAATCGACAACTACCTGTACTGGAACACCGGATTGCAGATGGGCGGCAAACAGTACTGCGTGCCCATGATGGTGGGCAACGCCCGCGTCATGTTCTACAACATGGACATCCTGAAGGCCTCCGGCATCACCGAGCTGCCCGCCACCTGGGATGATTTCATCGAAATGTGCCAACCCATCAAGGCGACCCAGCCCGACGTGAAGCCCTTCCTGCAGAACTGGGGCGCTTCCACCGGCACCGCCGCCCTGATGACCTGCTTCTGGCCCATGTACGAACAGGCCGGCGGCAAGATCCTGGATGAAAACGGCTATCCCAGCATCAACAACGAAGCGGGCCTGAAGACCCTGGAATACATCAAGCGCTTCATGGATGAAGGCATCTTTGATGAATCCATCGTGGCCGAGGGCGACGCTGTGGGCCTGTTCGAGGAAGGCAAGCTGGCCGCGGTTGTGAACGGCACCGGCAAGTATAAGTCCTTCGGCGATTATGAATGGGCGTTCCACATTTCCCCCGCAGGCCCCGGCGGCATGGCCACCCAGGTTGCCTCCGAAGGCTTGGGCGTCAACCTGAAAACGAAGTATCCCGAACTGGCTGTGGGCATCGTGAAGACCATGACCGGCGCCAAGGCGATGGATGATTTCCACACCCAGGTGTACGCCATGCCCAAGATCACCAAGGATTCCACCTTCAAGGACGTGGAAGCGTTCGAAGCCATGTACACCGGCCAGGCCGACCTGCTGAGCGTGTTCCCCGGCTTTGAAGGCGCCGGCTCCTTCGAGGAGACCCTGCGCGGCAACATCCAGCTGATGCTGATGGGCGATCTGACCCCGCAGCAGGTGCTGGACGAAACCATGAACTATTACAACGACCAGATCCGTCAATAAGTTTTTCCAGCCAAACCGAGGGAAGAGCGGGCTTCCGCTCTTCCCTCTTCTTCCATGGATCCCATAGGGGAGGTCGACGACTGTGACAAGGCAAAAGAAACAGGCGATTTACGGGGCTGTGTATATTCTGCCCAGCTTTTTGCTGATGCTGGCATTTACGTTCATCCCCATTTGCATGACCATTTATTTCAGCTTCACGAAATATAACCTGAGCCAGCCGCCGCAGTGGATCGGCCTGCAGAATTACAGCAAGCTGATCACCAATTCCTATTTGCACCAATCCCTGATCAACACCGTCCAGTACGTGGCGGTGACCGTCCCCATCCAAACCCTGCTTGCCCTGATCATCGCCGCGTTCCTCAGCGGCCGGCTGCGCAACCGCCTGGGCGGCGCCCTGCGCAGCATGATGTTCATCCCCGTTGTGGCGTCCATGATCGCCAGCGCCGCGGTGTGGAACGTGATTTACGAAACCAACGGGGGCGTGCTGAACCAGATTCTTGAATTCCTTGGCATTCCCGGCTACAACTGGCTGGGCAGGAAGAGCTCCGCGCTGAACTGCGTGGCTGTGGTGGCCATCTGGAAAAACGTGGGGTATTTCCTGGTGATCTTCTACGCGGGGATCATGAACATTTCCGTCGACATCAACGAAGCGGCCTGCGTGGACGGCGCCACGCCGGTGCAGCGCTTCTTCTACATTACGCTGCCCATTTTGAAGCCCATCACCTACATGGTGGTCACCCTGGGCATCATCTGGTCCTTCCAGGTGTTTGACCTGGTGTACAAAATGACCGCGGGCGGCCCCGGGCGCGCCACCTACACCGTGGCCTACCTGATCTATTCCTACGCCTTCCAAGATAAGCGCATCGGCTACGGCGCGGCCCTGGCCGTGTGCCTGCTGATCGTGATCCTGATCATTCACGCCGTTCAGAACCTTTTCTTCCGGGAAAAGGACGCCTGAGCAAAGGAGGGAGCAGCGCATGAAAAACAAAATAACCCCCGCCTTTGTGATCGGCGTTATCCTGTGCAGCCTGTTCGCCGTGCTGTGCATTCTGCCGCTGATTTACATGGTGCTGATGAGCTTCACCCAGGCCACCACCCTGAAAATCCACCTGGAGGACGTCAACCTGTTCGACTTCTATAATTACTGGTTCGCCCTGACCAAGCGCGGCTTTGCCGAAGGCTTCAAAAACAGCGTGATCGTGGTGGTGGGCTCCTGCCTGCTGGTGGACGTGGTGTCCGCCATGGCGGCCTACGGCTTTGAAAAAAAGCCGCTGCCCGGCAAAGAAAAGCTGTTTCAGGTTTACCTGGCCACCATGATGGTGCCCGGCCAGGTAGTGCTGATTTCCATGTTCGTGCTGGTGAACCGGGTAGGCCTGTCCAATACGTTCTGGGCGCTGATCCTGCCCATGGTGGGCGCGTTCGGTATCTTCCTGATGCGCCAGTTCATGCAGGCGGTGCCCAACGAGCTGATCGAGGCCGCGGAAATCGACGGCAGTGGCGAGGTGCGCACATTCCTGACCATCGTGCTGCCGCTGGTGCAGCCCGCGCTGATCACGCTGACCGTGTTCACCTTTACCAGCGCGTGGAACAATTTCCTTTGGCCGCTGATCATCCTGACCCGCAGCAATATGTTCACCCTGATCCTGACCATGTCCACCCTCAGCGGGCGCAACGACACCAACTACGGCCTGGTGATGGCCGGCGCAACGCTGACCTTCCTTTTCCCCTTTATCCTCTACATCTTCCTGCAGAAGCAGTTTGTGGAAGGCATCGCCCTTGGCGGCGTGAAGGGATAACGGACGGAAATAAAGATAAACCGGGGAGAAAGCAGTTTTCTCCCCGGTTTCTTTCATAAACAGAAGCGATCAATCCAGCTCCCGATGCGCCTGGTCCACCAGCTCCCGGATCCTTTCTTCGGGGATCCTGTCGCCGTCCCCGGGACGCACGTCAGCCAGGAACTCAATGTTGCCCGCAGGGCCCTTGATGGGGGAAAACGTCAGGTCGGCCACATGCCATTGGAACGTGGGCGCAAACAGGCAGATCTCGTTCAGCACCCGCTGGTGGATCTCCTTTTCCCGCACCACGCCGTGCTTGCCCACCTGGCCTTTTCCCGCTTCAAACTGCGGCTTGATCAGCGTCAGGAACCGGCCCTTCTCCCCCATGATGGTGGCCGCCACCGGCAGGATCAGCTTGATGGAAATGAAGGAAACATCCATCACCGTCAAATTGGGCCGACGGTCGAAATCCTCCGCAGTCAGGTTCCGGGCGTTGGTGCGCTCCATCACCGTGACCCGGGGATCGTTGCGCAGCCTCCAATCCAGCTGCCCGTACCCCACGTCGATGGCATATACGTGGTCCGCGCCGTGGCGCAGCAGCACGTCGGTAAATCCCCCGGCGGCGGCGCCGATGTCCATGGCCACCGCGCCGGTCACATCGGCCCGGAACGCCGTCATGGCCTTTTCCAGCTTATGGCCGCCCCGGCTGGCAAAGGCGTCCTGCACACCGCGGAGGACGATGTCCGCCCCATCCGCCACCTGCTCCGACGCCTTGAGCACCTTCTTTTCCCCGATATACACCTGGCCGGCCATGATCAGTGCCTGGGCCTTTTCCCGGCTGTCCGCCAGGCCGTTGGCCGCCATGTACACGTCGATCCGCTGCTTCACCGGCCCACCGCCT
Organism: uncultured Eubacteriales bacterium; assembly: GCA_902773895.1. Classification (GTDB taxonomy): domain Bacteria; phylum Bacillota; class Clostridia; order Christensenellales; family Aristaeellaceae; genus RUG563. The sequence goes on from CACYGB010000074.1 coordinate 15,519, forward strand.
TTCTGATTTTCGCCGCCAGCTGATCCGCCGTCAGCCCATAACGCTGCAGCAGAATGCTCCGGTTGCCGTGGGGCACAAAGCCGTCGGGCAGCGCCAGCATCATCCTGGGCGCAGCCCAGCCGTGCCGGGCACAGCATTCCGCCGCGGCGGTCCCCAGGCCGCCGGTCAGCACATGCTCTTCCACGGTGATCGCCGGCACCCCCGCATGGGACAGCCGGGCCAGCAGCCCTTCATCCGCCTGGGACAGAGTGGAGGCATTGTACACCGCCGCGCGGATCCCGTCGTTTTCCAGCTGCTGCGCCGCCTTCAGGCATTCCTCCAGGATCGCCGAGCAGCCGATGACCGCCGCGTCCCCACCGGGCCGCAGCTGCTCCCACCGTCCGGGTGAAAAACCCGCGAAGGGCAGGCTGACTTTGGAGTTTTTGGGATACCGGATGGCCACCGGCCCATCCTGGGCCAGCGACCAATCGATCATGGCCCGCAGTTCCGCTTCGCAGCAAGGGCACAGCAGGGTCAGGCCCGGCATGGTGCGCAGCATGGAAACGCCGTAAATGCCGTGGTGGGTAGCGCCGTCTTCGCCCCCCAGGCCGGCCCGGTCCATCAGGAAGCACACCGGCAGGTGCTGCAGGCACACGTCCTCCAGGATCTGGTCGTATCCCCGCTGCAGGAAGGTTTCGTAAATCGCCACAAAGGGCCGCATGCCGCCCAGCGCCATGCCGGCGGCCAGGGTGACGGCGTGCTCCTCGGCGATGCCCACGTCAAACAGCCGGTTCCTGTGCCGGCCGGCAAAAGCGGTAAAACCCGCGCTGTCCGTCATGGCCGCCGTGATCACGCAAATATCGCTCCGGCTGTCCGCCAGGGCAGCCACATGCGCGCCCGCGGCGCTGCCCAGGGTCGGCCCGGTCTTTTCGTCCACCGGCACAAAAGGCGATACGCCGTGATATTTGTCCGGCTTTTCCTCGGCATCCCGGAAGCCGTAGCCTTTCCGGGTCACCACGTGCACAATCACCGGCTCGGCGTTTTCCTTCAGGCGGCGGAACACCCGCTCCATACCCTCCAGATCGTGTCCGTCAATAGGCCCAAAATAGCGGAAGCCCAGGGACGTGAAATATTTGTCCTTCACCAGCACGTTGCGCACGCTGTTTTTCACGCGCTGAAAACCCCGGTACAGCGCCTGGCTGCCCAGCGGCGCTTTGCGCAGGGTATCCGCCACCGTTTTTTTCATGCCCAGCCAGCCCCGGCTGACGCGCAGCTTGGTCAAATGACGGCTGAGGGCGCCCACGTTCCGGGAAATGGACATGCCGTTGTCATTCAGAATGACCATCAGCGGCGTTTTGCTGCTGCCGGCGTCGTTCAGCGCTTCATAGCACATGCCGCCGGTCATGGCCCCGTCGCCCACCACGGCGGCCACCTTGTACGTTCCCCCGGTCAGGTCCCGGGCCCGGGCCATGCCCAGCGCCGCCGAAATGGCCGTGGAAGCGTGGCCGGTGTCCATCACGTCGTATTCGCTTTCCTCCCGGCGCGGAAAACCGCACAGGCCGTCCGCCTTGCGCAGGGTGGAAAACCGGTCCTGCCTTCCGGTGAGCAGCTTGTAGGCGTAGCACTGATGGCCCACATCAAAGAACACCTTGTCCGCGGGGCAGTCCAGCGCCCGCAGCAAAGCGATGGTCATCTCCACCGTGCCCAGGTTGGACGACAGATGGCCGCCGTTGACAGACACGGTCTTTATAATTTCTTCCCGGATCTCCTGGGCCAGGGAAGGAAGCTCCCGGACAGGTGCTTTTTTCAGATCCTCGGGACAGGTGATTTCCGATAGCTTCATGCCGATCCTCACAATCGATAGTGTATCCTGATTATTATACACAAAAAAACAGTATTTGTAAACG